>VEQU01000079.1 GCA_018883075.1 Mycobacterium sp.
TGCCGACGCCGCAGGCAGCCAGGCCAGAACCGAACCCACCCCCAGCGCGGCGGCGAGCGCACCGACTCGCCCAATCGAGCCCCCGCGCTCCGCCACCGCCGCTCCTTCACGGTCGTTAGACCGACTGAGGCGAAGCTTAGGTCACGGCGCAGCTTGGGTCGTGGGGTGCGGCTGCGAGACCGGCCGCGCCGCGCCGGGCACGTCACACCCGAATCGTGGTGAAACCGGTGACGCCGTCGAGGGCCGTGAAGTCGGCGTCCTGGGTGATGACCGGCAGCTCCCGAGACACCGCGATCGCCGCGATCCACAGATCGTTGGCCCCCATCCGCCGCCCAGTCTGGGCGAGATGCGCGCGCAACCGCGCCCAGGCCCGTGCGGCGTCCTCGTCGACCGGCAGCGCCTCCATGTCCGCGACAGCGTCCAGGGTGTCCAGCCGGCGGGCGCGGACGTCAGCAGAGACGGCGACCAGCACGCCCGCAGTGAGTTCGGCCAGCGTGATGACCGTGGTCGCGACCTGCTCGGGCATCGCGGCCTCGTCGAGCCGACGGCCCGTCTCGTTCGCGATGAACACAGAGGTGTCGAGCAGGCCTGCCGAAGTCACCGGATCGGTCCGAGATCGTCGGTGGTGTCACCGGCCAGGATGGCCAGATCATCGCGCAGTCCCGGGTCGGCTTGAGCACGCGTCAGGCGCCGAGCCACCTCGGTTCCGGACAACCAGCGGCGGCGAGTGGGCACAGCTGCGGTGAGCCGGGCGACGGGCTTGCCCTTCACCGTGATCGTCACGACCTCGCCTGCGGCAACCCGACGCAGCACGCCGGCCGTGTCGTTGCGTAGTTCGCGGGAGGCGACCTCAGACATGCGACAAGTGTAGCTCTTACGTAGCACGATTTTCGTCGGAAGGCCCCCTAGCCCCGCTTGACACCCAAAGCGCGCTTATGAAACCTTAGGCTAACCTCAATTAGGTAACCCTAAAGGAGTCCGTGGTGAGTCGGCGTCCACGCCTGGTCCGCATGCCCGCTCGCGCGCTGGTCGCACTGCTGGCCACCCTGCTGGCGCTACCGATCATCACCGCCGCCTGCACTCGCGCCCCCTCGGGCGATGCGCAAGCCACCCTCACCGTCTACTCCGGGCGCTCCGAGGAACTCGTCGGACCGCTGTTCAGACAGTTCACCGAACAGACCGGCATCAAAGTCGACGCCCGCTACGGCGACAGCGCCGAGTTGGCCGCCCAACTCCTCGAAGAGGGTGCGAGCAGTCCCGCGCAGGTGTTCTTCGCCCAGGACGCCGGCGCACTGGGCGCGGTGGAGGCCGCCGGCCTTTTCGCGGCGCTGCCCGAGAAGGCGGCCACCGCGGTGCCGGCCGCCTACCGCGCGCCCGACGGCACCTGGACCGGAGTCACCGGGCGGGCCCGGGTCATCGTCTACGACCCGCAGCAGGTTGCGGCCGACCAAGTGCCGCGTTCGGTCACCGACCTCACCGACCCGCGGTGGCGCTCGCAGGTGGCGATCGCCCCCACCAACGCGTCGTTCCAGGCCTTCGTCACCGCCATGCGTATCGCCGACGGCGACGACGCCACCCGCGCCTGGTTGAAAGGCATGGTGGACAACGACGTTCAGCGCTACGAGAAGAACGGTCTGATCCTCGACGCCGTGGACGCCGGGCAGGTGAAACTCGGCCTGATCAACCACTACTACTGGTACGAGAAGGCCGCCGAGGTGGGCGAGGCGAAGATGCGCTCCACGATCGCCTTCACCGCGCCGGGCGACCCGGGCAGCCTCGTCAACGTCGCCGGAGCGGGTATCCTCGCGCCGGCCGCCGAGAACACGCAGGCCGCCGCGTTCGTCGAGTGGCTGCTCTCCCCCGAAACCCAGCAGTGGTTCGTCACCAACACCTACGAATACCCGCTGCTTCCGAATATCCCTGCAGCACAGGGCCTTCCGCCGCTGGACTCGCTGCGCGGACCCGATGTCGCACTGGCCGACCTGGACAGCCTGCCGGCCACCCTGACCATGTTGGCGGACACCGGATTGCTATGACACTCACCGCGACACCCGCGCCCCAGACCCGGCGAAGGATCACCGGGCGGCCACCGCGCGCTCTGCTCGCCGCCGGTGCCGTCACGGCGACGCTGTCGTTGATCCCCCTGATATACCTGGTCGTCCGCGCCGGCGATGCGGGCTGGCGGCGCTGGGCGGAGATCTTGATCCGGCCGCGCACGCTTGAGACGGTCGGCACCTCGATAGCCCTTGTGCTGGTGGTAGTTTCGGCGTGCCTGCTGATCGGGATCCCCACCGCGTGGCTGGTCGCGCGCACCGACCTGCCCGGCCGGGCGGGCTGGCTGGCACTGCTGGCGCTGCCCCTGGCGGTGCCGTCCTACGTCGCCGCCTATGCGTGGCTGTCCCAGTTCCCCGCCATGAGCGGGTTCTGGGCGGCCGCGATGATCCTCACCCTCGTGTCGTTTCCCTACGTGCTGCTGCCGGTCACCGCCGCGCTGCGCGCCGCCGACCCGGCCGGCGAGGAGGTGGCCCGCGCGCTGGGCCTCGGGCCGATGCGCGCCTTCACCCGAATCACGCTTCCGCAGGCCTGGCCCGCTGCGGCCGGCGGCGCCCTGCTGGTGGCGCTCTACGTGCTGTCGGACTTCGGAGCCGTCGCCCTGATGCGGGTGGATGCCTTCACCCGGGTCATCTACGCGTCCTACCGGGCCAGCTTCGACCGCGTCGGCGCCACCGTGCTGGCCCTGGTACTGGTCGGCCTGGCCGTGCTGCTGGTGTTCGCGGAGCGGCGAGTGCGGGGGCGCAACCGCCGGTGGCGCACCGGGTCCGGCGCCCAGCGCCGTGCCGTTGCGGTCCGGCTCGGCCGTACCGGTCGGGCCGCCGCCGTGGGCTGGCTGACCATTCTCGCCGGTGTGGCGGTGGCCGCGCCGATGATCGCGCTCATCGCGCGGATGGCCGAGGGCAGCCGGACTCCCCTGGCTGTCGGTGAACTCGTCTCGGCCGCGTTGACATCGCTCGGGGTCGCGGCCGCCGGCGCCGCGCTGGCCGTCGTGCTCGCGCTGCCGGTGGGCATCCTCGCCGGGCGCTACCGCACGCGCGCGGTGCGGTGGGTGGAGACCCTGTCGTTCACCGGGCATGCGCTGCCCGGCGTGGTGGTGGGTCTGTCGTTGGTCTTCCTCACCCTCGCGGTGCTGCCGGGCCTGTACCAGAGCGTCGCGATGCTGGCGTTCGCCTACGCGATCCTGTTCAGCCCCAAGGCGATTGGGGCCACCCGCGCCGCCACCGCCGCCGTGTCACCGGTGCTCGAGCAGACTGCCCGCACACTCGGCCGCGGCCCGCTTCGCGCGTGGGCGCAGACGACCCTTCCGTTGACCCTGCCCGGTATCGCCGCCGGCGGGCTGATGGTGTTGCTCACCGCCATGAAAGAACTCCCCGCCACCTTGATGCTGCGGCCCACCGGTCTGGACACCCTGGCGACCGAACTGTGGAGCCGCACCGAAGTCGCGGCCTACGGATCGGCGGCGCCGTACGCCATCACGCTGGTGGCACTGGCCGCCGTCCCGGCCTGGCTGCTCAGCCGCGCGGTGGCCGACCGCGGCGGCGAGGCGGTGGCCCTGTGACCGCCCTCAGCGTGCGCGGCCTGAGTGTCGACTACGGCGCGGGCCCGGTGCTCGACGACCTGGATCTCGAGGTGCCGTCCGGGGCCGTCGCCGCCGTGTTGGGTCCCAGCGGTTCGGGCAAGACCACGTTGCTGCGGGTGCTGGCCGGGTTCCTCCGCCCGGCCACCGGCACGGTGCGCTTCGGCCAGAGGTGGGTGGCCGGGCCGGCGTTCGTTCCCCCGGAACGGCGCCGGGTCGGCATCGTGCCCCAGGAGGGCGCGCTGTTCGGACACCTCAACGTCCGCGCCAACGTGGGCTTCGGCCTGCCGCGCGGATCCCGTAAGCGAGTCGACGAGATGCTCGACATGGTGGGCATGCGCGACTTCGCCCTGTCCCGTCCGCAGGATCTCTCCGGCGGGCAGCAGCAGCGGGTGGCGCTGGCGCGGGCGCTGGCTCCGGCGCCCGAGGTGGTTCTGCTCGACGAGCCGTTCAGTTCGCTCGACGCCGCGCTGCGGACGCGGTTGCGCGCCGAGGTGCGCGACCTGTTGCGGTCGATCGGCACGACGGCCGTGCTGGTCACCCACGATCAGGAGGAGGCGCTGTCGACGGCCGATCTGGTGGCGGTCATGCGCGACGGCCGCATCGTGCAGTCCGGCACACCGGCTGAGGTGTACGACGCTCCAACCGATCTCGAGGTCGCCCGCTTCGTCGGCGACGCGGTGGAACTGCCCGCCGTGCTCGACGGCGACACTGCGCGCTGCGCGCTCGGTGGGATCGCAGTGCACGCACACGGGCACGTCGACTCCCCGGCGGTTCTGGTGTTGCGGCCCGAGCAGTTGCTGTTGGGCCGGCCCGCGACCGGACACGGCGCACGCGGAGTCGTCCGCGAGGTCGTCTACCACGGGTACGACTCGCTGGTGCGGGTGGAACTGGCCGACGGAACCCGAGTGCGGGTCCGGGTGCCCGCCGGCACCGTGCCGCCGGCCGAGGGCGGGGCGGTGGCGGTCACCGTGCGCGGCCTCGGCCGCATCTACCCCGATCCGGGGCGATTCCGCGGCGGTGCGGCCGGACTGCACGCAGATCCGCATTCCGACGCCGTCACCGGACGCCCCGCACGCTGACGGGTTACGGCGTCACCGAGAGACCCACAGCAGCGCGGCGGCTGCGACTACCTCCACGATGAAGTAGAACCAGTTGGGGTAGAAGGCTTTCGGCGCGTCGATGACCCCGGAGACCAGTCGCCCGAACGCCATGCCGCCGAGTGCGGCGGCCACGGTGAGGAGGATGCCGTCCCGCAAGGCCGGGTCACCGGCGGCCACGGCGAGCATCCCGGCGATCGCCAGGCCGAAGCCGCCGTACACCGCCCGCACCTCGGCGCGCGACTCCGGGATCGGCAGGGTGATACCGAACGGCCGGATGAGAGCGGCCGGGCGGGCCAGCGCGAAGACACCCATGCCCGCGAAGAACACGCCGGTTACGGCGATCACTAGAAGGGTCATCGTGGCTCCTGACGGCGGGTTTCGTGGTGTGCAGCGCCGCCGGACCGGCGGTACGTCACAGCCAGCCCTTGAGGAAGCCGGTCAGCAGGACGGCGAAGCCGCCGATCTCGGCGACGATCAGCGACACCATCGCCACATGGATTCCGGGTCCGGGCAGGCTGAGTTGGTTGGTGGTGTCGCGCCTGGCGCCGTGCAGGATGTAACTGCCGATCGCGCCGACGAAGAAGACGATGATCGTCGCGGCCGCCGCGGCGTTGACCCACGCCGGCCATGCGCTGAGTTCGACGAAGACGGCGACGAGCAGGGTCGCGAACGAGTACAGCAGCGCCGACCGGTGGGCGATGTCGACGTAGGGGTGCGCCAGGTGATCGGGGCTGGTGGCCATCTGGCGGTACTTCCAGATGCCGAGGACCAGTGCCAGCAGGAAGATGAGGCCGGCCGCCAGCAGCGTGGCCATGGTCGGATTACTCAGCTGTCGAGTCATCGTCACTCCTCATCGTCACTCCTCATCGTCACTCCGGAAACGGTGAATGCGTGATGCGCCAGGGGAATTGGCCCCAGCGGCAGAGTGCGGCGGTGGCCGAGTGCGGCTGGGACCGGGACTCGGCGCGGATCTTGGCGGCGAAATAGTGCTTGAATCCCTGCCGCGGATGGGCGTCGATCACGTCGGCGACGGTGTCGGGATGGATGTCCTCCAGGCGCATACCGGTGACGTCGGCGGCGGTCCCGAAGTGCAGCAGTGCCACCTCGGGGCGTTCCTTGCCGGCACGGCCCACGTCGAGATGCATCCGGATCGCCTTGGCGACGATCGCAGCCCGGTCCTGCGGCCAGCCGTGGCCGGTCAGCCACGTCTGCGCCGCGGCGGCACCACGCTGTTCGAAGGGCCCGTCGCCGCCGACGGCGTCGGTCAGCCCGAGATCGTGCAGCATCGCCGCAGTGAACAGCAGTTCGGGATCCCAGTCCAGTCCGTCCCGATTGCCGAGCAGTCCGCCGAACAGATAGGCGCGGTGGCTGTGGGCGGCCAGCACACCCGGCGCCGTGTCGCGCAGCAGGCTCGCGGCCTCGAGGGCCACCGCCGTGTCGGGGACGACGACGCTGTGCAGCGATACCGCCTCGGGCCGATTGCGCCCCATCCGCCGGGCCGCCCGCCGCGTGATCTGCTCGACCTGCGCGCGGCTCAACCTGCCGACGACGCCGAGAGCGGGTTCGTTCACCGCGCGGCCGTCCGAACCGCGTCCCCCTCAGGCGATACTTGTTGTAACGCTTCCAACATGCCCGCGATGGTAACCCGGCGCGACACCTATTGCAACGGTTCTAATAAACCGCCGCTCCGCATTACGATCGAACCGTGGAGGCCCCCGCGCACGCCCGTCTGGATCCGCGCAAGCAACGCACCATGGACGCGTTGCTCGCCGCGGCGCAGCAGATGTTCGCCGAGCGCCCGGTCGACGAGGTCACCGTCGAGGAGATCGGCGCGCACGCCGGCGTCGCCGTCGGCTCGATCTACAACAATTTCGGCAGCAAGGAAGGGCTCTACGCGGCGGTGGTGGGCCGGGCACTCGATGTGGATCGGGACTACATGGACCGCGCCTACACGCCGGACCGCAACCCGATCGAACAACTACTCGCCGCCTCCGAGCAGTACCTGCGCTTCGCACTCGACCACCCGCAGTTCTTCCGGATGCTGGCGTTTCCCACCAAGCCGGGGCCCTACCCCGCCGCCGCGGAGACCGCCGCGCTGCTGAGTCGGCGGGTCGACGAGCAGAACGCCCGCATGGTGGACGCCATCGAACGCGGAATCGCCGACGGCAGTATCCGCGACCTCGACCCGCGCGCGACCGCCACCATCTTGTGGGCCAGTTGGAACGGCATCATCAGCCTGGCGTGGCGGCACGACGATCTGCACCAGGACGCCGACGAATTGGCCGAGTTGATCGAGAAGGCAGCCGACCTCGTCAGCTTCGGCTTGCGGTTGCGCTGACGAGCCGGGCGGCTACACCACTCCGGCGGCCAGCACCACCGCCAGCGCCAGCAACACGACATTGATCGGCAGCGTCGCGAACTCACGCCGGCGGGCGTGCACAACGATCGCTCCCACCTGGACCGCCGCCAAGCCCCAGGCGGCGAGCACACCGAGCACCGGCGCGACGCCCGTCAGCCTCGGCGCGATGACCCCGACCGCGCCCAGGATCTCGGCCGCGCCGATCGCCTTGATCGCCTGATCCGACACCCCGGCGGCCCAGCCGAACTGCGGATTGGTGACCAGCCGGCTCTTTGCGACCACCAGCTTGAGCAGCCCGGCTGGCAGGTAGACCGCGGCCAGCGCGATCGCCACCCACGTCGCAGCGTTCATCGGCTTCCTTTCGTCAATTATTTAATTGCCATTCGCCACTTTAGCGTTCTAGGCTGATGCCCACGGGTTTTCCCGCAGGGGCTACTAGGAGGACGCGGTGGATCGAGTCCCGGTGGTGATCGCCGGCGCCGGCCCGGTGGGGCTGACGCTGGCTCTGGAACTCGAACGCCACGGCGTGCAGACGCTCCTCGTCGAGCGCAACCCGACCACCACCACCCATCCGAAGATGGACATCACCAACGGTCGCAGCATGGAGTTGTTCCGGCGCCTCGGCGTCGCACACCGTTTGCGCGACATCGCGATTCCGGGAGATCGCGACATGGTGGTCAGCTGGGTCACCTCTCTGGACGGGTGGGAATTGGCCCGCTTCACCTATCCGAACGTCGAGGAGTCCCGGGAGCAGACCCGGCGGCGCAACGACGGCCGCGGCAGCCTCGAACCCAGCATGCGGGTCTCCCAGATCCTGCTCGAACCGGCGCTCAAAGAGGTTCTGGAGAACGAGGCCCGCCACATCAGCGTCCAGTACGGCTGCAGCGTCGAGTCGTTCCGCCAGGACGCCGACGGCGTCGACGTCGTCCTGCGCGACTCGGCCACCGGCGAGGGGCGCACGGTGCGCGCCGACTACCTCGCCGGGTGCGACGGGGCGGGCAGCGTCACCCGCCGCGGGCTGGGCATCGGCCTGGATTCGACGGACCTGCGCAAGCTGGTCGCCAGGGAACTCGGGCCGCGGCGGATGCTGCGCATGCTGTCGCGCGCGTGGTCGTGGGACCGCGAGCGTCCGGCCAGCGGCGAGTTCTACATGGTGCACTTCACCTCTCCCGACCGCGCGGTGTTCGAGAAGCACGGCCCGGTGTGGCACACCCAGTCCCCGCGCGGCTGGACGCTGATCTCCCAGAACGACGAGGACTCCTGGACCTTCCACAGCCCGTTGGGCATCGGCCAGGACGCCGACGCCATCGACCCGCGCGAGTTGATGTTCGCCGCGCTCGGGTGCCGGTTCGAGTGCACGGTGCTCGCCGCCAATCCCTGGACGCCGCGGCTGACGGTCGCCGAGAGTTACGGCTCGGGCCGGGTGTGGCTGGCCGGCGACGCCGTGCACCAGGTGCCGCCCACCGGCGGGTACGGCATGAACACCGGAGTCGGTGACGCCGTCGGGCTGGGCTGGGCGCTGGCCGCGAACGTGGCCGGATGGGGCGCCCCGGGACTGCTGGCGGACTACGGACAGGAGCGCCGAGCGGTCGCACTGCGCAACCGCGAGGCCGCCGGCCGGCACGCCGTCCTCCGGCTGGCCATCAAGTCCCTCTATGACCGCAGGATTCACGACGAGGGCTGGGATGGGCCGCTGCAGCGCAGCAGACTCGGCCGTGAGATCGCCGACCTGGGCAATCTGGAGAACGAGGCCGACGGTATCGAATGGGGCTATCACTACCAATCCCCCAGCGTCGCAACCGAACCCGATCCGGTGCCCGGGCAGACCTGGGACGCCTACCGGCCGACGACGCGACCCGGATTCCGCCCGCCGAGTGTGTATCTCGCCGACGGCCGGGCGATCTTCGACCTGTTCGGCGTGGGCTTCACCCTGCTACGGTTCACCGATCTCGACGTCAGCGCGCTGACGTACGCGGCACAGTCCCGAAGCGTCCCCCTGGAGGTGGTCGACATCCGCGACGAGCACGCACGCCAACTGTACGAGCGCGATCTGGTGCTGATCCGCCCGGACCAGCACGTCGCCTGGCGTGGCGATACCCTGCCCACCCGGGCGGCCGACCTCGTCGACCAGATCCGCGGAGCACAGCGATGAGCGAGACGCTGCTGTGGCCGCGGTACTCCAGCCCTGCCGACATCACCGAGATCGAGTCGATCCCGCTGGCGCAGCGCGGGCTCCCGGAGTCCACCTATGCGATCGTCCGCCGCGCGGCGGACCGATGGCCCGACCGGGTGGCCACCAGCGTGCTGGCCGACGGTGCGCATTGGGAGCAGCCCAGCACGCGCACCTACGGTCGGCTGTGCGCCGATGTGACCCGCGCGGCGAATCTGTTGCACTCCAGGGGGGTTCGCCGCACCGACCCGGTGGTTCTGCTCAGCCCCAACTGCGAGACGCTGATCACCGCGACCCTGGCCGCCCAGCTCGCCGGTATCGCCGCGCCGATCAATCCCGGGCTGGCCGCCGAGCATATCGCCGGACTCGTCGAACGGCTGGGCGCGCGCGTCGTCATCGCCTCCGACACCGACCCGGGCTGCGCAGCCACAGCCGCCGCGCTGCACGACGCCGGTGTGGTCGACACCGTCATCGGACTCGGATCACTCGATGAACTCGCCGCGGACTGCGACCCCGACGCGTTCGCCGGGTCCGAACCCACCGGCACCGACATCGCGACGATCTTTCACACCGGCGGCACCACCGGACTGCCCAAACTCGCGGCGCACACCCACGCCAACGAGGTCGCCAACGCCTGGATGATCGCCGCGATGACGCTGCTCGACGACGACTCGGTGATCTTCGCCGCGCTGCCGCTGTTCCACGTCAACGCCGTGATGGTCACCGTGCTCGCGCCCCTGCTGCGCGGCCAGCAGACGGTCTGGGCCGGCCCGCTGGG
>VEQU01000080.1 GCA_018883075.1 Mycobacterium sp.
CGCCGTGGGCGGCCTGGACGATCTCGGTCTGCGACACCAGCCGCTGCTGCTCCTTGATGCCTTCCTGGACGGCGTTCTCGTAGGAGATGTTGCCGTTCTCCACCAGCCGGTCGGCCTCGGCCTTGGCCCGGCTGGCTGCCGCCTCGTAGTCGCGCTTGGCGGTGGTGGCCAGCCGGGAAGCCTCCTCGCGGGCCTCGGTGACCATCTGCTCGCTGTGCGCGCGGGCCTCGCTGACCATCCGGTCGGCCTGGGACTTGGCCTCGGCCATCATCCGGTCCGCCTCGGCGCGGGCATGGCTGAGCAGCGACTCGGCTTCGGTGCTCGCGTTGGCCACCGTGGCGTCAGCGTGCTCCTTGGCCTCGCGCAGCAGGGAGTCGCGGGCGTCGAGCACGTCCTGGGCGTCGTCGAGCTCGCCGGGGATCGCGTCCTTGATGTCATCGACCAGTTCCAGGACGTCGCCGCGCGGCACCACGCACCCGGCCGTCATCGGGACCCCGCGGGCCTCTTCGACGATGGCACTCAGTTCGTCGAGAGCTTCGAAAACTCGGTACACGGCGCCCTCCCAGACGGTCGTTGGTAGTGACCAGTGTGCCTGGTGTTACCCCTGTGACTGCGCTGGCGGGCCGGTGTGTCGCCAAAACGACCCCAGTGTGCCGATCGCGACGCCGGTACGGCGTGTTGCGGGAAAAACCGCACGGTCGCGGGTGGGGGCGGCCGGTTTTCAGCGGCCGAGCTTGGCCGCCAGCCGGCGGTTGACCGGTTCGGGCAGCAGGGCCGACACGTCGCCGCCGAGGCCGGCCACCTCCTTGGCCAGCGAGGACGATACGAATGAGTACCGCGGGGTGGTGGCCACGAAGAAGGTGTCCACCCCGGCGACGTGCTTGTTCATCTGGGCCATCTGCAGCTCGTACTCGAAGTCGGTTCCGGTGCGCAGGCCCTTGATGATGGCGGTGAGCCCGCGCGCCCTGACGAAGTCGACCACCAGGCCGCTGCCGGCCTCGACCCGCAGGTTGGGTAGGTGGGTGGTGGACTCCTCGATCATTGCGATCCGCTCGGCGACGTCGAACATGCCTGATTTGTTCGGGTTGGTCAGTACCGCGACGATCAGCTCGTCGAACTGTGCGGCGGCGCGTTCGAACACGTCGATGTGCCCGAGGGTCACCGGGTCGAACGATCCGGGGCAGACCGCGCCGCTCATGGGTGATCAAGCTAGCAGCCGGTGTCCACCTCGGCCGCCTCGATGCGGGTGTCGCCGTAGCGGCGCTCGGGCCAGGCCGTCGCACCCGCCGGCCAGTTCAGCACCGGCGCGGACACCGGCCGCTCGACCACGATGACACTGCCGGTGCGGACCCATCCGTGGCGCAGCAGATCCCCCAGCACGGCCTCCACCGCGGCACTGCCGACGTCGTACGGCGGGTCGGCCAGGACCAGGTCGAAAGGCGAGTGGGCGGGCCCGCCGCCGGCGGCCAGGACGGTCTCGACGGACCCGCGGCGCACCGTCGCCCCGGGCAGTCCGACGGTGTCGATGTTGCGGGCGATCACCTCGGCGGCGCGCCGGTCGTTGTCGACGAAGGTCACCGAGGCGGCACCGCGCGAGAGCGCCTCCAGTCCGAGCGCCCCCGAGCCGGCGTAGAGATCCAGCACCCGCCGGCCGTCGAAGTCCAGCCGGGACGCCAGGACGTTGAAGATCGCCTCACGCACCCGGTCGGTAGTGGGCCGGGTCCCGCGCGGCGGCACCGCGAGCCGACGGCCACCGGCCGCGCCGGCGACGATCCGGGTCATGACCTAGATCAGCGTCGACCAGTAGTCCCAGAACCGGACCAGGATCATCAGCCCCACCGCGGTGAACCACAGCGTGGTCAGCGGCCAGCGCCAGTGATACAGCGCGCGCGCCACCGGGTTGCCGGCCAGTGGCCGCAGGGCGATCGAGGACACCACCACCAGCAGTGGCACGGTGACAGACCAGACCACCATGCAGTACGGGCACAGCGCGCCGATCTCGTACAGCGACTGGTAGATCAGCCAGTGCACGAAGACGACGCCGAGTCCGGTGCCGATCATCAGGCCCACCCAGTACCACCGCGGCAGCGCCACCTTGGCCAGCGCCAGGACGCCGGTGACGATGACGACGCTGAACGCGACCACGCCGAACAGCGGGTTGGGCGGGCCGAACACCGCCGCCTGCGGGGTGTTGACCACCGAACCGCAGGCCAGCACCGGGTTGATGCTGCAGGTGGGCACGTAGCTGGGGTCTTTGAGCATCTCGATCTTCTCGACCAGCAGATCGGCCGCCGCGAGAAGGCCGATCACCCCGGCGATGAGAATCCACCACGCGCTGGCGCGGCGCACCGGCAGGCCGGTGGCGGCCTGCGGTTCGGCCACTCCGGGGGCCACCGCCGGCGTGGTGGTCAGGCTCATGGCGCGACCGGTGCGGGCTGCCCCGGGGCCGGGGTGGGCATCAGCGCCGGGACGGGGCCGACGACGGCGCGCACCTTGGCGAGCAGTTCTTCGGGCGTGGCGGGGCTGATGTCCTCGCCGTTGAGGCGGATGGTGGGCGTGGCGGTCACCTTGGTGTTCGCGGCCAGCGCGCCGACCATGTCCTCGTATTTGCCGCTGTTGATGCAGTCCGGCCCCCCGCCGGTGACACCGGCCTGGCGCGCGGTCTCGATCAGCGCGGCGTTGTCCGGTCCGCTGCCGGAGCCCTCCATCGGCTGCTGTGCGAACAGCGCGGAGTGGAAGCGCAAGAACGCCTCCTTGTTCTCATCGCCGACGCAGTAGGCGGCGTTCGCGGCGCGGGCCGAGTAGCCCTTGTTCGTCCGGTTGAGGATCGCCAGCATGTAGTAGTCGACCGCGGCGGCGCCGCTGTCGGAGATCTTCTTCAGCGTGGGGCCGAAAGTTTTCGCGAAGTCGCGGCAGTGCGGGCATTGGAAGTCCTCGTAGACCGCCAGCACCGCCTTGGGCTCCTCGGTGTTCGGCTTCTTGATCACCGACTCCGATGCGACCCGGACCGCCTGCGGCTGGTTGGCGGGCTGCTTGTCGCTACCCATCACGATGTACAGCACCAGGCCGACGGCGAAGGCCACCACCAGGGCGGTCAGCCCCAGCCGCACCGCCAGGTCACGCTTGCGGTTCTGGGCGTTCAGGTCGTAGCGGGGTGCGCTCTTCTTGTTGGCCACGGCTTCCGGTGATCCTCGCTCGATAGGTGACTGCTGGTCGGGACGGTCGGGGACGGTCGGGGACGGTCCTAGCCCATCAGAGTACCGGCAGCTCAGGCGCAGGACATCAAGCGTGGGACAGGTGTGCCCGCAGTGCGGAGATCATCTCGGCGTTGGCCCGGCTCACCCCGCCGCCCAGCACGTTGAGATTCAGGAAGGCGTGGATCATCGACGACATCTGCCGATAGTCGACGGGCACCCCGGCCTCCCGCAGCCGCACGGCGTAGGCCTCGCCCTCATCGCGCAGCGGGTCGAATCCCGAGGTGACGACCAGTGCGGGCGACAGCCCGGTCAGATCCTCGGCCAGCAGCGGCGAGACCCGCGGGTCGGTGACCTCCAGGGCCGACCCCTGCACGTACTCGTCGCGGAACCAGTCCATGTCGTGCTTGGTCAGCAGGAAGCCCTCGCCGAGCAGGGTGCGCGACCGGGTACCCCCGCGCAGGTCGGTCACCGGGTAGATCAGCCACTGCAGCGTGGGAAGCGGGTCACCCGCGTCGCGGGCCAGCATGGTGACGACCGCGGCCAGCGCTCCCCCGGCGCTGTCGCCGCCCACCGCGACGCGGCGCGCATCCGCCCCGAGCGCGGTGGCGTGTTCACGGGCCCAGCGGTAGGCGGCGTAGGCGTCGTCTACCGCGGCCGGCGCCTTGTGCTCCGGGGCGAGTCGGTAGTCGATCGAGAGCAGGTGCACACCGGCGTCCCGGCAGATCAGCCGGCAGGCCGAGTCATGGGTGTCGAGGTCTCCGAAGACGAACCCGCCGCCGTGGTAGAAGACGAGCAGCGGAGCCGGCTCCGGCCCGGCCGGCGGCCGGTAGTGACGGGCCCCGATGGTGCCGGCCGGGCCGGGGATGGACACCGGCCTGATCTCGGCCACCCGGAGGTCGGACTCGTCGAGAGTGCGGGTGAGGTCGCGGTTGTGTGCCCGGGTCTGCGCGGCGTCGTCGTTGATGACGAGGCTTTCCACGCTGACGGCGCGCTGGGCGGCGAGCAGCATCTGCAGTGCAGGGTCGAGCGTGTTGCCGTCGATGGTGATCGCGCGGCCGCCGGACAGCAGGCGCTTGACGCCGTCGGGGAGCCGGGGAATCACCTTGACGCCCAGCCGGTTTCCGATCTCCAGCGCCTTGGCTTTGACGGCCGCGCGTCGGGGCGCGGCACCCACCTGGCTCGCGGTCATGGCGGCTCCTCCAAGTCTCGGATCGCATCCGGGGTCCGGTTTCCCCTCGGCCGTGCTTTCCTAGCCGCACCAAACCCTAGCCGCATCGAACGTTACGCCAGCCCTGCTCCCGGGTGATTTCGCCTGGGTACTATCGTCAGCCGGGTTCGGTGAGACACCACCGGAACTAGCTCACAGGCAGGTGACATGACGCCCACCGTCACGCTCAACGACGACAACACCATCCCCGCGCTGGGCATCGGCGTCGCCGACCTGCCGGCGGCAGAGGTCGAGGCGGCGGTGAGCGCGGCACTGGCGGCCGGTTACCGCCTGATCGACACCACCCCCGGCGACGGCAACGAGGAGGCGGTCGGTCGCGCGATCGCGGCCTCGGGCATCGCCCGCGAAGATCTTTACGTCACCACCAAACTGGCCACCGCCGACCAGGGCTTCCAGGCCTCCCAGGACGCCTGCAAGGCCAGCCTGGCCCGGCTCGAACTGGACTACGTCGACCTCTATCTCATCGGCTGGCCCGCCGAGGAGAGCGGCAGGTACGTCGACGCCTGGGGCGGGCTGATGAAGTCCAAGGAGGTCGGCGACACCCGGTCAATCGGGGTCAGCAACTTCACCCCCGAGAACCTCTCGACCATCATCGAACTGTCGTTCTTCACCCCGGCGGTCAACCAGATCGAACTGCATCCGCTGCTCAACCAGGCGGAGTTGCGCGCGGTGCACGCCCAGTACGGGATCCTCACCGAGGCCTACTGCCCGCTGGGGGCGGGCAAGCTGCTGGAGAACCCGGCGGTGGCGTCAGTGGCCGCCGCGCACGGCAAGTCCAGCGCGCAGGTGCTCATCCGATGGAGCCTCCAGCTCGGCAACGTCGTGATCCCACGGGCCTCGACGCCGGCGCGGCTGGCCGAGAACATCGACGTGTTCGACTTCGAACTCACCGAGGTCGAGATGGCCGCACTCAACGGCCTCGACGACGGCACCCGGTTCCGGCCGCATCCGGACAGCTTCACCGGATAACCAGGCCGGCTGGCGCTCAGCCGGTGGGGCAGCTGCGCGCGGCGTCGCGCAGGCGGGCGGCCGAGGCCTCGTCGACCGCAAGCTTGTAACCGCGCAGCACCTCGATGAACTGCATGGAATAGGTGCACCAGAACGCGGTGTTGGGCGGCATCCATTCCCCGGGCGGCAGGTCACCCTTGTCCTGGTTGGCCTGCCCGGCCACGGCGAGCAGGTTGGCCGGGTCGTTGGCGAAGCGCTTGCGCATCTCATCGGTCCAGTCCCGCGCGCCCATGTCCCAGGCGAAGGCCAGCGGGACGATGTGGTCGATCTGCACCGCCGCCCCAATCTGGTTCCCGCGCGTGAAAGCCACCGTGGCGTTGGTGTACGGATCGCGCAGCGTGCCGCCGGCCACCGCCCGCGGGCAGCGTTTGGTGGCCACATAGGTCTTGTCGGCGAGGTCGCGGTTGAGGATGTCGTTGCGGGTGTCGCAGCCGTTGCGTCCACCCGGCGCGCCGGTGTCGTCATCCCAGGCGTCACCGAAAGCCGGCCGGCGGTAGTCATAGCCGCGCACTCGTTGACCGATCACCGTGATCCCGCTCAGCACGTCGGCGCCCTCAATCACCGTCGGCATTCCGACCCGCGCGACGGGGTCCGGCCGCCCCGCCGAGATCAGCACCTGCACCGCGACGATGAGCGAGATGACGGCGGTCGCGGCGAGCAGCACCAGGGTGCGCCGCCTCACGCCTTGTCCAGGTAGTCGATCCGGTCGCCGCCGGTGAATGGTGCGGCGAGTGTGGCCATGCCGGGATGGTCCGGATCCTCTCCGTACACCGAGTCGCACAGTTCGCGGGCGGCGATGATCACCTCCAGATGCTCGGCCAGCGACAGGAACCGCAACGTGATCGGGCGCCCGGACTGGTTGAGTCCCAGCACATCTCCCTCACCGCGTTCGGCGAGATCAAGGTCGGCCAGTTCGAAGCCGTCGACGGTGGCGGCCACCGCCGTGAGCCGTTCTCCCGCCTTGGACTCCTCGGGCATCTGGGTGGCCAGCAGACAAAGGCTGGGGTGCTCCCCGCGCCCGATGCGGCCGCGCAACTGGTGCAACTGGCTGATGCCGAACCGGTCGGCGTCCATCACCACCATCACCGTCGCGTTGGGCACGTCGACGCCGACCTCGATCACGGTGGTGCACACCAGCACGTCGATGTCGCCGGCGCGGAAACCGGCCATCACGGCGTCCTTCTCCTCCGCCGTCAATCGCCCGTGCATCAGGCCGAGGCGCAGCCCGGACAGCGGCCCGTGCCGCAGGTGCTCGTGGAGTTCGACGACCGTGATCGGACGCACGGCCCCCTTTTGGGCGGAGCCCTTCTGGTCGGAGTCCTGCTGATCGGATGCCTTGTCGCTCTCGTCGATGCGGGAGGCCACCACATAGGCCTGCCGTCCGGCGGACACCTCCTCGGCGATCCGCTGCCATGCGCGGGCGAGCCACTGCGGCTTGTCCTTGACGAAGATGGTGTTGGTGGTGATCGGCTGTCGCCCGCGGGGAAGTTCACGTAGCGTCGAGGTCTCCAGGTCACCGAACACGGTCAGCGCGACGGTGCGGGGAATCGGGGTGGCCGTCATCACCAGCAGATGCGGTGTCAGGCCCTCGGGGGCCTTGGCGCGCAGGCGATCTCGCTGCTCGACACCGAAGCGGTGCTGCTCGTCGACGACGACCATGCCGAGGCGGGAGAACTCGACGGCGTCCTGCAGCAGCGCATGGGTACCGATGACGATGCCCGCCTCTCCCGTCGCGACCTCGTCGCGCACCTGCCTCTTCTGGGCCGCACTCATCGACCCGGTGAGCAGCGTCACCCGGGTGGCCCCGTCGGCACCGCCGAGTTGACCGGCCATGGCCAGCGGGCCGAGGACGTCGCGGATCGACCGGGCGTGCTGGGCGGCCAGCACCTCGGTGGGCGCCAGCAGCGCGCACTGGTAGCCGGCATCGATCATCTGCAGCATCGCCAGCACCGAGACGATGGTCTTGCCGGAACCCACCTCGCCCTGCAGCAGCCGGTTCATCGGCCTGGCGCCGGACAGTTCGCCGGCGATCACCTCGAGTACCTCGCGCTGCCCGGCGGTCAGTTCGTAGGGCAGCCGGGTCATCAGCGCCGAGACCAGTCCGCCGTCGCGGGGCGCAGCGGGCGGGCCGGACTCCGACATCTCGCCGTGGCGGCGCTGCGCCAGCGCCCATTGCAGCCCGACGGCTTCGTCGAAGGTCAGCCGCCGGCGGGCCTCGTCGCGTTCGGCCTCCTTCTCCGCGATGTGGATGTCACGCAGCGCGGTGTCCTCACTCACCAGATGACGCCGGCGGACAACCGATTGCCCGAGCGGCTCGGGGATCGGGTCGAGCACGGCGAGCACCTGGCGAACGCAGGCGTAGATGTCCCAGCTCTGCAGTTTCGCGCTGGCCGGGTAGATCGGGAAGAAGTCGCGCTCGAACACCGACAGGTCCAGCCCGCCGCCGGTGTCGCGGCCCGCCTCGGCGATGGTCTTCAGCGACTTGGTGCCGCCCAGACGGCCCGAGGGTGCGTTGAGGACCAGATATCCCGGGTGGGTGAGCTGCATGGTGCCCTTGTAGTAGCCCACCTCCCCGGACAGCATCAGCCTGGTTCCCGCCACCAGTTGCTTCTTGAGGTACTTGGCGTTGAAGAATGTCGCGGTCACCTTCGGGCGGCGGTTGCGCAGGGTGATGACGAGGTACTCGCGGCGCGGGGTGCGGTTGGTCCAGCGGACGTCGGCCTTCTCGATCTCCCCGACGAAGGTGATGTGCTCGCCCTCCTCGGGCGGATCGTCGTCCTCGCCGCGCACCGACATCCCTTGGCTGTACTTACGGGGGTAGTGACGCAGCAGGTCGTCGACGGTGCGGATGCCGAAGACCTCGTCGAGGGCACCGGCGGCTTTCGCGCCGAGGAGTGGCTCGAGACGGTCGGTGAGCGACGCCACGGCTACCCGACGCCGATCACCGGGACGGATGGGTCGAGCCGCCGGTCCGGCATCGCCCACCTCCGTCGTCTCCCGCGCCGTCGGCGTCAGCCTAACCAGAGCGGGCGACGCGGCGATGTCACCGCGCTGACCAGGGTGGGGATCGGTCGCAGCGGCATTGCGGAAGGGCTGACAGGGCCATTTTGGTGTTCGGATCCGGCCGCCGGTATCCTTGGGCACACCTCGCCCGCCGTGAGCGGCTGCTGACCGTCAGCAGATTGAGCGAGATCAGATCCAGAGGAGTCGACGATGGCTGCCGTGTGCGATGTCTGCGGGAAGGGCCCCGGATTCGGCAAGTCGGTGTCGCACTCGCACCGCCGGACGAACCGGCGCTGGAACCCGAACATCCAGACCGTGCACGCGGTGACGCGCCCCGGCGGCAACAAGCAGCGCATCAACGTCTGCACCTCCTGCCTGAAAGCCGGCAAGGTCACCCGCGGCTAGCACCGCTAGGGCAGGCGCCAGTCGATGGGCTCGGCGCCCATCTCGACGAGAGCATCGTTGGCGCGGCTGAACGGCCGCGATCCGAAGAAACCCCGGCTCGCCGAGAGCGGCGAGGGATGCGGGGACTCGATGGCGGCACACCGGCTTCCGGCGAGCATCGGCTTCAGCGTCGCCGCGTCGCGGCCCCAGAGGATCGCCACGAGGGGCTGATCCCGCGCGGCGAGTGCCTGGATGGCGCATTCGGTGATCGCCTCCCAGCCCTTGCCCCGGTGCGACGCGGGCGTGCCCGGCCGCACGGTCAGCACCCGGTTGAGCAGCATGACCCCACGCTGCGCCCAGGGGGTGAGATCGCCGTTGGCCGGCTGCGGGTACCCGAGGTCATGGGTGTACTCGGCGAAGATGTTGGCGAGGCTGCGCGGCACCGGCGAGACATCGGCCGCCACCGAGAAACTCAGCCCGACCGGATGCCCCGGTGTCGGGTACGGATCCTGGCCGACGATGAGCACCCGCACCGCGTCGAAGGGAAAGGTGAACGCCCGCAGCACGTCCGGGCCCGCCGGCAGATAACGGTGGCCGTCGGCGATCTCCGCGCGCAGGAACTCCCCCATCGCAGTGATGCGGTCCGCCACCGGTTCCAGTGCATCCGCCCAGCCCTCGTCGACGAGTTCACGCAGAGGCAGGGCGGCCACGGCCCATAACCTATCGCCCGAACGACTCCCAGCCGCCCGGACCCGGCCGCGCAGTCCCGTCGATCAGCACCGCCGGTTGGCCGTCCCGCACAGTCCCGATCACCCGCCATCCGGCCGGTACACCGTCGGCGAAGCAGGCCACCAGAGCGTGGTCCTCCCCGCCGGCCAGCACAAGGTCCCACGGGTCGGCACCGGCCGCCTGCGCGGCCGCGCTGACGGCGTCGACGTCGGCGCGCAGTGCGGCGGCGTCGAGGTCCATCACGACACCGGAGGCCGCCGCCATATGACCGAGGTCGGCGATCAGGCCGTCGGACACGTCGGTCATCGCCTGCGCCCCGGCGTCAGCGGCGATCCGGCCCTGGCCGTACGGCGGCCGGGGCACCCGGTGCCGGTCGCGCAGATCGCCGTACCCGTCGATTCCCTTCCGGCCCTCGATCCCCTTC
>VEQU01000012.1 GCA_018883075.1 Mycobacterium sp.
GGGTAGGAGATGGCAGGAGGCTGGCCACGGTGGGCTGGACGGTGGTTTGCGATCACACCGATCGCCACCGACGACAGCGCCGCCGCCGACGGCTACCATCGCGGCGACCGTTCGTCGTGAAGTGGGATATGACAGGAGTGCGACCGTGAGCGTGACCGACGAGTATCTGGCCAACAACGCCGAGTACGCCAAAACCTTCTCCGGGCCGCTGCCGCTTCCTCCGAGCAGGCATGTCGCGGTGCTGGCCTGCATGGACGCCCGGATGAACGTCTACGGCATCCTCGGACTCAAGGAGGGTGAGGCACACGTCATCCGCAATGCCGGCGGGGTGGTGACCGACGACGAGATCCGTTCACTGGCGATCAGCCAGCGCCTGCTGGGCACCCGCGAGATCATCCTGATCCACCACACCGATTGCGGAATGCTGACCTTCGCCGATGACGACTTCAAGCGCGAGATCCAGGCCGAGACCGGGATCAAGCCGGAGTGGGCCGCCGAAGCGTTCGGCGACGTGGCCGAGGACGTCCGCCAATCGCTGCGTCGCATCGAGGCGAGCCCGTTCGTCACCCTGCACACCTCCCTGCGCGGTTTCGTCTTCGACGTCGCCACCGGGAGGCTCGACGAGGTCAGCCTCTGAGCCGGGCCGACCGACGATCCCCGGCGGGCCGGAACCCGACCCGGGCTGTGTTACCGTCGAAGAAACCCAGGTAATCCTGGCTGTTTCAACCAACTTTTCCGAGGAACCGATGTCTCAGCAGGCCCCGACCCAGCCGCGGGCCGGCCAGTACGAACTGAGCCATCTGCGGTCCCTGGAGGCCGAGGCCATCCACATCATCCGGGAGGTGGCCGCCGAGTTCGAGCGTCCGGTGCTGCTGTTCTCCGGCGGCAAGGACTCCATCGTCATGCTGCACCTGGCCATCAAGGCGTTCGCACCCGCCCGCTTGCCGTTCCCGGTGATGCATGTCGACACCGGACACAACTTCGACGAAGTCATCGCCACCCGCGACGAGCTGGTTGCCCGGCACGGCCTACGACTGGTGGTGGCCAGCGTTCAGGATGACATCGACGCCGGCCGGGTCGTTGACAACGGGCCGTCCCGCAACCCCCTGCAGACCGTCACCCTGCTGCGGGCCATTCGGGAGAACCGCTTCGATGCCGCCTTCGGCGGTGCCCGCCGCGACGAGGAGAAGGCCCGCGCCAAGGAGCGGGTCTTCAGCTTCCGCGACGAGTTCGGCCAATGGGACCCCAAGGCGCAGCGGCCCGAACTGTGGAACCTCTACAACGGCCGGTATCGCAAAGGTGAGCACATCCGGGTCTTCCCGCTGTCGAACTGGACCGAATACGACATCTGGGCCTACATCGGCGCCGAGGGCATCGCCTTGCCGACCATCTACTACGCCCACCGTCGGCCGGTGTTCCGCCGGGACGGGATGCTGCTGGCCGTCCACGAGTACATGCAACCCGCACACGGCGAGGAGGTGTTCGAGGCATCGGTGCGGTTCCGCACCGTCGGCGACGTCACCTGCACCGGCTGCGTGGAGTCCGGGGCGGCCTCGGTGGACGAGGTGATCGCCGAGACCGCGACGTCGCGACTCACCGAACGCGGCGCCACCCGTGCCGATGATCGGATCTCCGAGGCCGGTATGGAGGACCGCAAGCGGGAGGGCTACTTCTGATGTTTCCGAGCGTTGGCGACACCGCCACGACAATGCTTCGGTTGGCCACCGCCGGTTCGGTCGACGACGGCAAGTCCACCCTGATCGGCCGGCTGCTCTATGACTCCAAAGCCGTCATGGAGGATCAGTTGGCCGCCGTGGAGCGCACCTCCCGCGAGCGCGGCAACGACTACACCGATCTGGCCCTGGTCACCGACGGCCTGCGCTCGGAGCGCGAGCAGGGCATCACCATCGACGTTGCCTACCGCTACTTCGCCACCGCCAAGCGGAAATTCATCATCGCCGACACTCCCGGCCACATCCAATACACCCGCAACATGGTCACCGGCGCTTCGACCGCACAATTGGTGGTCGTGCTCGTCGACGCCCGGCACGGCCTGCTCGAACAGTCCCGCAGGCACGCGTTCCTCGCGTCTCTGCTCGGTGTGGCGCACATCGTGCTGGCGGTCAACAAGATGGACCTGATCGACTGGGACGAGGAGCGGTTCACCTGGATCCGCGACGAGTTCCACGCCTTCGCCGCGCGCCTCGACATCCACGACGTCACCACCATCCCGATGTCGGCCCTGCACGGCGACAACGTCGTCACCAAGTCTGACAAGGCACCGTGGTACGACGGTCCGCCGTTGCTGAGTCATCTCGAGGACGTCTACATCGCCGGTGACCGCAACCTCGTCGACGTCCGATTCCCGGTGCAGTACGTGATCCGCCCGCAGACGCGCGAACACGCCGACTACCGCAGCTATGCCGGCACGGTCGCCAGCGGAATCATGCGCCCCGGCGATGAGGTGGTGGTGCTGCCGAGCGGCAAGACCAGCCGCATCACCGCCATCGAGGGTCCGGAGGGCGCTGTGGCCGAAGCGTTCCCGCCGATGGCGGTGTCGATCAGCCTGGCCGACGACATCGACATCTCACGCGGGGACATGCTCGCCCGGCCGCAGAACCAGCCTGTGGTGGCCACCGAGTTCGACGCGACACTGTGCTGGATGGCCGACGACGCAGCCTGCGAACCCGGCCGTGACTACGTGATCAAACAGACCACGCGAACCACCCGGGCCCGGATCACCGCGCTGGACTACCGCCTTGACGTCAACACACTGCACCGCGACAAGAGCGCCACCGCTCTCAAACTCAACGAGTTGGGCCGGGTGACGCTGCGCACGCAGGTCCCGCTATTGCTCGACGAGTACTCCCGCAATGCGGCCACCGGATCGTTCATTCTCATCGACCCGGACACCAACGTCACCGTCGCCGCCGGCATGATCCGCGACACCGCGCCGGCCGCGGCCCGGGCGGCGACGCCTAACACCGTGCGCCACGCCTCCCTGGTCAGTGCCGGCGACCGGCTGACCAAGGGGCGCACGCTGTGGTTCACCGGTCTGTCCGGCTCAGGCAAGTCGTCGGTAGCGGTGCTGGCCGAGCAGATGCTGCTCGAACACGGCACCCCCGCCTACATCCTCGACGGCGACAACCTGCGCCACGGACTCAACGCCGACCTCGGCTTCTCGATGGCCGACCGCGCCGAGAACCTGCGCCGGCTCGCGCATGTGGCCACCCTGATGGCCGACGCAGGCCTGACCGTGCTGGTGCCCGCGATCAGCCCGCTGGAGGAGCATCGCGAACTGGCCCGCCGGGTTCATGCCGAGGCCGGCATCGAGTTCTTCGAGGTGTTTGTCGACACCCCGCTGGCGGACTGCGAGCGCCGCGACCCCAAGGGTCTTTACGCCAAGGCCCGGCGCGGCGAGATCACCCACTTCACCGGGATCGACAGCCCCTATCAGCGGCCCAAGAACCCCGACCTCCGGCTGACACCCGATCACACCGCGGCCGAACTCGCCGGGCAGGTCGTCGAGCTGCTCGAGTCACGGACGTGAACGACCACGACCTGGCGGCCGCCCTGGCGACCGCGGCTGGCGAGTTGCTGCTCGCCGTCCGCGACGAACTGGCCGACGCCCCGGCCGACGAACGAAAAGCCGCGGGCGACAAACGCTCGCACGACTACCTGATTGAGGAGCTGGCCGCCGCGCGCCCGGATGATGCTGTCCTGAGCGAGGAGGGCGCCGATGACTCCGCCCGGCTCTCGGCGCATCGGGTGTGGATCGTCGATCCCCTGGACGGGACTCGGGAGTTCTCCGAGGCCGAGCGGGTGGACTGGGCGGTCCATGTCGCGCTATGGGCCGACGGCGAGTTGGTCGCCGGAGCTGTGGCGCTGCCCGCCCAGGGCGTCACCCTGGCGACCCCCGCGGTGGCCGCGCCCCCGCCCCCGCCCGCCGTCCCGCGCATCCTGGTGTCGCGGACCCGCCCGCCGGCCGCGGCGGTGGAGGTCTGCGACGCGCTCGGCGGCACTCTGGTGGAGATGGGCTCCGCCGGGGCCAAGGTGGCCGCGGTGGTGCAGGGGCGCGCCGAGATCTACGTGCATGCCGGCGGGCAGTACGAGTGGGACTCCGCCGCCCCGGTCGCCGTCGCGCAGGCCGCAGGGCTGCACGCCTCGCGCATCGACGGTTCTCCGCTGGTCTACAACCGGGCCGATCCGCTGCTGCCGGACCTGCTGGTCTGTCGGCCGCAGTACGCGGAGGCGGTTCTTGCCGCTCTGCGGTAGACCGTCAGCCTTCTCTCAGGCAACCGTCGTCAGACCTATCGACCCTCGACTGACTGGCATTCGCTGTGGATTCGGGATCTCCTCGCAAATCGGCAAATCTCATCCGGTTTCACCATTGATCATTGCGTTTGCTGCACACCGTGCGGCGTGGGCGGGGGGAAGGTTTGCACTAAGGCTTTTCTCAGGTACCGTGGCGTTCGTCAGTCCACGCCCCCATCTGGAGGATCCCCAACATGCAACTCTCACTTCGTTCGCAGATGATCGCGGGCGTCGCGGCCGTCGGCGCGACGGCGATGGCCATCACCCCGATCGCGCAGCCCGAGGTGATGACCTCGATGCAGCGCGTGTCGAGCGCGGTCGAACTCGCCGCCTTCGTCAATCCGGTCGAGGTTCTGCTCGCGACTCTCGCCGACACCACGGCCAGCGTCTTCGACCAGGCCGCGCTGCTCGATCCCGAGGATCTGTACTGGCCGGACTCCTTCTACACGCCCGACTTCTCGTTCGTCTTCTCGCCGGGCTACTACGGCCTCATCCCCGACTTCGCCAACCAGGTGTCCTTCGGCGGCCTCTCGGCCGTCGTGACGAACCTGGGCGGGTATGTCTACGCGGCCACCGAGGGGCTGGCCGGCCTGGTGGGCGGCCCCATCACCGCGGTGACCAACATCCCGTTCGCACTGGTCACGGCTGCCGGCTACCTCGCTGCGGGCCAGCCTGAACTGGCGCTCGCCGAACTGCAGGCGGCCATCATCGGCCCGATCCAGCAGGGCATCGGCACCGCACTGGCTGCTGCGGGCTACATCATCGACAACGTCATCTCCAATGCCACCACCCTGGTGTCGAACACGATCCCGGGTCTGGTCGGCAACCTGATCAACACCATCACCAACGGGACCGTCTACGTCGGTCAGTCGCTGATCGACACGCTCAGCACCGCGATCACGCAGTTGACCGCCGGCCAGTTGGACGCGGCCTGGAACACCGCCGTTGAGGGTCTGATCGGTGAGTTCGGCACCCTCGGTCAGATCAAGGACCTGACCATCGGCATCGGCATCACCGAGTTCGTCGACTACGAGGATGTGGGTGAGGTTCTCACGGTCGTGATCCCGAGCCTGCGTTCGGATCTGACGACCATGGGGCAGCGCCTGGGTGACCTGAGCCAGTACGGCGACGGTGGCATCCGCAACGACGCCTTCGAGTTGCCCGTGACTGTCACCCCGCCGGCCGCGGCCCTCAGCGCGCCGGACATCGCCGCCGCCGAGGTGGCACGTCCGGTGGCCGGCTCCGCCGACGAGACGGCGACCCTCACCGCAGCCGATGTCGCTGCGGCACAGGGCGACGGCACGTCCGCCGACACCGGCGCCAAGAGCGCGGATGCGGCGTCGGCGAGCACCGCGCCGAGCAGCGAAGCGAGCACCGAGGCGAGCACCGAGGCGAGCACCGAGGCGAGCACCGAGGCGAGCACCGCGGCGGCAGTGTCATCGCGTGCCGGCTCGTCCGACGGCACCGGACACGCCAAGGCCAAGGCCTCCCGCGGTTCGGCCCGGGGCGCCGACGCCGGGAGCTGAGTTCCACGCATCACGATCGGCGATGCCCCCCTTCTCACTGAAGGGGGGCATCGTCATATTCCCGTGATATGCCAGCGCCCCGGAACGAGATTTCGCAACGCGTTTCGCAGCAAATACCCCGCGACGGTTGACGGCTCCCAGGCGGCGACCAGGCCTCACAGGAAGCCCGACCGTGACCGGGCGCCCGACCGTGGCTCGCGGTGTGCCACGGCCCATGTTGCATGGGTTTTTCGGTTCCAGCCCTGTCCCATCGGCAGCCCCCCTACCAGCCGTTTGAAGGGTGAAAAGGCTCCGAAAACGGCCAGCAAACCAGCCCGGTGGAAAATTTTCCCGCAAAATAGTTTGCGCTCAGGTTTTTCTCAGGTAGTCTAAGCCCGTCAGTCCTGACCCATGTACCGGAGGAACCACAATGCAAATCTCACTTCGTTCGCAGATGATCGCGGGGACCACCGCGCTCGTCGGTGCGACCGCTATCGCCATGACGCCGGTTGCTCCGGCCGTGAACCTGCCCGCGCTGTCGACGTCCAACGCCGCCGTGTCGCTGGCCGCCCTGAACAACCCGCTCGGTGCGCTGCTGAACACCGGACTGGTGCTGGGCAACTACTTCCTGAACGGTGCCTACACGACGCCGGACGCCAACTGGCCGGGTTCGGGCACCTTCACCTACCCGGACGGCATCGGAAACGTCGTCAATTTCATCATTCCGTCGTTCGGGGTGACGACGCCGGGTCTTATCCCGAACATCATCGATACGCCGTTCCCGGCGCTGACCGCGCTGGTGACCAACTGGGCGGGTTACGCCTACATCGCCGGCGCCACCGCGCTGAGCGTTGCCGGCAACATCGCCGACATCATCTGGACCGTCCCGGCCACCGCCGTTCAGGTCGCACTCGACCTGCTTACGCTTGACATCAACCAGGCCATCGCGGACATCCAGTCCGCGATCCAGGGCGTACTCTTCGAAGCCCAGGACGCGGTGCAGACGCTTATCGGCGGCGCGACCACCATCATCAACTCAGTCGTCACCAAGGGCCAGGCGCTGATCCAGACCCTGCTGAGCGATGCCGGTAACCTGCCCACGGTTCTCGCGGGCCAGGTGCAGCTGCTGATCGGTTCGGTCACCGGTGTCTTCCAGAGCGTGGTCGCCGGTCTGTCCGACCCCAACCCGATCGAGGGTGTGTGGAACGCCCTGGTTGATGGTCTGCTCGACGCCACGGTGCCGGGCAGCCTGCCGGCCACCGTGATCAACCTGACCGCGGGCGCCGGAGTCCAGTTCGGGCCGATCGTTTCGCCGGATCCGGCCGCGGCTCCGTTCGTGCCCAGCATCCGTACCGTCGGCACATCTCTGATCAACGACGTCGCGGATGCGCTGGACACCCCGGTGCCGTCGGCTGCGTCGGCCCGTAAGGTCGCCGCTCCGGCCGCGGCTGTGGCGGCTGAGGCGGCTCCGGCTGCCGAGGCCACCGCGGGTGACAGTGACTCGGCGGCTGCCGAGGCCACCAGCGCGGCTCCGGCCGCGTCGGCCGCGGCTGACGACAGCGCTGCCGAGGCGCCGAAGGCCAAGGCCTCCAAGGCCGGCGCAGCCCGCGCTGGTCGCTAACTAGGCACGAAATCTGGAGCGCCCCCTCCCTCCACGGAGGGAGGGGGCGTTCCAGATTCGGCCGGCAGGCAGGCCGGGATGGGGCCGGTTAGCCTGATTTCTCAGTTTTTTCTCAGGTGTGTTAAGGTGGCACGGAAAGGCAGGTGAGAGCGGTGCGCAGGACGGTTGGTCCCCTTCTGACGACTGGCGTCGCACTGACCGCCGCCGGAGTTGTCGTGGCCAATCCGATCATTGCGCCAAATTCGGACGTTCAGATCCCCGCGGTGCAGCTGTCCGCGGGAACGGGCGATGCGATCGCCATGCTCGACAAGGATTTCCTCGACGCCATCGCGCCTGCCCCGCCTGAGTCCACCAACCCACTGTCCGTGCTCAAGCAGCTCATCACCTCGCTGGCCGCTGACGCCTCGGACGCGGGCAAGACCGCGATCATCAACGCCTTCGTGGCCGGAATCACCGCGGTGTCCGAACCGGAACTGACGGCGACGACGGTGCCCTACGAGGCGCCCGCCGTGTCGCCGCCCTCGCCGGATTTGGCGATGTCCGTGCTTCCCGGCCTGGACCTGAGTGCCATCATGCCGACGACCGGTGGCGCGTCGTCCCTGCCGAACCTGACCTCGGTCGTCACCGACACGGTCGCCCCCGCGGTGAGGTCGCTCGTCAGCTCCCTGATCCACGACGCCGGCTATGTCGGCGGCGAGCTTGTGGCAGCCGCCTTCGCCACCGGCGCGATGGTGGCCAACGAACCCGCGCTGATCGGCGCCACCCTCAAGGCGCTGGTGCAGGGTGACTTCACCGGAGCTCTGCAGAACGCCGTCAAAGCTGTCACGGCCCCGTTCGGCCCGCCCGCCATCATCCTGAACGCGGTGGCGAACGTTATCGAGAAGCGTCTGGTCGATCTGTCCGGCGGACTGCCGTCGGTGCCGGTCCCCGCTGAGGTCAACACCGACCTCGCGCGCACCCCGGCGCCCGAACCGGGCGACAACGAGCAGCCGTCCCGCTCCCCGCGCGACGAGGTCGCCATCCTGCCGGTGGTCTCCGGTGCCGACGTCCCGCAGTCGGCCGCGTCGCTCAGCGTGCTGGACGCGCGGTCGGACGCAGCGGCGACCACCGACGTGACGGCCGGTGACTCTGCGGACATGGCCGACGGTGACACAAAGGTCACCCCCCGCGGCGCCGCCCGCTCTGCTCCTGACGCGGTGGCGGCCGACAGCGGGCCGACCGACTCGGCCGTGCCGGACACCGCGGACGCCGCGGACAAGCCCGCCGCCCGGACGCGCGGCGGTAAGCCCGCCGCCTCCGGCTAGGTGCACGGCTAGGCGCAGCTCACCGGGTGGCAGAATCCGCGCCATGCGGATGTCGGCTAAAGCTGAGTACGCGGTCCGCGCGATGACCCAACTGGCGGCCGCCGGGCCGGGGTCACTGGTCAAGACTGAGGACCTCGCCAAGGCCCAGGGCATTCCGCCGCAGTTCCTGGTCGACATCCTGTCCGACCTTCGGGCCGACCGGCTGGTGCGCAGCCACCGCGGCCGCGACGGCGGCTACGAGTTGGGCCGCCCGGCCGCCGATATCAGCATCGCCGACGTGCTGCGCTGTATCGACGGTCCGCTCGCCAGCGTCCGCGACATCCCTCTCGGCGATCTCGACTACACCGGGCCCACGACGGCGCTGGCCGACGTGTGGCGGGCGCTGCGGGCCAGTATGCGTTCGGTGCTCGAGCAGACCAGCCTGGCCGATGTCGCCGCCAATGTCCTGCCATCCCACGTGGGCAAGCTCGCGCGGGACTACCGCAGCCAGGAGAACCGCCGCGGCCGTCGCAGCGGCTGAGTCAGTGGGAGCGCGGGCTTCGTGCCAGAATCACCGCGTGCAGATCGGCATGACGATGCCTGTGATGGAGCCCGGCCTCGACGCGGCCGTCTTGCGGAGTTGGGCCCGCACCATCGACGCGGGCCCGTTCTCGTCGCTGTGCTGGGGTGAACGCATCGCGTTCGGAAATCCCGAGGCTCTCACCCTGCTCGGCGCACTGGCGGCCTGGACCGACCGGGTGCCGCTGATCACCACCGTGGTGGTGCCCCAGTTACACGACCCGGTGCTGCTGGCCAAGGCCCTGGCCACAGGCGACATGCTCAGCGGCGGCCGGCTGACCGTGGGTGTCGGCGTGGGCGGGCGCCACGAGGACTATCAGGCCGTCGGCGCCGACACCGCGACCCAGACCATGCGCGGGATGGCCGAACGCGTCGCGGTGATGAAGCAGGTGTGGTCGGGGGAGAAGGTCACCGACTCGGTGGTCGCCGTGGGACCGGCGCCGGTCCAGCCCGGCGGCCCGCGGCTGCTGGTCGGGACCATCGGTCCCAAAACCCTGCGCAGCGCCGCCGCCTGGGCCGACGGCCTGGCCGGCATCACGCTCGACCTCGACGTCGCCAAGCAGGACGAACTCTTCGAGGTGGGTCGCACCGCGTGGGCCGGCATCGGCAAGCCGCGGCCGCACCTGGCGACATCGTTCTGGTTCGCCCTGGGCGAGCAGTCCGACGCGCGCGCCCAGATCCACCGCCACCTGCGGCACTACATGAACTGGATCCCCGCCGAGTTCGTCGACGCCATGGCGCCCAGCACCGGGTGGGCCGGCAGCGAGGAAGCACTCGCCGGCGTGCTGCGGCAGTTCGCCGCGATCGGCACCAGCGAGGTGCACCTCATCCCGACCAGTTCCGATCTCGGCCAGCTGAGGGCGGCCGCCGACGTCGTCGCCGACATCGCCGCCGACATCGCCCGGGAGCACGACGCATGAGCTTCGGCGATTACCAGCTCGAGATCTACTTCCAGGGACTCAGCGGCATCCAGCCCAGCCTCCCGATGTCGTTCGACGAACTGCAGAGCCGCGCCGAGCAGGCGATGTCGCCGTCGGTGTGGTCCTATGTCGCCGGCGGGGCCGGCGACGAGCTGACCCAGCGCAGTAACGCCGCCGCCTTCCACAGCTGGGGGCTGATACCGCGGATGCTGGTGGGCGCCACCGAGCGCGATCTGTCGGTGCACCTGTGGGGGCAGCGCTGGGACGCTCCGGTGTTCATGGCGCCGATCGGGGTGATCGGACTGTGCACCCCCGACAACCACGGGGACATCGCCGCGGCGAGAGCCGCCGCGGCGACCGGCGTGCCGATGTGCGTCTCCACGCTCACGATGGACCCACTCGAAGATGTGGCAGCCGAATTCGGTTCCACCCCAGGGCTTTTCCAGTTGTACACGCCGAAGGACCGCGAGCTGGCTGAGAGCCTGGTGCATCGCGCGGAAGCTGCCGGCTACACCGGAATTGTCGTCACCCTCGACACCTGGATACCCGGATGGCGGCCGCGGGACCTGTCGACCGCGAACTTCCCCCAGCTTCGCGGCAAGTGCCTGGCGAACTACATCAGTGATCCGCATTTCCGCGCGGCGGTCGACGCGGACATCGACGCCGACCCGCGCAAGGCGGTCATGCACTGGATCAGTGTCTTCGGGAACTCGCTGACGTGGAACGACCTGGGGTGGCTGCGGTCCATCACGTCGGTTCCGCTGATTCTCAAAGGCATCTGCCATCCGGACGACGCGAGACGTGCCATCGACGCCGGCGTGGACGGGATCTACTGCTCCAACCACGGAGGACGCCAGGCCAACGGCGGGCTGCCGGCCATCGAGTGCCTGCCCGATGTGGTGGCCGCCAGCGGTGACGTGCCCGTGCTGTTCGACTCCGGAATCCGTTCTGGCGCGGATGTGATCAAGGCGCTGGCGTTGGGGGCTAGCGCCGTGGGCATCGGCCGGCCCTACGCCTACGGTGCGGCACTGGCGGGCACCGACGGCATCGTCCACGTGCTGCGCTCGATCCTCGCCGAAGCCGATCTCATCATGGCCATCGACGGCTACCCGAGCCTGAAGGATCTGACTCGCGAGGCGTTGCGCCGCGTGCGGTGATCGTGGACGCTGCCTGCATGCACCCATCGACCGCCATCACGCGGCTCAACGACCGGCAATCGGACTCCCGCGAGCGCCTCGACGAACTCCTGGACAGCACCGTGCTGGCGACCGTCGCGTTCATCCGCGACGGCCATCCGGTAGCGCTGCCCACCGCCGCGGCCCGGCTCGGCGACGAGCTGGTGATTCATGGTTCCACCGGTTCGCCCTGGCTGACCGCGCTGGCCCAGGGGGTCGCCGCATCGGTGGCCGTATCGGCGCTCGACGGGGTCAAGGTGGCGCGCAGCGGGTTCGAGTCGTCTTTCCGCTACCGCAGTGCGGTGCTGTTCGGCAGCTTCACCGAAGTCGCCGACGATGCCAAGGAGGGTTATCTGCAGGCCCTGCTCGACGTCTTCATCCCCGGCCGATCCGGCGAACTGCGCGCCAGCACCCGACGGGAACTCGCCGCCACCATCGTGCTGAGCCTGCCGATCGGCGACGGTAACTGGTCACTGAAAATCTCCGACGGCTGGCCGGAGGACGACGACGACGATGTCGCGGCCGGCGCATGGGCCGGGGTGGTTCCGATCATCACCACCTACGGCTCGCCGATGCGGGCCCCCGATTGCGACCCGGGGATCCCCGTCCCGGCGTCGGTGCGGGCTATGGCGGGACTGTGAAGGCCCGGACTGTGCAGGAGGAGAAAGTGCCCCCGGCAGGATTCGAACCTGCGGCCTTCTGCTCCGGAGGCAGACGCTCTATCCCCTGAGCTACGGGGGCGTAGATGTGCCCGGAACTGCCGGGGTGCCACCACGCCGAAAAGGGCGCCGCAAGCGTAACGCATGCCTACGGGCGATGCGGTCTCTGACCACGTCAGACCATAGGATGACTCATCGTGACACCCGCCGACCTCGCCGAGCTGCTGGCCAGCACCGCCACCGCGGTGCTGACCGAGCATGGGCTGGATACCGCCGCGTTGCCGGCCGAGGTCACCGTCGAACGCCCGCGCAATCCCGAGCACGGCGACTATGCCACCAACCTGGCCCTGCAGGTCGCCAAGAAGGTCGGCGCCAACCCGCGGGAACTGGCCGGCTGGCTGGCGGCCGCACTGGCGGGCGCCGACGGAGTGTCCTCCGCGGAGGTGGCCGGCCCCGGCTTCGTCAACCTGCGACTGGAGGCGGCGGCCCAGGGCGCCATCGTCGGCAACGTGCTCGCCGCCGGTGCCCGCTACGGGCACTCCGGGCTGCTCGACGGCACGAACATCAACCTCGAGTTCGTCTCGGCCAACCCGACCGGGCCCATCCATATCGGCGGCACCCGGTGGGCCGCCGTGGGCGACGCGCTCGGCCGCCTGTTGAGCACCCAGGGCGCCGACGTGGTGCGCGAGTACTACTTCAATGACCACGGTGCGCAGATCGACCGGTTCGTCAACTCGTTGATCGCGGCGGCCAAGGGCGAACCGGCGCCCGAGGACGGCTACGCCGGTGCCTACATCGCCGATATCGCCGCGCAGGTGCTGTCCAAGGCGCCCGACGCCCTGAGTCAGCCCGATGACCAACAGCGGGAGACATTCCGCTCGATCGGCGTCGAGCTGATGTTCGACCACATCAAGTCCTCACTGCACGACTTCGGCACGGACTTCGACGTGTACACCCACGAAGACTCGATGCACACCAGCGGCCGGGTGGAGCAGGCCATCGCGAAACTCCGGCACACCGGTGCCATCTATGAGAAGGACGGCGCAACGTGGTTGCGGACCACCGAGTTCGGCGACGACAAGGACCGGGTGGTCATCAAGAGCGACGGCCAGCCCGCCTATATCGCCGGTGACCTCGCCTACTACCTCGACAAGCGGCAGCGCGGCTTCGATCTGTGCATCTACATGCTCGGCGCCGATCACCACGGCTACATCGCGCGGCTCAAGGCTGCCGCAGCCGCGCTCGGCGACGACCCCGACACCGTCGAGGTGCTCATCGGCCAGATGGTGAACCTGGTCCGCGACGGGCAGCCGGTCCGCATGAGCAAGCGAGCCGGCACCGTGATCACCCTCGACGACCTCGTCGAGGCGATCGGTGTCGACGCTGCGCGCTACGCGCTGATTCGCTCCTCGGTGGACTCGCCGATCGACATCGACCTGCAACTGTGGTCGTCGGCGTCCAACGAGAACCCGGTCTACTACGTGCAGTACGCCCACGCCCGGCTGTGCGCGCTGGCGCGCAATGCCGCCGAACTGGGCGTGACGGCCGACACCGCCCATCTCGAACTGCTCGACCACGACAAAGAGGGCACGCTGATCCGCAACCTCGGTGAGTTCCCGCGGGTCCTGCAGTCCGCGGCCACCCTGCGCGAGCCGCACCGGGTGTCGCGCTACCTCGAGGACCTGGCTGGCGACTACCACCGTTTCTACGATTCCTGCCGGGTCCTTCCGCAGGGTGACGAGCTGGCCTCGGACGTCCACCGCGCCCGGCTGGCCCTGTGCGACGCCACCCGCCAGGTGATCGCCAACGGACTCGCCATCCTCGGTGTGAGCGCACCGGAGCGGATGTGAACGTCCATCCGGCTGGTCCGCGGCACGCCGAGGAGATTCAGCACGGCGGCTCGCCGCCGCGTCCGCGCAGTGGTGCCGATGTGCTGGACCTGGCGCCGCACGTTTGGCCGCGCAATCTGCTGCGGGGTGGTGACGGTGTGGTGCGGATCGCGGGTGTGACGGTGACGGACCTGGCCGCGCAGTACGGGACGCCGCTGTTCGTGATCGACGAGGACGACTTCCGCGGACGCTGCCGCGAGATGGCGGCGGCTTTCGGCGGCGGCGCCAATGTGCATTACGCGGCAAAGGCTTTCCTGTGCAGCGAGATCGCCCGCTGGGTCGCGCAGGAGGGTCTGTCTCTTGATGTGGCCAGCGGGGGAGAGCTCGCGGTGGCACTGCATGCGGGCTTCCCGGCGGACCGGATCGCGTTGCACGGCAACAACAAGTCCATCGACGAGCTCACCACCGCCGTGAGGGCCAAAGTGGGCTACGTCGTGGTGGATTCGCTCACCGAGATCGAGCGGCTCGACGCTGTCGCAGCTGACGCCGGGGTGTGCCAGGACGTCATGGTGCGCCTCACCGTCGGGGTCGAGGCGCACACTCACGAGTACATCGCGACCGCGCACGAGGACCAGAAGTTCGGAATGTCGCTGGCCGGCGGTGAGGCGATGGCTGCGGTGCGCAAGGTTCTCGCCGCAGATCACCTGCGGCTGGTCGGGCTGCACAGCCACATCGGCTCGCAGATCTTCGACGTCGGCGGCTTCGAGGTGGCCGCGCACCGGGTGATAGGTCTGCTGCGTGACATCATCGCCGAATTCGGCGCCGACAAGACCGCGCAGATCGCGACGGTCAACCTCGGCGGCGGATTGGGCATCGCCTATCTGCCGTCCGACGACCCACCGCCGCTCGCCGACCTCGCGGCCAAACTGAACGCCATTGTGGCCGGCGAGTCCGCCGCTGCGGGGCTGAGCGCACCCCGGCTCGTGGTGGAGCCGGGCCGGGCGATCGCCGGACCGGGCACCATCACGCTCTACGAGGTGGGCACCGTCAAGGATGTCGCACTCGGCGTGGGCGCCCAGCGCCGGTACATCAGCGTCGACGGCGGGATGAGCGACAACATCCGCACCTCCCTGTACGGAGCCCAGTACGACGTGCGCCTGGTGTCGCGGTCCAGTGACGACGAACCGGCACTGGCCCGGATCGTCGGAAAACACTGCGAGACCGGCGATATCGTCGTCCGTGACGCCTGGGTGCCCGCTGACACCGCACCCGGGGACCTGCTCGCCGTCGCCGCCACCGGCGCCTATTGCTACTCGATGTCGAGCCGTTACAACCTGATCGGCCGACCCGCCGTGGTGGCCGTGCGTGACGGTCGCTCCCGGCTGATCCTGCGCCGTGAGACCGTCGAGGATCTGCTGAGTCTGGAGGTTAGGTGATGAGTACAGCGGAGCGGCCCATCGGGGTCGCGGTGCTCGGGCTGGGCAATGTGGGCCGTGAGGTGGTTCGCATCATCGAGCAGAGCGCGCCGGATCTGGCCGCGCGAATCGGAGCCCCTCTCGTGCTGCGCGGCGTGGCGGTGCGCACGCCCTCCGGCGACCGTGGGATGCCTGCGTCACTGCTCACCGACAACGTTGAGGAACTTGTCTCGCGCGACGACGTCGACATCGTGGTGGAGTTGATGGGCCCGGTGGAACCGGCACGAAAGGCCATACTGACCGCCCTGGAGCAGGGCAAGTCGGTGGTGACAGCCAACAAGGCGCTGCTCTCGCAGTCCACCGGGGAACTCGCCGAGGCTGCCGAACGGGCGCATGTGGATCTCTACTTCGAGGCGGCAGTGGCAGGTGCGATCCCGGTGATCCGCCCGCTCACGCAGTCGCTGGCCGGCGATAGCGTGCTGCGGGTCGCCGGCATCGTCAACGGCACGACCAACTACATACTCTCCGAGATGGCCTCCACCGGTGCCGATTACACCTCCGCCCTGGCCGATGCCAGCGCTCTGGGCTACGCCGAGGCGGACCCCACCGCCGACGTCGAGGGTTACGACGCGGCCGCCAAGGCGGCAATCCTGGCCTCGATCGCGTTCCACACCCGGGTGACCGCCGACGACGTCTACCGCGAGGGCATCACCAAGGTCGGGCCAGCGGACTTCGCCGCGGCCAAGGCGCTGGGCTGCACCATCAAGCTGCTCGCGATCTGCGAGCGGATCACCGGAAGCGATGGGCAACAACGGGTTTCGGCGCGAGTGTACCCGGCGCTGGTGCCGCTGGACCACCCGCTGGCCAGCGTCAACGGGGCGTTCAACGCTGTGGTCGTTGAGGCCGAGGCGGCTGGCCGGCTGATGTTCTACGGCCAGGGCGCCGGCGGCAATCCGACGGCGTCGGCGGTGATGGGCGATGTGGTGATGGCCGCCCGCAACCGGGTGCAGGGCGGCCGTGGCCCGCGCGAATCCAAGTACGCCGACCTTCCCATCGCTCCGATCGGCATGATCCCGACGCGCTACTACGTGAGCATGATCGTCAAGGACCGTCCCGGTGTGCTCGCCTCGGTGGCAGCTGAGTTCGGCAGGCGCGAGGTGAGCATCGCCGAGTTGCGCCAGGAGGGATTCGAGGGTGAGGACGCCCGGATCGTCGTCGTCACCCATCGCGCCCTCGATGCCGCGCTGTCCGAGACCGTCACGGCGCTCAGCGGGCTCGAGGTCGTCCAGAAGGTCGACAGCGTGCTGCGTATGGAGGGGACCAGCGAATGAAGACCACCGCCGTGCACCGGCCCTGGCCGGGCCTGATCGAGGCATACCGCGACCGGCTTCCGATCGCCGCGACGTGGACTCCGGTGACCCTGCTCGAGGGCGGCACGCCACTGGTGGCGGCTCCGCGGCTCTCCGAAAAGACCGGATGCACCGTGCACCTGAAGGTCGAGGGGCTCAATCCCACCGGGTCGTTCAAGGACCGCGGGATGACCATGGCCGTCACCGAGGCGGTGGCCCGCGGCCGCAAGGCCGTTCTGTGCGCATCGACCGGCAACACGTCGGCATCGGCGGCCGCCTATGCCGCCCGGGCCGGAATCACATGTGCGGTGCTCATTCCGCAGGGCAAGATCGCGATGGGCAAGCTGGCCCAGGCGGTGATGCACGGGGCCAAGATCATTCAGATCGACGGCAACTTCGACGACTGTCTGGAACTCGCCCGCAAGCTGACCGCGGACTACCCCACGATCTCGTTGGTGAACAGCGTCAACCCGGTCCGCATCGAGGGCCAGAAGACCGCGGCCTTCGAGATTGTCGACGCACTCGGGACCGCGCCGGACGTCCACGCGCTGCCGGTGGGCAATGCCGGCAACATCACCGCGTACTGGAAGGGTTATACCGAGTATCACCGCGACGGAGTGACCGACAAGCTGCCGCGGATGCTCGGCACCCAGGCCGCCGGCGCCGCGCCGTTGGTCCTCGGTAAGCCGGTGAGCAAGCCGGAGACGCTCGCGACGGCGATACGGATCGGATCGCCTGCGTCCTGGGACGGGGCGGTGGCGGCGAAGGAGGAGTCCGGCGGCAGGTTTTTGGCCGCCACCGATGACGAGCTGCTGGCCGCGTACCACCTCGTCGCGCACGACGAGGGGGTCTTCGTCGAGCCAGCCTCGGCGGCCAGCGTGGCCGGGCTGCTCAAGGCCGTCGAGGACGGCTGGGTCGCCCCCGGTTCGACGGTGGTCTGCACCGTGACCGGGCACGGTCTGAAGGACCCGGACACCGCACTGCGCGACATGCCGGCGGTGACGCCCGTTCCGGTCGACGCCGGCGCGGTGGTCGCTGCGCTGGGACTCGCCTAGTGACCCTCGTGCTGGCGCCGGGTCTGCACGGCCGCGCGTCGGTGGCCGCGTCGAGTGCCAACCTCGGCCCCGGTTTCGACAGCCTCGGCCTCGCACTTGGTCTCTATGACGAGATCGAGGTCCAGACCACCGAGGGCTCGGGCGTGGTCGTGGAGGTGTCCGGTGAGGGCGCCGGGCAGCTGCCGAGCGGCGCCGATCACCTGGTGGTGAGCGCGATCCAGCGGGGTCTCGCTGAGGCGGGGTGCCGGGTTTCGGGTCTGATCGTGCGCTGCCGCAACGCCATTCCGCACTCGCGCGGTCTGGGCTCGTCGGCGGCGGCCGTTGTCGGTGGGCTCGCGGCCGCCAATTCCCTTGTCGCGCAGACTGATCGCGAACCCTTTGACGATGCTCAGCTGATCCAGCTGTCCTCTGAGTTCGAGGGCCACCCCGACAACGCGTCGGCGTCGGTACTCGGCGGCGCGGTGGTCTCGTGGATGGAGCCGGTCGCCGGCGCGTCGGTCGCGCGTTACCGGGCGGTCCGCGTGCGCCTGCATCCGGACATCCGGCTGTTCGCCGCCATCCCCGAGGTGCGCTCGTCGACAGCCGAGACGAGGGTGCTGCTGCCGGACCATGTCGGCCACCAGCACGCCCGTTTCAACGTCAGCCGGGCGGCGTTGCTGGTGGTGGCGCTCACCGAGCGCCCGGATTTGCTGATGCCGGCCACCGAGGATCTGCTGCACCAGCCGCACCGCGCGGCGGCGATGCCGGCCTCCGCTGAGTTCCTGGAGATCCTCAGGGGTTGCGGCACCGCCGACGTGCTCTCCGGCGCGGGCCCCGCGGTGCTGGCCCTGACCACTGATGACGGGTTGCCCACCCGGGCACTGGCCTGTGCCGCTGACCACGGGTTTGCTGTGACTGCGCTGTCGGTGGGCGATCCGGTGCGCTGGCACCCCGGCGCGGCCGCCGGGGCCGGGTAGGGGCTTTCTTGCTTCGGTCAGCCCCGGGGGCTATCGTTGTGGGCAGTCCGGCAACCGCGGCACCTACACGCCGCGCCGACTCAAGGACGATCACCACATCTTCGTGTGCCAACAGCAGTGGACTGACCGCTCGCCTTCGGCCTGCGTTCGTCAGGACTGACACCCAGACGGTGAGACTTCGGGTTCAGCGATTCGGCTGAACGTGTGAAAACCCCGCGCGACAGACACACCGGCGCGAGGCGAGAAAGGAAATCCGTGACCGATACGGACACCATCGCGGCCGAGGACAGCGCATCCAAGACTGGCTCGCTAAACACCATGGTCCTGCCCGAGCTGCGAGCGCTGGCCACCAGCGTCGGCGTGAAGGGTACGTCGGGTATGCGCAAGAACGAACTCATCGCCGCCATCCGGGAGACCCGCAACGGCGGCGGACGCAACGGCGGGGGCGAATCAGGCAGTTCCGATAAGACCGATGCCGACCGGGCCGACGCCGACGCCGACAAGCGGCGCGAAGAGCGCCCGGCCCGCGAGCGCGATGAGCGCCCGGCCCGCGAGGACGGCGAAACCCGGAATCGCGAGGGCGGATCCGGCGGCCAGCAGAACCAGAACCGCGACGACGACGGCGATCGCGGCGGGCGCCGCGGCCGCCGTTTCCGCGACCGCCGCCGCCGCGGCGAGCGTGGCGGCGGTGAGGGCCCCGATACCGAACTGCGCGAGGACGACGTCGTCCAGCCGGTCGCCGGCATCCTCGACGTCCTGGACAACTACGCCTTCGTTCGCACCTCCGGATACCTGGCCGGCCCCAACGACGTCTACGTCTCGATGAACATGGTCCGCAAGAACGGTCTGCGCCGCGGCGATGCCGTCACCGGCGCCGTCCGGGTGCCCCGCGAGGGCGACGGCGGCGGCAACCAGAACCAGCGCCAGAAGTTCAACCCCCTGGTGCGCCTCGACAGCGTCAACGGCGGTCCCGTTGAGGCGGCGCGCAACCGCCCCGAGTTCGGCAAACTGACCCCGCTCTACCCGAACCAGCGGTTGCGCCTGGAGACCACCACCGAGAAGCTGACCACCCGCGTCATCGACCTGATCATGCCTATCGGCAAGGGGCAGCGCGCGCTGATCGTCTCCCCGCCCAAGGCCGGCAAAACAACGATCATGCAGGACATCGCGAACGCGATCACCAAGAACAATCCCGAATGCCATCTGATGGTCGTGCTCGTCGACGAGCGGCCCGAAGAGGTCACCGACATGCAGCGCTCGGTCAAGGGTGAGGTGATCGCCTCGACGTTCGACCGTCCGCCCTCTGACCACACCCAGGCCGCCGAACTGGCCATCGAACGGGCCAAGCGACTCGTAGAACAGGGTAAGGACGTCGTCGTGCTGCTCGACTCCATCACCCGACTCGGCCGCGCCTACAACAACGCCTCGCCGGCGTCGGGCCGCATCCTCTCCGGTGGTGTGGACTCCACCGCGCTGTACCCGCCCAAGCGGTTCCTCGGCGCGGCCCGCAACATCGAGGACGGTGGCTCGCTGACGATCATCGCCACCGCAATGGTGGAGACCGGTTCCACCGGCGACACGGTGATCTTCGAGGAGTTCAAGGGCACCGGTAACGCCGAGCTCAAACTGGACCGCAAGATCGCCGAGCGCCGGGTATTCCCCGCCGTCGACGTCAACCCATCGGGCACCCGCAAGGACGAACTGCTGCTCTCGCCCGACGAGTTCGCGATCGTGCACAAGCTGCGCCGAGTCCTGTCCGGTCTGGACAGCCACCAGGCGATCGACCTGCTGATGAGCCAGCTGCGCAAGACCAAGAACAACTACGAGTTCCTGGTGCAGGTGTCGAAGACCGCGCCGGGCTCCATGGACGACGCAGACTAGACCCCTTGATCAAGGGCAGTGAGTTCAAGGGCAACAAGTCGGCACTGCCGAGCAAGCTCTGCGTGCAGTGCGCGCGCCCGATGACCTGGCGCAAACGCTGGGCGAGGAACTGGGACGAGGTCAAGTACTGCTCGCAGCGCTGTCGCAGGGAGGCCCGGTGAGCCCCGACGAGATCTGGGCGGCCGTCGACGTCGAGCGTGCCGATCTCGCCGACATCATCGACAGCCTGACCGACGAGCAGTGGATGGCCCCGTCACTGTGCGAGGGCTGGCGGGTGCGTGAGGTCGCCGCCCATCTGACCCACTCACACATGTCGCCTCCCCGGATGATCCTCGAAGCACTCAGGTCCGGTTTCCGGTTCGACCCGATGATCCGGCGACTGGCGGTCGAGGACTCCCGATCGCGAGCCGAGATCGCCGCCGCACTGCGGTCGATGGTCGGCGCGCGCCGGAAGGTCCCCGGCACCAGCGTGGCGCAGCCGCTGATCGAGTTGCTGGTGCACGGTCAGGACATCGCCGTCCCATTGGGGATCGACCGTCCGATGCCGCCCGAGGCCGCGCTGGAAGCGGCGAAGCGGCTGTCCGGCATGACTTTCCCCATCAACGTGACCCAGCGGATCGAAGGCATCAGGCTGGAGGCATCCGACGCCGATTTCACCGTCGGCGAGGGCCGGACCGTCCGCGCGCCGATCAGTGACATCGTGATGATCCTGGCCGGGCGTCTGGATCCCGCAGGCGGCTGAGATGGCCGGCACCGTCCAGCAGTTGCTCCGCGAACGCTGCGCGGACGCGGGCACGGCGATCAAACACGCCGACCGGAGGTGGACCTGGGCCGAACACCTCGGGGAGGCCACGCGCCAGGCGGCGGCACTGATCGCACTCGCCGACTCATCACGTCCGCTGCACATCGGCACGCTGCTGGGTAACACCCCGGAGATGCTCACGGCGATGGCGGCGGCCGGCCTCGGCGGCTACGTATTGTGCGGTGTCAACAACACCCGCCGTGGCGATGCGCTCGCACGCGACATCGTGAAGGCCGACTGCCAGATCCTGCTCACCGACGCGGCGCACCGCGGACTGCTCGACGGTCTCGACCTGCCCGGCGTGCGCGTGATCGACGTGGATACCCCGCAGTGGCAGGTGCTGCTCGACGGCGCCGGTGAGTTCGTGGCGCATCGTGAGGTCGAGGCCGGCGACACCTTCATGCTGATCTTCACCTCGGGAACCAGCGGCGAGCCCAAGGCGGTCCAGGTGGCCCAGATGATGGTCCCGTTCTCTGGAACCGCTTTGGTGCAACGCTTTTCGATCACATCCGAGGACGTCTGCTACCTGTCCATGCCGCTTTTCCACTCCAATGCCCTGATGGCCGGCTGGGCGGTGGCGGTGTCCTCGGGCGCGGCCATGGTGCCGGCCACCTTCTCAGCCTCCAGCCTGCTGGGAGACGTCCGCCGTTACGGCGTTACCTACATGAACTACGTCGGCAAGCCGCTCGCCTACGTGCTGGCAACCCCCGAGCAGCCCGACGACCACGTCAACCCGCTGCGTGTCGCGTTCGGCAACGAGGCGGCCGAACGCGATATCGCCGAGTTCGGCAGGCGGTTCGGCTGCACGGTGTGGGACGGGTTCGGCTCCACCGAGGGTGCGGTGATCATCACCCGCGAGGGCGACTGCCCGCCCGGTTCGGTGGGTAGGGGATTCCCGGGTGTGGCGATCTACGACCCGCAGACCCTGACCGAATGCCCGGTCGCGGTGTTCGACGACACCGGCGCACTGGCCAACCCCGATGAGGCGATCGGCGAGATCGTCAACACCACCGGCGCCGGATTGTTCACCGGCTACTACAACGACCCCGACGCCACCGGCGAGCGTCTCCGCGACGGCATCTACTGGTCCGGGGACCTCGCCTACTCCGACGCCGACGGCTGGATCTACTTCGCCGGCCGTACCGGCGACTGGATGCGGGTCGACGGCGAGAATCTGGCCTGCGCGCCCATCGAGCGGATCCTGCTGCGCCTGGAGCCGGTCAGCCGGGTCGCCGTCTACGCCGTGCCCGACGAAACGGTGGGTGACGCGGTGATGGCCGCGTTGGTGTTGCGCGACGGTCACACCCTGACCCCAGAGCGGTTCGGCGCGTTCCTGGCCGCCCAGCCCGATCTGTCATCGAAGGCGTGGCCGCGCCACGTCTGGATCGCCGATGACCTACCCGCCACCGCCACCAACAAGATCATCAAGCGCGAGTTGAGCGCACGGGGACTCGATATCGCCTCAGGCGTCCTGTGGCACCGGGAACCCCGGGGAGCCGTTTACCGGCCGTGAGCACGACGATCATCCAGGACCCCACACCCGCCAACGCCTGACGGTTCTGGCCGAGTCGATGGTCGGTCCCACCACTGGCCGACACCTCTGTCGTGGTCCCGGCGGGGTGGTCACCGCTCCCCAATTCCCAGGGGGAGACCGACCGGCTACGGCCCTGACGGGCGGGTGCCCTGGACTCTTACATCGGGGGACCGGACCCCGGCGTCTCCGAGAGTCCGCTCCCTCAATCCGGGTGTACCCGGATACCGCCCGATCCACACGTCTCCGTCGCGATACCCGGGCCCACCCGGCGTTTAGGCAGGTGACGCGGTGGCTGGCATAATGGGGACATCCACTCGAGGTACCGGTTCACGCCCCCATTGCGGCGACCCGGCGACCGGACAAGCAGAGGAAATCAGATGAAGACCGGCATTCACCCCGCCTACGTCGAGACCACGGTTGTCTGCGGCTGCGGTAACAACTTCACCACGCGCAGCACCAAGGAGAGCGGCCACATCGTGGTCGAGGTGTGCTCGCAGTGCCATCCCTTCTACACCGGCAAGCAGAAGATCCTCGACAGCGGCGGCCGAGTGGCCCGCTTCGAGAAGCGCTACGGCAAGCGCGCCGCCAAGTCCGCGACCGACTCCGCCGAGAGCTAGCTTCACCACCGACGTCCGCCGCTCGCCGCCGCGCGAGTCCGGGCGTCGATGTGTGTTTCCGCGAGGCGACCGGAGGAGGTGGAGATGACGCAGGCTCCCGCTGACGCTATCGCGGCCGTCCTGTCCGAACACTCCGAACTCGAGCGCCAGCTCTCCGATCCGGAACTGCACAGCGACGCCGCCAACGCGCGACGGGTCGGGCGGCGCTTCGCGCAACTGGCCCCGATCGCGGCCACTTACCGCAAACTGGAGGCCGCGCGCGGTGACCTGGAGGCCGCCCGCGAACTGGCCGCCGACGACACCTCGTTCGCCGACGAGGTCACCGAACTCGAGGCCCGCGTCGCCGAACTCGACGATCAGCTGACCGACATGCTGGCCCCGCGTGACCCGCACGACGCCGACGACATCGTGCTCGAGGTCAAGAGCGGGGAGGGCGGCGAAGAGTCGGCGTTGTTCGCCGCCGATCTGGCGCGGATGTACATCCGATACGCCGAACGCCACGGGTGGACGGTGACGGTCCTCGACGAGACCTTCTCCGACCTCGGCGGCTACAAGGAGGCCACCATTTCGATCGCCTCCAAGGGTGACGCGTGCGAAGGCGTTTGGTCCCGGCTGAAGTGGGAGGGCGGCGTGCACCGCGTGCAGCGCGTCCCGGTCACCGAGTCCCAGGGCCGGGTGCACACCTCGGCGGCCGGCGTATTGGTCTATCCGGAACCCGAAGAGGTCGAGGCCGTCACCATCGACGAGTCTGACCTGCGCATCGATGTCTACCGCTCCTCGGGTAAGGGCGGTCAGGGTGTCAACACCACCGACTCCGCGGTGCGGATCACCCATCTGCCGACCGGCATCGTGGTCACCTGTCAGAACGAACGGTCCCAGCTTCAGAACAAGGCCCGCGCCATGCAGGTGCTCGCCGCCAGGTTGCAGGCCGTCGCCGAGGAGCAGGCGCAGGCCGACGCCTCCGCCGACCGGGCCAGCCAGATCCGCACGGTGGACCGCTCCGAGCGGATCCGGACCTACAACTTCCCGGAGAACCGGATCGCCGATCACCGGATCAACTTCAAGGCGCACAATCTCGACCAGGTGCTCGACGGTGATCTCGACGCTTTGCTCGACGCGCTGGCCGCCGCCGACAAGCAAGCCCGCCTGCAGCAGAAGGCATGAGCATGCTTCGCGAGGCGATCACCACCGCGACGGCGACGCTCGCCGAGGCCGGCATTGACTCCGCGCGCACCGACGCCGAGCTTCTGGCCGCTCACGCGGCCGGCAGCACCCGCGGCCGGCTCGCTCTCATCGACACCGCCGACGCCGCAGTCCTCGACTGGTTCGCCAACGCCGTACGGCAACGTGCACAAAGGATCCCGCTGCAGCACATCACCGGCACCGCATCCTTCGGCCCGGTCGAACTGAAGGTGGGTCCCGGGGTTTTCATCCCGAGGCCGGAGACCGAGTCGCTGCTGGACTGGGCGCTGGCGCAGCCGCTTCCCGCCGACTCGGTGATCGTCGACCTGTGCACCGGGTCGGGCGCTCTGGCTGTCGCGCTGGCCACCGAACGACCGACTGCCACCGTGATCGCTGTGGACGATGACGCAGGCGCACTGGACTACGCGCGCCGCAACGCCGCCTCGACGCAGGTGCGACTGATTCAGGCTGACGTCACCGAGCCCGCGTTGCTGCCCGAACTCGTCGATACCGTCGATCTCGTGGTCGCCAACCCGCCGTATATCCCCGCCGGTGTTGAACTGGAGCCCGAAGTGGCCCGGCACGATCCGCCGCATGCGTTGTTCGGCGGCGCAGACGGCATGGCGGTCATTGGACCGATAGCCCGGCGCGCGGCCGCATGGCTGCGTCCGGGTGGACTACTCGCCATCGAACACGACGACACCACCGCGGCGGCGACCGTGAACGCCATCATCGCGGCGGGCCCCTTTGCTGAGGTCACCGCGCGCCGGGATTTGAGTGGCCGGCCGCGCTTTGTCACTGCACGACGGGTCACCGCGTACCGGAGCGCGCTGCGGTGACCCAGTTCCTCGATTGCCGTGATCCCGACAACCGCGCCGGGGCCATCGCCGCCGCAGCCGCCGCGGTCTCCAGCGGCCGGTTGGTGGTCATGCCCACCGACACCGTCTACGGCATCGGAGCCGACGCGTTCGACAGCCGGGCCGTCGCCGCCCTGCTGGCGGCCAAGGGCCGCGGCCGCGACATGCCGGTCGGTGTCCTGGTCGGTTCCTGGCACACCATTGACGGTCTGGTCTATTCGGTCTCCGATGACGCCCGCGAACTGATCCGGGCGTTCTGGCCGGGGGCTCTGAGTCTGGTGGTCCAGCAGGCGCCGTCACTGCAGTGGGATCTCGGTGACGCCCGCGGAACGGTGATGTTGCGGATGCCGTTGCAACCGGTCGCGATCGAGCTTCTGCGCCAGACCGGCCCGATGGCGGTGTCGAGCGCCAACGTCTCCGGCCAGCCGCCCGCCACCACCGCCGACGAGGCGCGCCGCCAACTAGGTGACCTCGTCGATGTGTACCTCGACGGCGGGACCGCCGAGCAGCAGGCCGCCTCGACCATCCTCGACCTCAGTGGCCCCCAGCCGACGATCCTGCGTGAGGGCCCGGTGAGCGCCGCCGCCGTAGCCGAGGTCCTCGGCGTCGAGGCGGCTTCGTTGACCGCTGATTGACCGGTACCGTCTGAACCGATGGTCAGCGCAACAGACACCGTGCTGGCGCTGTCCGACCGGGGCGCCGGCGTCCCGCTGCGCGAATTGGCCCTCGTCGGCCTGACCGCCGCCATCGTCACCTACTTCGCCACCGGCGGGGTGCGGGTGCTCGCGCGGCGGCTCGGGGCGGTGGCCTACCCGCGCGAACGCGATGTCCACCTGCTGCCGACCCCCCGGATGGGCGGCCTGGCCATGTATCTCGGGGTGGTCAGCGCGGTGTTCCTGGCCTCCCAGCTGCCGGCGCTCAATCGCGGATTCGTCTACTCCTCTGGGATACCGGCGGTGGTGATCGCCGGGGGACTCATCATGGCGATCGGCCTGATCGACGACCGATGGGGCCTGGACGCGCTGACCAAGTTCGCCGGCCAGATCACCGCGGCCAGCGTCCTGGTCACCATGGGCGTCGCCTGGAGTGTGCTCTACATCCCCTTCGGCGGGGTGGGCACCATCGTGCTCGACCAGGCCACCTCGATTCTGCTCACGCTGGCGCTGACGGTCGCCGTGGTCAACGCGATGAACTTCGTCGACGGGCTCGACGGGCTCGCGGCCGGACTCGGACTCATCACCGCTATGGCCATCTGCCTCTTCTCCGTCGGTCTGCTGCGCAACCACGGCGGAGACGTTCTCTTCTACCCGCCGGCGGTGATATCGGTGGTGCTCGCCGGGGCGTGCCTGGGATTCCTGCCGCACAACTTCCATCCGGCGCGCATCTTCATGGGGGACTCCGGTTCCATGCTGATCGGCCTGATGCTGGCCGCCGCGTCGACGACCGCGGCCGGCCCCATCTCGCAGAGCGCCTACGGCGCGCGCGACGTCTTCGCGCTGCTGTCGCCCTTCCTGCTGGTGGTCGCGGTGGTGTTCGTGCCGGCCCTGGACATGCTGCTGGCGATCGTGCGCCGCGCCCGCGCCGGGCGCAGCCTCTTCAGCCCCGACAAGATGCATCTGCACCATCTGCTGCTGCAGATCGGCCACTCGCATCGCCGCGCGGTCCTGCTCATCTACCTGTGGGTGGGACTGTTCGCCCTCGGTGCGGCGAGCACCATCTTCTTCGACCCGCGCTACAGCGGCGCGGTGATGCTCGCTGCGCTCGTGGTGGCCGTCGTCGTCACGGTGATCCCACTGGTGCGCGGCGGCAAAGCCGGCGCGCCGGATGCAGACGACGCCGAGATCACATTGCTCGCCGACACCGTCCGACCCAGCTCCTACGACGGCAAGTAGTAGGGCCGATTTTTGCCGGTTCACCTTGTGGTACCGTGCTGGCGGGGTCCTTGAGAACGACACGTTTCGGGGCCCACTAAGCCGACGTGATTGTGGGTGAGAGTGTGACGACGCCAGCGCCTGATGCGCCGTTGGTGTTCCCATCCGTCACATTTCGACCGCTTGTTCTGCTCGGCGTCTGCGCCGCGCTGACCGCGCTGGCGACCGCCCTTTCGGCCTGGGCCGGGCATGCGATGTTCGGTGTCTTCTTCGGCGTCGGGCTGGGTCTGGGACTTCTGAACGCGCTGCTGGTCCAGCGGTCGGTTGCCTCGATCACCGCCGGTGACCACCCGCTCAAGCGCAAGATGGCCCTCAACTCCGCCACCCGCCTGCTGGTCATCTCCGCCGTCGGGCTGGCCATTGCGTTCGCCTTCCGGCCGCTGGGCCTCGGCGTCGTCTTCGGACTCGCGCTGTTTCAGGTGGTGCTCGTCCTCGCCACCGCCCTGCCGGTGTGGAAGAAGATCCGTTTGGGCGATCCTGCGGACCCTCTCCGCGCTGGCGATCCGGCGGATTCTTATAGCAATACCGCCTCACCAGCCGACAACATGCTCAAGGATTGATGACCATGACCGAACGAATTCTCGCCGAGGGCGCGATCGAGGTCGGCCACCACACCACGGCCACCTGGCTCGGCATGACCGTGAACACCGACACCATCTACGCCACAGCGGTGGCCGCCGCCATCACCCTGGCGCTGGCCTTCTTCCTGCGCGCCAAGGTCACCTCGACCGGGGTGCCCAGCGGGGTGCAGCTGTTCTGGGAGGCCATCACCACCCAGATGCGCGGCCAGATCGAGTCGGCCATCGGCATGAAGATCGCGCCGTTCGTGCTCCCACTGGCGGTCACACTCTTCGTGTTCATCCTGGTCGCCAACTGGATAGCGGTACTGCCGGTGCAGTACGGCACCGCAGAGGGCGGAACCCACGAACTGCTCAAACCGCCCGCGTCCGATATCAACTTCGTGCTGGCGCTCGCCCTGTTCGTGTTCCTCTGCTACCACGCCGCGGGCATCTGGCGCCGCGGCCTGATCGGCCACCCGGTCAAGCTACTCAAGGGCCACGTCGCCTTCCTCGCTCCGATCAACCTGGTCGAGGAGATCGCCAAGCCGATCTCGCTGTCTCTGCGACTCTTCGGCAACATCTTCGCCGGCGGCATCATGGTGGCGCTCATCGCGCTGTTCCCGCCCTACATCATGTGGGCGCCCAACGCGATCTGGAAGACCTTCGACCTGTTCGTCGGCCTGATCCAGGCGTTCATCTTCTCGCTGCTGACGATTCTGTACTTCAGCCAGTCGATGGAACTGGATGAGGAGCACCACTAGACCACCGAGCGAGTTCGGTCCGGAACCACCCACTCACCTGGTAGCAGACCTACCAGCAACCAAGGAGGAATAAGGAATGGCAGACCCACAGATCGTTGCCGGCGCCCTGATCGGCGGCGGGCTCATCCTGGGCGGCGGAGCGATCGGCGCCGGTATCGGTGACGGCATCGCAGGCAACGCGCTGATCTCGGGTATCGCCCGCCAACCCGAGGCGCAGGGGCGGCTTTTCACGCCGTTCTTCATCACCGTCGGTCTGGTGGAGGCGGCGTACTTCATCAACCTGGCGTTCATGGCGCTCTTCGTGTTCGCCACCCCCGGCGCGTCCTAACCCGCGATGGGCTCTGCAGCAGGGGAGGCCGGCGTCGTCGTACTGGCGGCTGGGGAGGGCGGCGGTACCCAGAACTTCCTCATCCCCAACGGCACCTTCTTCTTCGTGCTGGCCATCTTCCTGATCGTTCTCGGCGTGATCGGCAAGTTCGTCGTGCCGCCTATCCAGAAGGTGCTCGGTGAGCGCGAGCGGATGGTGGCCAAGACCGCCGAGGACAACCGCCGCGCCGCCGAGCAGGAGGCTGCGGCCGAGGCCGACTACACCGGGGAACTGGCGGCCGGGCGCGCCGAGGCGGCCGCCATCCGGGACGAGGCCAGGACACAGGGCCGGGCGGTCATCGACGAGAAGCGTGCGCGTGCATCCGAAGAAGTGGCCGGCACCGTCGCGGAGGCAAATGAGGAACTGAAGGTCGCCAGCGACGCCATCTCCGGCGACCTGCGGGCCTCGGTCGAGACGCTGTCGGCGACGCTGGCCAGCCGGGTGCTCGGCGTGGACGTGTCCTCTTCCTCGGTGACCACCTCGGCGACGACGGGACGGTAAGGCAGCCAATGTCAACCTTTATCGGACAGCTCATCGGCTTCGCGGTGATCGTCATGATCATCACTAAGTTCGTGGTGCCTCCGGTGCGCAAGCTGATGGCCGACCAGAAGGAGGCCGTCCGTACCCAGCTCGCGGAGAGCGCCAAGGCCACCGAACGGTTGGCCGCGGCTGATCAGCACCACGCGAAGCGCGTCGAGGCTGGCCGCGCCGACGCCCGCCATGTGGTCGAGGAGGCCCGCTCCGACTCGGTGCGCATCGCCGAGCAGCTGCGCGCCCAGGCCGACGTCGAGGCTGAGCGGATCAAAGCCCAGGGTGGCCAGCAGGTGTCGTTGCTCCGCTCCCAGCTGGTTCGCCAGATGCGTGGCGACCTCGGCAGCGAGGCGGTGCGGCGCGCCGCGCAGCTCGTCCGCTCCCACGTGTCCGACCCGCAGGCGCAGTCGGCGACCGTGGACCGCTTCCTCGATGAGCTGGAGGCGATGGCGCCGGCGGCATTCGCCCCCGAGGTCGGATCCTCAGGCATGCGTTCGGCGAGCCGTGATGCGCTGACCGCTCTGGTCGAGCGGTTCAACTCGCTGGCCTCGTCTCTGTCGGCCGATGAGCTGTCCGCCCTGGCCGCGGAGTTGACGGCGGTGGACAAGCTGCTGCTTCGCGAACCCACCCTGGCTCGTCACCTGGCTGAGGCCACCGACGAGACGGCGGCGAAGAAGCAGATGCTCTCCCGGCTGTTCGGCTCCCAGATCGGTGCCAACACCCTCGGGGTGCTCGACACCGCTGTCGGCGTGCGCTGGTCCAAGACCGAGGATCTCGTCGGCGCTCTCGAGCATGTGGCCCGGCTCGCGCTGCTGGTGCGCGCGGAGCGGGAGAACCAGGCCGAGGAGGTGGCCGAGCAGCTGTTCCGGTTGGGCCGGATCCTGAACACCGAGCCGAGACTGACAGCGCTGCTGGGTGACTACGCGCAGCCCGCCGGCAAGCGGGTCGCGCTGCTGAACTCCGTGCTCGGCGGTGCCGGTCGGGTCAACGCCACCGCCGGCGCGCTGCTGGCGCAGACGGTCGAACTGCTGCGCGGCGAGCGGGCCGACGACGCGGTCACCGACCTGGCCGAGTTGGCCATCGCGCACCGCGGCGAGGTCGTCGCCGAGGTCGGGGCGGCAGCGGAGTTGAGCGACGCCCAGCGCCGCCGCCTGACCGATGTGCTCAGCCGGATATACCACCACCCGGTATCGGTTCAGCTCAATGTCGACCCCGAATTGCTGGGCGGTCTTTCGGTGGCCGTCGGCGACGAGGTGATCGACGGCACGCTGTCCTCCCGGCTGGCGGCGGCGGAGACCAAGCTTCCCGACTAACAGCCGACCCAAGACCCGAGAACCACTGAGATAAAGAGGAAGACGAAAAGCCATGGCAGAGTTGACAATCTCCGCTGACGACATCGAAGGCGCCATCGCGAGCTACGTCTCGAGCTTCGAGGCCGACACGGGTCGCGAGGAGATCGGTATCGTCGTCGACGCGGGTGACGGCATCGCTCACGTCGAGGGGCTGCCCTCGGTGATGACCCAGGAACTGCTGGAGTTCCCCGGCGGTGTTCTCGGCGTGGCGCTCAACCTCGACGAGCACAGCATCGGCGCGGTCATCCTCGGCGACTTCGAGAAGATCGAGCAGGGCCAGCAGGTCAAGCGCACCGGCGAGGTGCTCTCCGTTCCGGTGGGTGACGCCTTCCTCGGTCGTGTCGTCAACCCGCTCGGTCAGCCCATCGACGGCCGCGGCGATATCGCCGCTTCCGCGCGACGTGCGCTCGAGTTGCAGGCGCCCTCGGTGGTCCAGCGGCAGAGCGTCAGCGAGCCGCTGCAGACCGGCATCAAGGCCATCGACGCGATGACCCCCATCGGCCGCGGTCAGCGTCAGCTGATCATCGGCGACCGCAAGACCGGCAAGACCGCCGTCTGCGTCGACACGATCCTCAACCAGAAGCAGAACTGGGCGACCGGCGACCCCAAGAAGCAGGTTCGCTGCGTCTACGTCGCGGTCGGCCAGAAGGGCACCACCATCGCCAGCGTGCGCCGCGCGCTGGAGGAGGGCGGCGCTATGGAGTACACCACCATCGTCGCCGCTCCGGCCTCCGACGCCGCCGGCTTCAAATGGCTTGCGCCCTACACCGGTTCGGCGATCGCGCAGGAGTGGATGTATGACGGCAAGCATGTGCTGATCGTTTTCGACGACCTCACCAAGCAGGCTGAGGCCTATCGTGCGATCTCGCTGCTGCTGCGCCGCCCGCCGGGCCGCGAGGCCTACCCCGGTGACGTGTTCTATCTGCACTCCCGGCTGCTGGAGCGCTGCGCGAAGCTCTCCGATGAGCTCGGCGGCGGCTCGATGACGGGCCTGCCGATCATCGAGACCAAGGCCAACGACATCTCGGCGTACATCCCCACCAACGTCATCTCGATCACCGACGGCCAGTGCTTTCTGGAGACCGACCTGTTCAACCAGGGCGTTCGTCCGGCCATCAACGTCGGTGTGTCGGTGTCCCGCGTCGGTGGCGCCGCCCAGATCAAGGCCATGAAGGAGGTCGCGGGAAGTCTGCGGCTGGACTTGTCCCAGTACCGCGAGCTCGAGGCCTTCGCGGCCTTTGCCTCCGACCTCGACGAGACCTCCAAGGCCCAACTCGAGCGCGGCGCCCGGCTCGTGGAACTGCTCAAGCAGCCGCAGTACACCCCGATGTCGGTGGAGGACCAGGTGGTCGCGATCTTTCTCGGCACCAAGGGCCACCTGGACTCCGTCCCGGTCGCCGACGTCAGCCGCTTCGAGTCGGAGTTCATCGAGCATCTCAAGGCGTCGAAGTCGCCGGTGCTCAGCGATATCCGCGACTCCCAGAAGCTGACCGAAGAGACCGAGGCGAAGCTCGAGAGCACCATCGCCGATTTCAAGAAGGGCTTCGCGACATCCGACGGCAGTTCGGTGGTTCCCGACGCCCACGTGGCCGCCATGGACGAGGCCGACGTGGAGAAGGAAGCCGTTCAGGTCCGCAAGCCCGCACCGAAGAAGAGGTAGAAGACCCCAGATGGCAGCCACATTGCGCGAACTGCGGGGGCGCATCCGCTCGGCCAGCTCGATCAAGAAGATCACCAAGGCCCAGGAGCTGATCGCCACCTCCCGCATCGCGAAGGCCCAGGCCAGGGTGGAGGCGGCGCGGCCGTACTCGGCCGAGATCACCAACATGCTGACCGACCTGGCGGCCGAATCGGCGTTGGATCATCCGCTCCTGGTGGAGCGCGCGAACCCCAAGCGGGCGGCGGTGCTGGTGGTGTCGAGCGACCGCGGGCTGTGCGGGGCCTACAACGCCAACGTCCTGCGCCGCGCCGAGGAGCTCATGTCGCTGCTGCGTGAAGAGGGCAAGACGCCAGTGCTCTACGTGGTCGGCCGCAAAGCCCTGGGCTACTTCAGTTTCCGCAACTGGACCATAACGGACTCCTGGATCGGCTTCTCCGAGAAACCGACCTACGAGCAGTCGCAGGAGATCGCCGACACCCTGGTGACGGCGTTCCTCTCCGGTGCCGACGACGAGGGTGACAACCCGGGTGAGGACGACGTTCTGGGCGTCGATGAACTGCACATCGTCTTCACCGAGTTCCGCTCCATGCTCTCGCAGTTCGCCGAGGCGCGGCGGATCGCCCCGATGGTGGTGGAGTACGTGGAGGAGGACACCGGGCCGCACACCCTGTTCTCATTTGAACCGGACGCCACCACGCTGTTCGAGTCGCTGCTGCCGCGTTATGTAGCCACTCGGATCTTCTCCGCGCTTCTCGAGGCGGCGGCCTCGGAGTCGGCGTCACGCCGGCGCGCGATGAAGGCGGCATCGGACAATGCCGACGACCTCATCAAGATTCTCACCCTGATGGCCAACCGCGAGCGCCAAGCCCAGATCACTCAGGAAATCAGCGAGATCGTCGGCGGCGCCAACGCGCTTGCCGACGCCAACTAGTGGACCCCGAAGGAAGCGAAGAGAAATGACTGTCACCGCTGACAAGAACACCGCCGGCCGAGTGGTGCGCATCACCGGCCCGGTCGTCGACGTGGAGTTCCCACGCGGCCAGGTGCCGGAGTTGTTCAACGCGTTGCACGCCGAGATCGCGTACGGGTCGCTGGCCAAGACGCTGACCCTGGAGGTCGCCACCCATCTCGGCGACAACATGGTGCGCTGCATCTCCATGCAGCCCACCGACGGACTGGTGCGCGGTGTCGAGGTCACCGACACCGGCGCGTCGATCTCCGTGCCGGTCGGTGAAGGAGTCAAGGGCCACGTGTTCAACGCGCTCGGCGTCTGCCTCGACGAGCCCGGTTACGGCAAGGACTTCGAGAAGTGGTCCATCCACCGCAACCCGCCGGCCTTCGACGAACTCGAGCCGCGCACCGAAATGCTCGAGACCGGCCTCAAGGTCGTCGACCTGCTGACCCCCTATGTGCGCGGCGGAAAGATCGCGCTGTTCGGCGGCGCCGGTGTGGGCAAGACCGTGCTCATCCAGGAGATGATCAACCGCATCGCCCGTAACTTCGGCGGCACCTCCGTATTCGCCGGCGTGGGGGAGCGCACGCGTGAGGGCAACGACCTCTGGGTGGAACTCAGGGAAGCCAACGTGCTCAAGGACACCGCGCTGGTTTTCGGTCAGATGGACGAGCCGCCGGGCACCCGCATGCGGGTGGCCCTGTCCGCGCTGACCATGGCGGAGTACTTCCGCGATGAGATGGGCCAGGACGTGCTGCTGTTCATCGACAACATCTTCCGGTTCACCCAGGCCGGCTCGGAGGTCTCGACCCTGTTGGGCCGCATGCCCTCGGCGGTGGGGTACCAGCCGACCCTGGCCGACGAGATGGGCGAGCTGCAGGAGCGCATCACCTCCACCCGCGGCAAGTCCATCACCTCGATGCAGGCCGTGTACGTGCCCGCCGACGACTACACCGACCCGGCGCCGGCGACCACCTTCGCGCACCTCGACGCCACCACCGAGCTTTCCCGAGCGGTGTTCTCCAAGGGCATCTTCCCGGCGGTGGATCCGCTGGCGTCCAGCTCCACCATCCTCGACCCGGCCGTCGTCGGCGACGAGCACTATCGGGTTGCGCAGGAAGTCATCCGGATCCTGCAGCGCTACAAGGACCTGCAAGACATCATCGCCATCCTCGGCATCGACGAGTTGTCCGAGGAGGACAAGCAGCTGGTGAACCGGGCGCGGCGCATCGAACGCTTCCTGAGCCAGAACATGATGGCGGCCGAGCAGTTCACCGGTCAGCCAGGCTCGACCGTTCCGCTCAAGGAGACCGTGGAGGCCTTCGACAAGCTCGCCAAGGGCGACTTCGATCACCTGCCCGAGCAGGCCTTCTTCCTCATCGGCGGCCTCGACGATCTGGCGAAGAAGGCCCAGACCTTCGGCGTCAAGGTCTAGGCAGGCACCGACATGGCCGAACTTGACGTCGCAATCGTCGCCGTCGAACGCAAGATCTGGTCGGGCAAGGCGACCTTCCTGTTCACCCGAACCACATCCGGGGAGATCGGCATCCTGCCCAACCACATCCCGCTCGTCGCGCAACTGGTCGACGACGCGATGGTGCGGGTGGAGCGCGAAGGCGAGGATGATCTGCGCATCGCCGTCGACGGCGGCTATCTGTCGGTGACCGAGGCCGGCGTGACGGTTCTGGCGGAGTCCGCGGAGTTCGAATCCGAGATCGACGCCGACGCGGCCAAAGCCGACGCGGCCTCGGACGATCCGCAGACGGCGGCGCGCGGCAGGGCGCGTCTTCGCGCGCTGGGGCAGCTCGACTAGCGGGCCTCGACCACACGAGATGAGCGCGTCAATCATCGTCAGGGACGCGCTGTTCATTGTTCTACTGGTGGTTCTATCCGTCGCGGTGCTGGTACTCGGTTACCGGCTGTGGAAGATGCGTCAGGGCGGGACGGCGGCGATCCTGCGCGATGTACCTGCTGACGGCGGGCACGGCTGGCGCCACGGCGTGATCCGCTACCGCGATGAGGAGGCGAACTTCTACCGCCTGTCGAGTGTGCGGCTGTGGCCGGACCGCCGGCTGAACCGGCGCGGGCTGGAGATCCTCGGGCGCCGTGCGCCGCGCGGAGACGAGTTCGACATCATGACCGAGCAGACCGTCATCCTCGAGATCAGCGACTCCGGCGGCGAGAGCGGGCGCAGCTACGAACTCGCCCTTGATCGGGGTGCGTTGACGGCATTCCTGTCCTGGGTCGAGTCGCGACCGTCTCCGCGGGCGCGCCGCCGGACCGTCTAGCGATTCTTCTTCGGGCGCTTGGTGTCCGCGCCGCCCGGCTTCCACAGGACGTCGCCGTCGGGATTGGCCACCCGGCACAGAATGAAAAGCAGGTCCGAGAGCCGGTTGAGATAGCGGGCCGGCAGCACGCTGATGCTGTCGGGGTAGGCCTTTACCGCGATCCATGCCGAGCGCTCTGCGCGGCGTGCCACCGTCCGCGCCACGTGCAACAGCGCCGAGAGCGCGGTCCCGCCGGGCAGGATGAACGAGTTCAGCGCGGGCAGATTCTCGTTGTAGTGGTCGCACCACGCCTCGAGGCGTTCGATGTATGCCTCGGTGATCCGCAGCGGCGGGTACTCCGGGTTCTCGACCACCGGGGTGGACAGGTCCGCACCCGCGTCGAAGAGGTCGTTCTGGATCTGGGTGAGTACCGCGCGCAGGTCGTCATCGGGCCCGCCCACCGCCACCGCGACGCCGATTGCGGCGTTGGCCTCGTCGCAGTCCGCGTAGGCGATCAGCCGCGGGTCGCTCTTGGGCACCCGGGAGAAATCGCTCAGCCCCGACGTTCCGTCATCGCCGGTGCGGGTATAGATGCGGGTCAGATGGACACCCATGAGTAGCACGGTACGCCCCGCCGCTGGCACTAAACTAATGGCCGTGGGCGAGCGTTTCGTGGTGACCGGGGGTAACCGGTTATCGGGCGAGGTCGCCGTCACCGGTGCCAAGAACAGCGTCCTGAAGCTGATGGCCGCCAGCCTGCTGACCGAGGGCACCACGACGATCACCAACTGCCCGGACATCCTCGACGTTCCTCTGATGGCCGAGGTGCTGCGGGGCCTGGGCGCCAACGTCGAGCTCGATGGGGCGACGGTTCGAATCACCTCGCCCGACGAACCCAAGTACGACGCCGACTTCGCCGCCGTCCGTCAGTTCCGCGCGTCGGTGTGCGTGCTCGGCCCGCTCGTCGGCCGCTGCAAGCGCGCCCGGGTGGCTTTGCCCGGTGGCGATGCGATCGGGTCGCGGCCGCTCGACATGCATCAGTCCGGTCTGCGGCAGCTCGGCGCGCAGTGCTCCATCGAACACGGCTGCGTGGTCGCCTCGGCCGATCATCTGCGCGGCGCGGAGATCCAGCTGGAGTTTCCATCGGTGGGCGCCACCGAGAACATTCTGATGGCCGCCGTCGTGGCCGAGGGCGTCACCACGATCCACAACGCCGCGCGGGAGCCGGACGTGGTCGACCTGTGCGACATGCTCAATCAGATGGGTGCGCAGATCGCTGGTGCGGGTACCTCGACGCTGACCATCACCGGCGTGCCCAAGCTGCATGCGACCGAGCACCGGGTGATCGGCGACCGGATCGTCGCGGCCACCTGGGGGATAGCCGCCGCGATGACCCGGGGTGACATCGCGGTGAGCGGGGTCGATCCGGCGCATCTGCAGCTGGTGCTGCACAAGCTGCACGACGTCGGTGCCACGGTGACCCAGCACGATGACGGCTTCAGGGTGGTCCAGTACGAGCGGCCCAAGGCGGTGAACGTGGCGACGCTGCCGTTCCCCGGGTTCCCCACCGATCTGCAGCCGATGGCGATCGCCCTGGCGTCCATCGCCGATGGCACCTCGATGATCACCGAGAACGTCTTCGAGGCGAGGTTCCGGTTCGTCGAGGAGATGATCCGGCTGGGCGCCGACGCCCGGACCGACGGCCATCACGCCGTGGTGCGGGGGATTCCCCAGCTGTCCAGCGCTCCGGTGTGGTCCTCGGACATCCGGGCCGGCGCGGGTTTGGTGCTGGCCGGCCTGGTGGCCGACGGCGAGACCGAGGTCCACGACGTCTTCCACATCGACCGGGGCTATCCCCTGTTCGTGGAGAACCTGGTCAGTCTCGGCGCGGAAATAGAGCGGGTACACTAGGCGTTACGACGACGTGCTCCGGAACCGCTGAGCGGGCTCGGAAGCCAAGTTGATCACACGTATGACCATGAAGTACGCTGGCGGGGTTGCCCTTCTTGCGGGCTTCAAGCGGGTGTGTTGTTTGAGAACTCAATAGTGTGTTTGGTGGTTTTTGTTTGTTGTTTGTTTGTGGTTGTGTCTGGCTCCCCCGGGTTGGGCATGACTGTTGTGCCAGTTTTTTCTGGTGTTTTGGTCAGATTGTCTGAATGTTTTTGTTTGGAGAGTTTGATCCTGGCTCAGGACGAACGCTGGCGGCGTGCTTAACACATGCAAGTCGAACGGTAAGGCCCTTCGGGGTACACGAGTGGCGAACGGGTGAGTAACACGTGGGTGATCTGCCCTGCACTTCGGGATAAGCCTGGGAAACTGGGTCTAATACCGGATAGGACCACGCACTTCACGGTGTGTGGTGGAAAGCTTTTGCGGTGTGGGATGGGCCCGCGGCCTATCAGCTTGTTGGTGGGGTAATGGCCTACCAAGGCGACGACGGGTAGCCGGCCTGAGAGGGTGACCGGCCACACTGGGACTGAGATACGGCCCAGACTCCTACGGGAGGCAGCAGTGGGGAATATTGCACAATGGGCGCAAGCCTGATGCAGCGACGCCGCGTGAGGGATGACGGCCTTCGGGTTGTAAACCTCTTTCAATAGGGACGAAGCGCAAGTGACGGTACCTATAGAAGAAGGACCGGCCAACTACGTGCCAGCAGCCGCGGTAATACGTAGGGTCCGAGCGTTGTCCGGAATTACTGGGCGTAAAGAGCTCGTAGGTGGTTTGTCGCGTTGTCCGTGAAAACTCACAGCT
>VEQU01000081.1 GCA_018883075.1 Mycobacterium sp.
CCGCGGTGTCGCGGTCCCGTTTCTCCAACTCGGTGATCACGTCCAGCTCGCCGTCGAGGGCCAGGATGAACTGCTGACGCAGAAGTTCCGCGCCGGGCGGCTCCCCGAAGTGCGGCGAGACCACGAAGGTGTTAACGGCCATGATCGCACCGGCCAGCGGGGCACTGTTGACCGCCGCGGAGTGGGTACGCAGCGAGTTCAGCGCCAGCACACCAGCCGCCTTCGACAGCAGCCCGCGGCGATCCGGGGCAATCATGGTGATCTGGTAGGTGTGCGGGCACTCCCCCGGCGCGATATCGACGTGTACTCCACCGTCCGCAGCCAGCGAAAGATGCTCGGGCGCAATCGGTTCCGGCTCGACGGGAGTATCGCCCGCCACCAGTGCGCGACACCGCCCCACCAGGTCCGCGATCAGGGCCGCTTTCCAATCGCCCCAGACCCCCGGTCCGGTGGCCAGTGCGTCCGCCTCGGCAAGCGCATGCAGCAGTTCCAACAGCACCGAGTCGTGCCCCAGGGTGTCCATCACGGCCGTGATTGTGTCCGGGTCGGAGAGATTGTGCTTGGTCGCGGTGAGCGGCAGGAGCAGATGGTGGCGCACCATCGCCGAGAGCAGACGCACATCCGAGGGCCACAGCCCGAGCCGCTCTCCCACCCGTTCGGCCAGTTCGGCGCCGATCTCGCTGTGGTCGCCGCCGCGGCCCTTGCCGATGTCGTGCAGCAGAGCACCCAGCACCAGCAGGTCCGGACGCGACACCCGCGTGGTGAATGCGCCTGCCCGCGAGACGGTCTCGATGAGGTGACGGTCGACGGTCCAGACGTGAACCGGGTCGCGCGGCGGCAGATCACGCACCGCACCCCACTCGGGGAACAGCCGGCCCCACAGTCCGGTGCGGTCGAGCGCCTCGATGGTGCTCACCGCCGCCGGCCCGGCGGTCAGCACCACCAGAAGATCGTTGAGCGCATCGAGCGGCCAGGGGCCGCGCAGTTCGGGCGCGGTGTCGGCCAGCCTGGTCAAGGTGGCGGCCGCGATGGGGACTCCGCTGCTCGCCGAGGCGGCAGCTACCCGCAGCACCAGACCGGGGTCGCGCTGCGGACGGGCATCACGGGCCAGGATGATCTCGCCCGCGTATTCCACCACTCCCTCATCCAGCGGTCTGCGGACCGGACGGCGCAGCTTCGACAGCCCACGCCGCGGAAGGGCATTCGCGGCGGTGCGCAAACCCGCGTCGACGTAGTAACTGACGGTGCGCGCCGAGTCGGAGATCGTCCGCGCCAGATCGAAGCGGTCGCCGACGCCCAGCGCGCCGCCCACCTCATCGGCGAACTGTGCGAGCAGCATGTCGCGCCCACGTTTGGAGATTCGATGCAGTTCGGTGCGGACGTTCAGCAGCGCGAGGTGCGCGCCGGTCAGCGATCCGGCTATCGGGCCGGCCGGGAAGTCCGGGGCCTGATGCGGGTAGACGTCGGCGAGCTGGGCGATCGCCAGGGCACGCAGCAGTTGAACATCGCGTAGACCACCCCGTCCGCATTTGAGGTCCGGTTCGGCTCGGTGCGCGATCTCCCCGCTGCGCTGCCAGCGGGTGCGGGTGTGCTCGACGAGCTCCTCGAATCGCCCCGCGATACCGGCCCGCCACTGACGCCGTGCACCGGCGACCACCTTGGCCGACAGGCTCTCGTCGCCGACGATGTGGCGCACCTCCAGCATCGCCATGCCCGCCGAGATGTCGGAACCGGCGACATCGAGCGCCTCGGAGACGGTGCGCACGCTGTGATCGAGGCGAATATTGGCGTCCCACAGCGGATACCAGAGTCCTTCGGCGATCTCTGCGACGACGTCGTCGGGCATGCCGTCATGCAGCAGCATCAGATCCAGGTCGGTGTAGGGCACCAGTTCGCGGCGACCCAGACCGCCGGTGGCCACGATCGCGAAACCGCCGTCGGCGGTGATGCCCAGTTCGGTGGCTTTGGTGGTCAGCCACAGTTCGTGCAGGTCAAGAAGCGCCTCGCGCAGTCCGGCGGCATCGAGTCGCGGGGTGTCGAGAAGCTGCCGGGTGGCGGCGGCGAGGTCTGCGGCGGCTTGAGCAGACCCCGCCGCCGGCGGCGTGCACCGGCCGGCGGCGGGGTTCTCGGTCCGCTTGGTCATAGCCGTTCAGCGATGCCGTCCGCCGCGCCTACAGCGCGTCGGTGCCCCGTTCGCCGGTTCGGACCCGAACGATGGTGTCCACCGGGCTGACCCACACCTTGCCGTCGCCGATCTTGCCGGTGCGGGCGGCGTTGACGATGGCGTCGACGACCTTGTCCACGGCCGCGTCGTCGACGACGACTTCGACCCGGACCTTGGGCACGAAGTCGACGGCGTACTCGGCTCCGCGGTATACCTCGGTGTGCCCTTTCTGACGTCCGTAGCCCTGGACCTCGCTGACCGTCATGCCCAGGACACCCATCTCTTCCAGGCTGGTCTTCACATCCTCGAGGGTGAACGGTTTGACGATCGCAGTGATCAGCTTCATATTCCCTATACCTCCGCGCTTGGGCGAGAAAAGACCGAACTGGTAGCGGCCACGGTGAAGTCGTACGCGGTCTCCGCGTGCTCGGCCTCATCGATGCCCGATGCCTCAGCCTCACGATCGAGCCTCAGTCCGATGGTGAACTTCACGAGCAACGCCAAGATAGCGGTGACCACTGCGGAGTACCCCAGAACGGCGAACGCTCCCGCCGCCTGACGCCACAGCTGATCGGCGCCGCCGCCGTAGAACAGGCCGTCGACCGCCGCCGGCGCCTCCGCGGTGGCAACCAGCCCCACCATGAGCGTTCCGACGAGTCCGCCCACCAGGTGGACACCCACCACGTCGAGCGAGTCGTCGTAGCCGAACTTGAATTTCAGTCCGACCGCCAGTGCGCACAGGATGCCCGCAGTAGCTCCGATCGCGAGCGCACCGACGACGTTCACCGACGAGCAGGCCGGTGTGATGGCGACCAGACCTGCCACCACACCCGAGGCGGCGCCCAGTGAGGTGCCGTGACCGTCGCGGATCCGTTCGGTGAGCAACCAGCCGAGCATGGCCGCGGCCGTGGCGACCGTCGTGGTGACGAAGGTGGTCCCGGCGATGCCGCCGGCCCCGACCGCCGAGCCCGCATTGAAGCCGTACCACCCGAACCACAGCAGGCCCGCGCCGAGCATCACGAACGGCAGATTGTGCGGGCGCATCGGCGATCCCGGCCAGCCCAGTCGTTTGCCGAGGATGAGGGAGAGCACAAGTGCCGCTATACCGGCGTTGATGTGCACCGCGGTGCCGCCGGCGAAGTCGATCGCTTTGAGTTGGTTGGCGATCCAGCCTCCGGTCTCGGAAGTGACGCCGTCGAAGGCGAACACCCAGTGCGCCACCGGGAAGTAGACGAACGTCGCCCACAGACCCGCGAATACCAGCCAGCCACCGAATTTGAGGCGGTCGGCCACCGCACCGGAGATCAGCGCCACGGTGATGATCGCGAACATCAGCTGGAACGCCACGAACACCGTCTGCGGGATCGTTCCCGCCATGGGGATCAGCACCGCTTCGACGGCCTCGATGCCGGCCTCCGGATCGGCGATCACCTCCGCGACGGCATTGCCGCCGATGAGCCCTTTGAGTCCGAAGTACTGACTGGGGTCGCCGAAGACGCTGAACTTGTCCTCGCCGAACGCGATCGAGTAGCCGTACAGCACCCAGAGCACCGTGACCAGGCCCATCGCGCTGATGCTCATCATGATCATGTTGAGCACGCCACGCGCACGCACCATGCCGCCGTAGAAGAATGCCAGACCCGGCGTCATCAGCAACACCAGCGCGGCGCTGATGAGCATCCACGCGGTGTCACCGGTGTCCGGCACTCCCAATACCGGGAATTGATCCACTCGCTGTTTCCTCCTTTGGGCCACCCGAGAATCGGTCGGCTTAGGGGCACACGATGCGCAGTGGTTGTTTCCCGATGAACACCCCGGTGTTTCGCCCGGGTGAACGCAGCACCCGGTGGTGTTTCGTTGGTGTTAAACAGCAGGGCGTCAAACAGCAGGGCGTCAACCGAGAAGGGCGTCAACGAACGCCGCCGGCTCGAAAGGCGCCAGGTCATCAGGGCCCTCACCGAGCCCGACGAGCTTCACCGGCACACCCAGTTCCTGCTGGACGCGGAACACGATGCCACCCTTGGCGGTGCCGTCGAGTTTGGTCAGTGCAACTCCGGTGATATCGACGACGTCGGCGAACACCCGGGCCTGCGCCAGACCGTTCTGTCCGATGGTGGCGTCGAGCACCAGCATCACCTCGTCGACGGCGGCGCGCTTCTCGACGACGCGCTTGACCTTGCCCAGTTCATCCATCAGCCCGGTCTTGGTGTGCAGCCGGCCGGCGGTGTCGATGACGACGACGTCGGCGCCCGCGGCGATGCCCTTGTCCACGGCGTCGAATGCCACCGAGGCGGGGTCGGCGCCCTCGGCTCCGCGCACCACCTCGGCTCCGACCCGTGCCGCCCACGTCTGCAGCTGATCGGCGGCGGCAGCCCGGAACGTGTCCGCCGCGCCCAGGACCACGCGGCGGCCGTCGGCCACCAATACCCGGGCCAGCTTGCCCACGGTGGTGGTCTTACCCGTTCCGTTGACCCCGACGACCAGCAGCACCGATGGCTTGTCGGCGTGCGGCAGCGCCTTGATGGAGCGGTCCAGACCGGGCTGGAGTTCGGAGATGAGCACCTCGCGCAGCACAGCGCGGGCCTGCTCCTGGGTGCTCACCGTGTTGGCGGCCAGGGCGGCGCGCAACTTGCCGACCACCGATGCGGTGACGGCCGGTCCGAGGTCGGCGATGAGCAGGGTGTCCTCCACCTCCTCCCAGGACGCCTCGTCGAGGTCGCCGCCCCCGAGCAGGCCGAGCATGCTGCGGCCGAAGGCGTTCTGGGATTTGGCGAGCCGACCGCGCAGCCGCTCCAGGCGGCCGGCCGGAGGAGCTATGGCGCCGACATCAGCAGAGGCAGGCGCTACGGTCCCGGTATCAGGTTCAGCAGGCGTGGCCGCGCCGGTCTCCGGCACGTTTTCGATGACCGGCGGTTCTGGGAGACTGACCTGTGAGATCGGCCGTTTGAGCGAATCCCGCGGAATCGCGGCGTCGTCACCGACCCCGGGCAGGCCGGTCGTGTCGAGCAACGACGGACCCGACGACTGCGCGAAGGTTATGCCCGACGACGCGCTGTAACCCCCCGACCGGTCGATAGGTGTAGCGGTCTCGGGAGCGCCCTGCAGGCTGATCCGTCGACGCCGGTAACGCAGCGATCCGATGACCAGGGCGGCGATGACGAGGACGGCGACGACCGCGATGGCGATCCAGGGTCCGTTGGACACGACGCCTAGTTCTGTCCGCTGCCGACCAGTGTCTCGCCGCGCATCCGCTGGGAGATCACCGCGCTGATGCCGTCGCCCTGCATGCTGACCCCGTAGAGCGCGTCGGCGATCTCCATGGTCGGCTTCTGGTGGGTGATGACGATGAGCTGAGACTGGGTGCGCAACTGCTCGAACAACCCGAGCAGCCGATGCAGGTTGGCGTCGTCGAGGGCCGCCTCGACCTCGTCCATGACGTAGAACGGCGACGGGCGGGCGCGGAAAATCGCCACCAGCATGGCCACCGCGGTCAGCGACTTCTCGCCACCTGACAGCAGCGACAGCCGTTTGATCTTCTTGCCCGGCGGGCGGGCCTCGACCTCGACCCCGGTGGTCAGCATGTCGCTGGGATCGGTGAGCAGCAGCCGTCCCTCGCCCCCGGGGAACAGCGCCGAAAATACTTGCGAGAACTCGCGTTCCACGTCGGTGAAGGCCTCGGTGAACACCTGCAGGATGCGGGCGTCGACGTCGGCGACGACGTCGAGCAGATCCTTACGGGCCGCCTTGACGTCCTCGAGCTGGGTGGACAAGAAGTTATAGCGCTCCTCCAGCGCCGCGAACTCTTCCAGCGCGAGCGGGTTGACCCTACCCAGCTCCACGAGATCTTTTTCGGCCCGTTTCGCGCGCCGCTCCTGGGTGGAGCGGTCGAAGGGCATCGGCGCCGGCGCACTGACCTGCTCGCCGCGTTCCTTGGCCTGCTCGTACTCGGCCATCTCCAGCTCTGAGGGCGGCAGCATGACCTCCGGGCCGTACTCGGCGATCAGATCGTCGGCGGACATGCCGTACTGCTCGAGAACCATCTCCTCGAGCTGCTCGATGCGCATCGCGGCCTGCGCCTTGGCCACCTCGTCGCGGTGCAGCGCATCGGTGAGGGTGGCGATGGTGGCGTTCAGGACGCCGACCTCCTCGCGGGCGGCCGCCATAGCGGTGGCCCGCTGCTGACGTTCGGCGGCCAGCGCGTCGCGGGTCCGCGCCGCGGCAGCGACCACACCGGAGAGTCGTTCGGCGAGCCGCCGGCCCGCCTCGGCCACCGCAGCGGCCACCTCGGCGGCGTGCGCACGGGCGGCTCGGGCCTCCTCGGCGCGGCGGCGGGCGTCGCGCTCCGCGGCCGCCGCCCTGCGCAGCGAATCCGCTTTGCCCCGCACGGCGTTGGCGCGCTCCTCGGCGGTGCGAACACTCAGCCGCGCCTCCACCTCGGCGGTGCGGGCCACTTCGGCGGCGGACTGCAGCGCCTGGCGCTCACCGGGCGTGGTCTCCACGACGGTCTGCGACTCCTGCGCGGCGTGCAGCCGGCCCTCGAGTTCGGTGAGCTCCTCGACGGTCTCCGTGCGCCCGGACTCCAGTTGGTCGCGCTGGGCGAGCAGCCGGCGCCACTCCTCCTCGGCCGCGCGGACCTCCTGGCCGAGCCGGCCGAGCTGCTCGTAGATCGCCGACATCGCGGCGTCGGACTCGTTGAGCGCGGCCAGCGCCTGCTCGGCGGCGTCCTGGCGGCTGGCCTGCTCGGCCAGCGCCCCGGCCAGGGCTGCGGTCAGTTCGGCGACCTGCGTCTCGGCCGTGGCGAGTTCCGTGCGGGCCTTGTCGATCTCGCCGGCGATCTCCAGGGTGCTGGGCTTGCGGTCCGATCCGCCGTCCACCCAGCCGGCCCCCACCAGGTCGCCGTCGCGGGTCACCGCCCGCAGCGAGGGCCGCGCCGAGACCAGATCGAGGGCCGCGCCGAGATCCTCGACGACGGCCACACCGGACAGCATGGCGGCCATCGCGCCCTGCAGTCGCGCGGGCGCCTCGACGAGTTCCAGCGCCCAGCGCGCACCGCCGGGAAGCGGGGATTCGTCCCGGCGTGCCGGGGCCGGCCAGTCGGCCAGCACGATCGCCGCCCGGCCGCCGTCGGCGTCCTTGAGCGCCCGAACCGCCGACCGGGCTGAGCTGAAGTCCTCGGCGGCCACCGCGTCCGCGGCGGGCCCGAGTACCGCGGCCAGCGCGTGCTCGTAACCGGTGGAGATTCTGACCATTTTGGCGATGGTTCCGAAAAGCCCTGAGCCGCTGCGGTTTTCCACCAGCCAGGCAGCGCCGTCCTTGCGATCCATGCCGATCGCGAGCGCTTCGATACGTGCGCGCAACGAGGCGACCTGGCGTTCGGCGGCACGTTCGGCCGTCTGCAGTTCGGCCACCCGGGCGTCGGCCTGGCGCAGTGCGTCGACCGTCCGGTCGTGGTGTTCATCGAGCCCGACCTCGCCCTGATCGAGTTCGCCGACCCGGCTCTGCACGGTCTCGAACTCGGCCTGCGCCGCCTGGGTGCGCGCGGCCGCCTCCTCGATGGCCACGCTCAGCCTCGCAACACCGTCGTCGATGGACTCCACCCGCGCCCGGGCGGTCTCGACCTGACCGGCCAGCCGGGCCAGACCCTCACGGCGATCGGCCTCGGCCCGCACGGCGGCCAGGTGCGCGCGTTCGGCGTCGGTTGCCGCGGTCTCCTTCTCGCCCAGTTCCGCGCGGGCCGTCTCGAGCCGCGCCCGGGCCTGCTCGAGGTCGGCGAGCAGTTCGCGTTCGGCGGCGGCGACCTGCTCGGCCTCGGCCTCCAGCGCCTCGGGGTCCGGACCGGTGCTGGCCGTCGGTTCGGTGTCGAGGTACTGGGCGCGTTCGGTGGCGATTCGCACGGTGGCGCTGACCCGCTCGGCGAGCGCGGAGAGCCGGAACCAGGTCTGCTGGGCGGCGTCGGTGCGGTCCGACAGCGATGTCACGGCGGCCTCGTCGGCGGCGAGTTGGGTGGTGGCCTGCGCCAGTCGGGCGGCGGCCTCGTCGTGTTCGCGCCGCAGCGAGGTCTCGATGTCGTCGGCGCCGGCGAACTCTGCGCGCCGGCCCACCAGGTCGTCGGCGGCCAGCCGCAGCCGGGCGTCGCGCAGGTCGGCCTGGATGGTGGCCGCGCGTCGCGCCACCTCGGCCTGGCGCCCCAGCGGCTTGAGTTGGCGGCGCAGTTCGGTGGTCAGGTCGGTGAGCCGCGCAAGGTTGGCCTGGGTGGCGTCGAGTTTGCGCAGCGCCTTCTCTTTGCGCTTGCGGTGCTTGAGCACACCGGCGGCCTCCTCGATGAAGGCGCGGCGGTCCTCGGGTCGCGATTCCAGGATCTGGGCCAGCCGGCCCTGGCCGACGATGACGTGCATCTCGCGGCCGATACCGGAGTCACTGAGCAGTTCCTGGATGTCGAGCAGCCGGCAGGCGTTGCCGTTGATCTCGTACTCGCCGGCGCCGTCGCGGAACATCCGGCGGGTGATCGACACCTCGGAGTACTCGATGGGCAGCGCGTTGTCGGAGTTGTCGATGGTGAGGGTCACCTCGGCACGACCCAGCGGGGCCCGCGAGGAGGTGCCGGCGAAGATGACGTCCTCCATCTTGCCGCCGCGCAGGGTCTTGGCGCCCTGCTCGCCCATCACCCACGCCAGTGCGTCGACGACGTTGGACTTACCGGAGCCGTTCGGGCCGACCACACAGGTGATGCCGGGCTCGAAACGAAGAGTCGTAGGCGCGGCGAAGGATTTGAAGCCCTTCAGCGTCAGACTCTTCAAGTACACGTCGGAGCAGCCTACTCAGCGCTCGGAGAACCCGGGCATCGGCTCGCCGCCCTCAGCGAAGTCGGCGACCACCGTCTCCACCGAGCCGGGTGTCGATCCGCCCCGCAGCAGGTCCAGCAGGTGTTCGCAGGCCGCGCGCGGCCCCTGGGCGACCACCAGCACCCGTCCGTCCACCTGGTTCGCGGCGTAGCCCGTCAGCCCGAGTTCGAGTGCCCGGGAGCGGGTCCACCAGCGGAACCCGACGCCCTGCACGTGTCCGTGCACCCAGGCGGTCAGTCGGGCGTCAGTCACTGATCGGCCACCTCGAAGGTGATCTCGGTGCCCGACTTCAGCGTCCGCCCGACCGTGCACACCTGGTCGATGGCGCGGTTGACCACGACCAGCAACCGCTCCTTGTCCTCCGCCGACAGTCCGGACAGGTCCACCTCGAGCTTCTCCTGCAGCAGTGGGTAACGCTCCGTCTCGCGGTCGGCCGGCCCGGAGACCCGGATGACGGCGCGGTAGTCGTCGCCGAGGCGCCGGCGCAACGGCTGATCGCTGGACAACCCGCTGCAGCCGGCCAGGGCGATCTTGAGCAACTCCCCCGGGGTGAAGACGCCGTCATCGGTCTCCGAACCGATGAGCACCTCGGCCCCGCGGCTGCTGCGTCCGGTGTAGCGGCGGATACCGGTGCGTTCCACCCAGAGTTCAGTCATGGGCTCTTTCTACCTGTGAGCGCAGGTTTAGCCGCACGCGGTCTCGGCTGGCAGACCGGGCAGTAGAACGACGAGCGGTTCATGAACTTCTCCCGGCGGACCGGCGCGCCGCAGCGCCGGCACGGTCGGTCTTCCTGCCCGTAGACGTTCAGCGACCGGTCGAAGTAACCGGACTGACCGTTGACATTGACGTACAGCGAGTCGAACGAGGTGCCGCCTTCGCGCAGCGCCTCGCGCGCCAGCTCGGCGGCGGCGTCGAGCACTTTACCGAGCTGGCGGCGGGT
>VEQU01000082.1 GCA_018883075.1 Mycobacterium sp.
AGACGGGCGAGGACGGTTTGTATGTGGCGGCCAAGGATTTGCAGGCCCGTATGACCTGGTGGTGGGGGTCGCCCGGGCCGGCAAGCTGCCGGTGACGTTGTTCACCGCCGGGGGGATCGCGACTCCGGCGGATGCGGCGATGATGATGCAGCTGGGCGCCGATGGGGTGTTTGTGGGGTCGGGGATTTTCAAGTCCGGCGATCCGGCGCAGCGGGCGGCGGCGATCGTGAAGGCGACGACGTTTTATGACGATCCGGATGTGTTGGCCAAGGTGTCGCGGGGTTTGGGGGAGGCGATGGTCGGGATCAACGTCGCCGACATCCCGGTCCCGCACCGCCTCGCCGAACGCGGCTGGTAGCGACCGCCGCGCCCGATGGCGATCGAAGAAATTCTCGACCTGGAGCAGCTCGAGGAGAATATCTACCGCGGCGGTGTCTACAACCCCGAATCGGGCTATCTGTCAAGGACATTCGGTGGGCACATCGCCGGACAAGCGCTGGTGTCCGCCGTGCGGACCGTCGAACCGGAATTCACGGTGCACTCCCTGCACGGCTACTTCCTGCGCCCGGGTGATGCAACCAAACCGGCGGTGTATCTCGTGGACCGGCCGCGCGACGGCGGGTCGTTCTGCACCCGCCGGGTCAACGCCGTGCAGAACGGCGAGGTGATCTTCTCCATGGGCGCGTCGTTCCAGACCGCCCAGGAAGGTATCGAGCATCAGGACGAAATGCCGACGGTGGTGCCGCCCGACGATCTGGAACCGGATGCCGAGAACGGACTCGCCCAGTTCGCCGAATGGGACATCCGCAGGGTGCCCCGGGATCGGGTGGCAGCTCTGCCGGGCAAGGCGTCCCAGCAACAGGTGTGGTTCAAGCACCACGACCCGCTGCCCGACGACCCTCTGCTGCACATCTGCGCGCTGGCCTACATGAGCGACCTCACCCTGCTCGGCTCCGCTCAGGTCAACCACACCGAGGAGCGCCCACACCTGATGGTGGCCTCCCTCGACCACGCGATGTGGTTCATGCGGCCGTTCCGCACCGACGAGTGGCTGCTCTACGACCAGTCCTCGCCGTCGGCGGGCGGCGGCCGGGCGCTGACCCAGGGCAAGCTGTTCAACCAGCGCGGCCAGATGGTCGCCGCCGTCATGCAGGAAGGGCTGACCCGCTACCGGCGCGGGTACACCCCGCCCGGCCGATGAGCGTCGCGAACATCGGCGTGCTGGCACTGCAGGGCGACACCCGCGAACATCTCGCCGCGCTGACCGAGGCCGGCGCCGCGGCGTCCACCGTTCGTCGCGGCGCCGAACTCGATGCCGTGGACGCGCTCGTCATCCCCGGCGGGGAGTCCACCACCATGAGCCTGCTGCTGCGCGAGTTCGGACTGCTGAGGCCACTGCAGGAGCGACTGGCCGCCGGGATGCCCGCCTACGGATCCTGTGCGGGCATGATCCTGCTCGCCAGCGAGATCCTCGACGCCGGGGAACCGGGACGTCAGGCCGAACCCCTCGGGGCGATCGACATGACGGTGCGACGCAACGCCTTCGGCCGCCAGGTCGACTCGTTTGAGTCCGACATCGAATTCCGTGGCCTGGACGGGCCCGCCCACGCGGTGTTCATCCGGGCGCCCTGGGTGGAGCGGGTGGGCGCCGATGTCGAGGTACTCGCCCGGGCGGGCGATCACATCGTGGCCGTGCGCCAGGGCCGGGCGCTCGCGACGGCCTTCCATCCGGAGGTCACCGGGGATCGCCGCGTGCACCGGCTGTTCGTCGACATGGTGGCCGGGCGGGCTTAGCCACCGGCCGGGCGGGCAGGGCCACCGGCCGTGCACGATTAGACTCGACGGCGCACCACCGGCACCGACGAGAACGTAGGGGATATGAGCGGCCATTCCAAGTGGGCCACCACCAAGCACAAGAAGGCCGTCATCGACGCCAAGCGCGGCAAGCTGTTCGCCAAGCTGATCAAGAACATCGAGGTGGCCGCCCGGGTCGGCGGCGGCGATCCGGACGGCAACCCCACCCTCTACGACGCCATCCAGAAGGCCAAGAAGTCCTCGGTGCCCAACGACAACATCGAGCGGGCCCGCAAGCGCGGGGCCGGCGAGGAGGCCGGCGGGGCGGACTGGCAGAACATCACCTACGAGGGCTACGGCCCCAACGGTGTGGCCGTGCTGATCGAGTGCCTCACCGACAACCGCAACCGGGCCGCCGGCGAGGTCCGGGTGGCGATGACGCGCAACGGCGGCAACATGGCCGACCCCGGGTCGGTGTCCTACCTGTTCTCCCGCAAGGGTGTGGTGACATGTGAGAAGAACGGCCAGTCCGAGGACGACGTGTTGACGGCAGTCCTGGAGGCCGGCGCCGAGGAGGTCAACGACCTCGGTGACAGCTTCGAGGTGATCTGCGAGCCGAGCGATCTGGTGACGGTGCGCACCGCCCTGCAGGAGGCCGGTATCGACTACGACTCCGCCGAGGCCAGCTTCCAGCCGTCGGTCACCGTGCCGGTAGATCTCGAGACCGCGCGCAAGGTGTTCAAGCTGGTCGACGCGCTCGAGGACTCCGACGACGTCCAGGACGTCTACACCAACATCGACATCCCCGACGACGTCGCCGCGCAGCTCGACGAGGAGTAGGGCCCGACGAGGACTGACGCTCCGGCCCGCGTGTCCTGCGGGCGGCCGTCGGCCTGCACCGTTAGGCTATCGAACAACTGTTCGTAGTCGAAAGGGTGCTGCCGTGCGGGTGATGGGCGTCGACCCCGGGCTGACCCGCTGCGGCCTGTCGCTGATCGAGAGCCGCGGCGGTCGGCAGGTGATCGCCCTCGACGTCGACGTGGTGCGCACCCCGTCCACCGATCCGCTGGCCACCCGGCTGCTCGCCATCAGCGACGCCGTCGACCACTGGATGAGCACCCACCTGCCGGATGTGATTGCCATCGAGCGGGTGTTCGCCAATCAGAACGCCAACACCGCGATGGGCACCGCGCAGGCCGGCGGGGTGATCGCCCTGGCCGCCGCCCGCCGCGGCATCGACGTCCACTTCCACACCCCCAGTGAGGTGAAAGCCGCTGTCACCGGGAACGGCCGCGCGGACAAGGCCCAGGTGACCGAGATGGTCACCCGGATCCTGCAACTGCAGCAGAAGCCCACTCCCGCCGACGCCGCAGACGCGCTGGCGCTGGCGATCTGCCACTGCTGGCGGGCGCCGATGATCGAGCGGATGGCCAAGGCCGAGAAGCTGGCCGCCGAACAGCGCCGCGCGTACCAGGCGCGGCTGAAGGCGAGCGTGAAGTGATCGCCTCGGTCCGCGGGGAGGTCGTCGACGTCGCACTCGACCACGCCGTGATCGAGGCCGCCGGCGTCGGCTACAAGGTGATGGCCACCCCGGCCACCCTGGCCACGTTGCGCCGCGGCGCCGAGGCGCGGCTGGTGATCGCGATGATCGTGCGCGAAGACTCGATGACGCTGTACGGCTTCTCCGACGCCGACGCCCGCGATCTGTTCTCGCTGCTGCTCGGCGTGTCCGGGGTGGGGCCCAAGATCGCGCTGGCCACCCTGGCGGTCTATGACCCGGCCGCACTGCGCACCGCGCTGGCCGACGGCGATGTCGGCGCGCTGACGCGGGTACCCGGTATCGGCAAGCGCGGCGCCGAGCGGCTGGTTCTGGAACTGCGCGACAAGATCGGCGCGTTGCCCGGAACCCCGGGCGGATCCGCGGCCAGCGGCCACGCGGTTCGCACTCCGGTCGTGGAAGCCCTTGTGGGCCTTGGCTTTGCCGCCAAACAGGCCGAGGAGGCCTGCGACAAGGTGCTCGCCGAGGATCCCGACGCCACCACCGCTAGCGCGCTGCGCTCCGCGCTGTCGATGCTGGGCAAGAAGTGATGAGCCGCTTGCGCGAAGAACCGATGAGCCGATGAGCCGCTTGCGCGAAGAACGGATGAGCCGATGAGCCGCTTCGACGCCGACGGCGAGGAGCCCGTCGACGAGTTCGCCGACCGGGAGGTGTCGGCGGCGCTGACGGTCGGCGAAGGCGATATCGACGCCAGCCTGCGGCCGCGTTCGCTCGGCGAGTTCATCGGCCAGCCGCGGGTGCGCGAACAACTGCAACTGGTCATCGAGGGTGCCAAGAACCGCGGCGGCACCCCCGACCACATCCTGCTGTCCGGGCCGCCCGGGCTCGGCAAGACCTCACTGGCGATGATCATCGCCCACGAACTGGGAACCTCGCTGCGCGTCACCTCCGGACCGGCACTCGAGCGGGCGGGAGATCTCGCGGCGATGCTGTCCAACCTCGTCGAGGGTGACGTGTTGTTCATCGACGAGATCCACCGCATCGCCCGTCCGGCCGAGGAGATGCTCTACCTCGCCATGGAGGACTTCCGCGTCGACGTCGTCGTCGGCAAGGGCCCCGGCGCAACCTCCATCCCCCTCGAGGTGGCCCCCTTCACCCTCGTCGGCGCGACCACCCGCTCCGGAGCGCTGACCGGCCCGCTGCGCGACAGGTTCGGATTCACCGCGCACATGGACTTCTACGAACCCGTCGAACTCGAGCAGGTGCTCGTCCGCTCGGCCGGCATCCTCGGCATCGAGGTCGGATCGGACGCCGCCACCGAGATCGCCCTGCGCTCCCGTGGGACCCCGCGCATCGCCAACCGGTTGCTGCGGCGGGTCCGTGACTACGCCGAAGTCCGCGCGGACGGTGTCATCACCCGCGATATCGCCAAGTCCGCGCTGGCGGTCTACGACGTCGACGAACTGGGACTGGACCGCCTCGACCGGGCGGTGCTCTCGGCGCTCACCCGAAGCTTCGGCGGCGGCCCGGTGGGGGTCTCGACCCTGGCGGTGGCGGTGGGCGAGGAAGCCACCACCGTCGAAGAGGTGTGTGAGCCGTTCCTGGTGCGTGCCGGGATGATCGCCCGCACGCCCCGGGGCCGGGTCGCCACCCCGCTGGCGTGGACCCATCTGGGCATGACGCCTCCGCCCTCGGCGGGCGCGCTGGGCCAGCCACCCCTGTTCGACTGACCCCGCCCCGCGGCGATCGGTCTCGGCTTGGGCGCTATTCGCCGGTGTAGGCCATCACATGCTTGATGCGGGTGTAGTCCTCGAAGCCGTACATGGACAGGTCCTTGCCGTGCCCGGAGGCCTTGTAGCCGCCGTGCGGCATCTCGGCGACCAGGGGGATGTGGGTGTTGATCCACACGCAGCCGAAGTCCAGGGCGGCCGACACCCGCAGCGCACGTTTGACGTCGCGCGTCCACACCGACGAGGCGAGCCCGTACTCGACGCCGTTGGCCCACCGGATCGCCTCGTCCTCATCGGAGAACGCCTGCACGGTGATCACCGGCCCGAAGATCTCCTCCTGAATGTGACGGTCCTCCTGCCGCAACCGGCCGATGACCGTCGGCTCGACGTAGAACCCCTTGTCGCCCTGGCGGTTTCCGCCCGCCGCCACCAGCGCGTGTTTGGGGATGTCGGCCAGGAAGCCGAGCACCCGCTCCAACTGATTCGGGTTGTTCACCGGCGGGATCCAGGCGTCCTCGTCGTCGGCGGCACGGCCGAAGGTCGTCGCCGCGCCCTTGGCCTGTTCGGCGAGAGCGTCGGTGAGCTCATCGGCGACCTTCGCGGTGGCCAGCACGCGGGTTGCCGCGGTGCAGTCCTGGCCGGCATTGAAATAGCCCGCGACCGCGATCGCCTCGGCGGCGGCGGCGATGTCAGCGTCGTCGAAGACGATCACCGGCGCCTTGCCGCCCAGTTCGAGATGGGTTCGCTTGAGGTTGGCGCCGGCACTGGCGGCCACCGCACGGCCGGCCCCCACCGAGCCCGTGATCGACACCATCTGCGGGGTGGGATGGGCCACCACGGCGGCGCCGGTGTCACGGTCGCCGCAGACCACGTTGAGCACACCGGAGGGGAAGTGCCGTGCGGCGATCTCGGCGAGCATCACGGTGCTCACCGGGGTGGTGTCACTGGGTTTGAGCACGACGGTGTTTCCCGCGGCGATCGCGGGGCAGAACTTCCAGATCGCCATCATCATCGGGTAGTTCCACGGCGCCACCTGTCCGATGACGCCCACCGGTTCCCGGCGAATCCAGGAGGTGTGGTTCTCCATGTACTCCCCGGCCGACTTGCCCTCGAGTATCCGCGCCGCACCGGCGAAGAAACGGATCTGATCGAGCATCGGCGGAATCTCCTCCGCCGTCGTCACGTGATTGGGCTTACCGGTGTTGCGTCCCTCGGCCTTGACCAGTTCGGCGGCGTGTTTCTCCACGTCATCGGCGAAGCCGAGCAGCGCCTTCTGCCGCGCGGACGGTGTGCTGCGCTTCCAGTCGGTGAATGCGGCCGCCGCTGCGGCGTAGGCCTTGTCGATGTCTTCGGCGCCGGAAAGCGGTGCGGTGCCGTATTTCTCGCCGGTCGAAGGGTCGACGATCGGCATGGTGGCGCCGCTCGCGGAGTCGACCAGTTCGCCGTTGATGAAGTTCTTGACCGTCGTCATGGGTCTCCTTACCGGGTCGACGAGTCGTATCGGAGGATTTATCGAGAGGTGCGCAGGATGTCCGCGAGGACGTCGAGGCCCTCGTGGAGCAGGGCGTCGCTGATCGTCAGCGGCGGCAGGAAGCGCAGCACGTTGCCGAAGGTCCCGCAGCTGAGCACGATCACGCCCTGGGAGTGAGCGGCCGCGCACAACGACTTGGTCAGCTCCGGATTCGGTTCCGCGGTTCCCGACTTCACCAATTCGACGGCGATCATCGCGCCGCGGCCGCGCACATCGCCGATCCGGTCGTCGTCGGCCTGCATGCGGCCCAGCCGGTCCTTCATCAACCGCTCGATCTGTTTGGCCCGATCCAGCATGCCGTCGAGTTCGATGGTCTCGATCGTGGCCAGCGCGGCGGCGCAGGCCAACGGGTTGCCGCCGTAGGTGCCGCCCACCCCGCTGACGTGCGGTGCGTCCATGATCTCGGCGCGGCCGGTCACTCCGGACAGCGGCAGGCCGTCGGCGATGCCCTTGGCGGTGATGATCAGATCCGGTTCGATGCCCTCGTCCTCGCAGGCGAACATCTGGCCGGTCCGGGCGAATCCGCTCTGCACCTCGTCGGCGATGAACACCACCCCGTTGTCCGAGCACCACGCGCGCAGGGTGGGCAGGAAGCCGGGCGCCGGCACGATGAAGCCGCCCTCGCCCTGTACCGGCTCGATGATGACGGCGGCGAGGTTGGCCGCGCCGATCTGCTTGTCGATGACGGTCAGTGCGCGTTCGGCGGCGAGTTCACCGTTGGTGGCCCACTCCTTGTCGATCAATCCGTCGCGGTAGGGGTAGGACATCGGCGCGCGGTAGATCTCCGGGGCGAAGGGTCCGAAGCCGCTCTTGTAGGGCATCGACTTCGCGGTCAGGCCCATCGTCAGGTTGGTGCGGCCGTGGTAGGCGTGGTCGAACGCCACCACCGCGGTGCGGCCGGTGTGGATGCGGGCGATCTTCACCGCGTTCTCCACCGCCTCGGCGCCGGAGTTGAACAGCGCGGTGCGCTTCTCGAAGGACCCCGGTGTGAGCCGGTTGAGATGCTCGGCCACCGCGATGTATTCCTCGTACGGGGTGACCATGAAGCAGGTGTGGGTGAAGTCGGCGACCTGCTCGCGGACGGCGTCGACCACACGCGGTGACGCGTTGCCGATGGTGGTCACCGCGATACCGGAGCCGAGGTCGATGAACCGGTTGCCGTCGACGTCCTCGAGAATCCCACCGGCCGCGCGGGCGGCGAACACCGGCATGGTGACCCCCACGGCGTGCGAGACCGCGGCGGTGCGGCGTTTGGACAGCTCCATTGAGGCCGGACCCGGTATCGGGGTCAGCAGCTTGCGGCTCTGCTCGACGGTGGTGTCACGGGTCTTCTCGGCGGTGCTCACGAGTGCTCTCCTGGCATGTGGCCTCGAGGCGCGAGGGCGTGCGGATCGAGTGGTGACCAGCAGCCTAGCCGTGCCCGCCGGTGGCCGCCGAATCTTCGCGGGGCGGTTGCACCGCATCGCCGCCGACGCGGTCGATGGTGGCGAACGACTCGACCGGAGCGCGGCGCAGGCGGCGGGCCGCGCGCACCGGATGCCCCAGGACGATGGCGGCCGCCAGTGCCCACCCGTCGGGGGCGCCGAGCAGTCGCCTCACCTCGTCCTCGCGCTGGACGAGCATTGTGGTGAGCACGCCGCCGAGGCCCTCGGCCCGTGCCGCGAGCAGAATGCTCCAGGCGAACGGGTACACCGAGGCGCCACCGGCGAAGGAGTAGCGGTCCAGATCGCGGTCCACGGCGGCCAGTGCCGCCAGGTCGGCGAACACCACCAGCAGCACCGGCACCCTGTCGAGTTGGCCGGCGAAACCCTGGCCGGCCGCCTCGGTGATCTGTTCGGGTGCGCGGTCCAGCGCGGCCTGTTCGTCGGCGGGGTCATTGACCGGCGCCCACGGCCGCAGCCCGGCCGCCCCCATCGCCAGGTAGTCCCGCCACCCCGGGAGGTAAAGGTCGCGCAGGGCTCTGCGCAGGGCGGGATCCTTGACCAGCACGACGTGCCAGGCCTGGGCGTTGGCCCCGCTGGGGGCGAAGCGTGCGTTGTCGAGGATCCGGGCCACCGTGTCATCGCTGACCGGCTCGTCGGTGAACTCGCGGACCGCGCCGGTGCTTCGGAGTGTGCCGATCAGATCCATGCGGTCATCTTCCTCCGTTGGTGCGGCCGGGCGTTGGTGCGGCCAGCGGCCGGGGGCCGTCTCCCAGGGGTGCCGGTGCGCCATGGGTGGCCGCCGCGGCGTTTGGCAGACTGGTCGGACGACCCGGGACTCCGGCCCCGGGAGGATGACGAACCCGAAAGGCACGAGCTGCCATGGAACTGCTGACTTTCCTGCCCCTGATCATCATCATGGGCGCCTTTCTGTACTTCACGTCGCGCCGCCAGCGTCGGATCATGCAGGCCACCATCGACCTGCACGAGTCCCTGCAGGTGGGGGAGCGTGTCTACACGACCTCGGGCCTGCAGGCCACCATCGCCGCGATCGGCGAGGACACCTTCGACCTGGAGATCGCCCCCGGCGTGGTGACCCGCTGGATGAAGATGGCGATCCGCGACCGCGTTCCGGCCCAGGCCGACGACGCCGGCGATGAGGGCGCTTTCGGGGCCCTCGATGAGGCATCCCCGGCCAACCCGCTGCGCATCGAGACCGACGCGGACCGGCTTGCCAAAGACTGATCGGCGGGCACTACCCGTACCCTTTCGGGGGGCGCGGACCGCCACCCGCGGCGGATAGCGGCCCCAGGGCCTCGCCGACCAGCGGGGTTTACCGAGAACAAGGAGAGTCGCGAACGTGGCATCGTCACCGGCGCCGGTGCAGCCGTACCGCTACATGGCGGTGTTCGTCGCCGCGTTGATCGGCGTCTACCTGCTGATATTCCTCACCGGCGACAAGATCGCGAAGCCCAAACTCGGTATCGACCTGCAGGGCGGTACGCGCGTCACCCTGACCGCCCGCACCCCGGACGGCTCCAAGCCCACCCGGGAATCACTCAACCAGGCCCAGGAGATCATCAGCGCCCGCGTCAACGGCCTGGGCGTGTCGGGTTCCGAGGTGATCATCGACGGCGACAATCTGGTGATCACCGTTCCCGGGGATGACGGCAGCCAGGCGCGAAGCCTCGGTCAGACCGCCCGCCTTTACATCCGGCCGGTGGTGGGCCAGCCGATCCCGGTCGAGGCGGTGACCCAAGA
>VEQU01000083.1 GCA_018883075.1 Mycobacterium sp.
CTGTAGGAGTCCTGACCGCGACCACCCGCGCCGCCGTTCTGCGCACCCGATCCGGCCGAGCCGGCACCGCCGGAGGCGCCAGCCGCCCCTCCCGCCACGGCGAGATAGTCCGTGCCGGTGTAACCGGAGTACGTGGACCCGCCGGTGCCACTGCTCGAGGCGGTCGGGTTGAACCCGACGCCGCCGACGCCGCCGCCGCCACCGGCACCACCTGAGCCGCCGGCACCGAAGACCATGCCCGCGTCACCGCCGCGGCCACCGGTCCCGCCAACACCACCCGGTTGGCCGGGCGCTCCCGATGCACCGACACCGCCGGCGCCTCCGTTGCCGCCCCGGCCGAACAGCGTCAGCATCCCGGCGGCTCCGCCGTCGCCGCCGCGCGCTCCCGTCCCACCGACACCGCCGGCGCCGCCACTGGCCAGCAGCGCGAAGGTCCCCGCGTCACCGCCACGTCCGCCGGTGCCGCCGGCGCCGCCCGCGCCACCGGGTCCGCCCGCTCCGGACAGGAGCAGCAGTGCGACGCCGCCGTTGCCACCGTCGCCTCCGGCGGCCCCCGCGCCGCCGGATCCGCCCGCACCGCCGTTGCCCCACAGCAGTCCGGCGCTGCCGCCGTTGCCACCGGCAACACCGGCGGTGGTGCTCGACCATCCGGCGCCGCCGTTGCCCAGCAGGATGCCGCCGTTCTGCCCGTTCGGACGTGACGCCGTTCCGGCCGCACCGTCGCAGATCAAGCCGCAGGTGTTGGCGAGGAAGCCGGGAACATCGGCGACGGCGGAGGCGCGGCGCGTCCCGATCGTCGACGCGACCTTGGCCGGTGAACCGTGCGCCGTGCGAGCGCCCGCCCTCGCAGCAGGCCTACCCGCATGCGCGGAGTCCGTCGACGCTCCCGCCGCCGGCCCGTCGGTATCGGCGTGGGCGACGGCGGTTCCCCCCGCCAGCGCCGAACCCAGACCCAGAGCCAGCGCGCCGGCCCCCAACCACGCGTACGGCTGCAACCGACCCATGACGACCCCTCACCGTGCGACGTGTTACTGCCGGCCACGCTAGGAAGGACGCCTCTATCCGCGATACGGGGTTTTCCCTGGGATCTGCTCCGAACACAACAAAGCCCAGCCGGTGGGGGCGGCTGGGCTTTGTGGGCGCGAGAGGCGCGAGAGACGCGAGACGAGGGGTCAGCGCATACCGAGAGCCGCGGCGAAGGCCTTGCCCGGATCGGTGAAGGCGGTGCAGAGCTGGCCCCAGTCGACCAGGCCGAGCGGCCCGCGGCCCAGACCCGCGCACTGGGCGCCAGGCGCGGCGACGCCGGGGACAGCCGTGCTGGACGAGACCGGGATGGTCAGCGCCGGGGCGCCGGCCTTCTTGCCGCAGGTCGGCCAGGCGCCGATGCCCTGGGTGCGCAGGACGTTCTCGGCGATGCGGATCTGCTCCTCGCGGGAGGCCTGATGCGGCATACCGGTACCACCGTTGGACTTCCAGGTGGCCGGCGAGAACTGCAGGCCGCCGTAGTAGCCGTTGCCGGTGTTGATGGCCCAGTTGCCGCCGGACTCGCACTGCGCGATCGCGTCCCAGTTGACCGTGGGCGCGGCCGAGGCGGTGCCACTGCCCAGCGCCATGGCACCGAACGCCAGGCCCAACGCCAGCCCCAACGCTGTGGCGGCGAGGGTGACGATCCTGCGGATGCTGTTCATGGGGTTCCTTCCGGCGGCCTGGTGGCGTCTTGTGATGTGGATCGCCCACCACGGGAAGGGTGTTACGGCTGCGTCAGTTGTTTTTCATGAGAGTTCTGTGAGAGCGCTGTCCCGCATATCCCCAGCAAAAAGGGGTGGCACCGGGAAATCCCCGGTGCCACCCCTTTCACAGCTGTGGGAGGGCTCTAGCCCCGCCCGCCGCAGGTCGGCCAGGCTCCGATGCCCTGGGTACGCAGGACGTTCTCCGCGATGCGGATCTGCTCCTCACGGGAGGCCTGGTGCGGCATACCGGTGCCGCCGTTGGCCCGCCAGGTGCTCGGGGAGAACTGCAGGCCGCCGAAGTAGCCGTTACCCGTGTTGATGGCCCAGTTGCCGCCGGACTCGCAGACAGCGATCGCATCCCAGTTGACGTCGGCGTTGGCGGTGCCTGCGCCCAGTGCGATCGGAGCCACGGCCAGTGCGCCGGCGGCCACGGCCATGCCCAGCGTGTTTCGGAGGTTCTTCAAGAATCTTTCCTTTCGACGTACGTGCGGGTGTCGATTCGATTACGGACGCTACGGAATGCACGGGGCCGAGTCACGTCAATGACACGCCAATCTCGCGCAAATAACGAAGCAATCACGTTCGGACTCGCCCGGGGTCGGCGCAGGTCACTTCGGCGTTTCCCAACAGGCAAAATGCCGGCAGCACCGGCAGCGCTGTGATCCAAATCACAGCCGAATTGTGGCTGCCGACACACCGGTATAAATCACAGAATTCACATTGATCACATCAGTCACAGGGGAGGAAATGGCCGCCGGTGATCTGATCGTGATCTGCGCGGCCGGTCTTACCGGCGGCGAGTCTCAGCGAGCGCGCAGCGCCTGCAGATCAGCCTCTGAATTGACGTTGGCAAGGCCCGGGCCGGGCTCGAGCACCACCCGCTGAGTCAGCACCGAGTCGGTCAGGGCACGCATCGCGCGCTGACCGGAGGCGATCAGGCCGTCGATATGGTCGGCCAGCGCGGTGCGGTAGATCCCGGCCAGGTAGTGCTCCCGGCCGTCCCAGGGCAGCACCACGTCCACCCCGTCGTAGCCGGCGAGCTGGTCGATGACCTCGTCGGACAGCTCCGGCATGTCCACCGCGCAGACGAATGCGCGCTCCAGGCCCGCCTCGGCGGCCGCCCGAAGTCCCCGCCCCGTCGCCAGCAGTGGGCCCACGCCGCGGGCCTCATCGCGCAGGACGCGGGCCTCCCCCAGATCCGGCAGCCCCTGACCGGGTGCGGCGACGACCAAGACCGGCGAGCAGCGCCGGCTCACCGCCGACACGGTGTGCTCCACCATCGTCGCGCCGCCCGGATGCGGCATCGTCGCCTTGTCCCGGCCCATCCGGCGCGACGCGCCTCCGGCCAGCACCACGGCGGCCAACGGAACCCTCGTCATCGCAGCATGCCTAATCCACGGTCCAGGTGTCGCGCCCGCGCAGCAACGACTGGAGCGCCGCCCGGTCGTGCGGGGCGCTGCGCTGCGCGGCGGCGAGTTGCTCGCGTGCGGCGTCGTCGTAGGTGGGCCGGACAACCTGCCGGAAGATGCCCATGACGGTGTGTTCGAGATCCTGATCGCTCAACCGCGACAGCGCGAAGGCGTAGGCCGGATCATCACAGTGCGCGTCGTGCACCACGATCGACTCGGCGGACACCTCCGCGGTCTTGGCCACCTCCAGACCGAATCCGTTCTGCACGACGCAGTACTCACCGTCGGCGCCGAAGACGATCGGCTCACCGTGACGGAGGGTGATCACCCGCGACTCGGCGCCGTCCTTGCGCAGCACGTCGAACGAACCGTCGTTGAAGATCGGGCAGTCCTGCAGGATCTCCACCAGCGCTGTGCCGCGGTGGGCCGCGGCCGCGCGCAGCACCTCCGACAGGCCGGCGCGATCGGAATCCAGCGCACGCCCGACGAAAGTCGCCTCGGCGCCCAGGGCGACCGACACTGGGTTGAACGGATAGTCCAGCGAACCCATCGGTGTTGACTTGGTGATCTTGCCGACCTCGGAGGTGGGCGAGTACTGCCCCTTGGTGAGCCCGTAGATCCGGTTGTTGAACAGCAGAATGGTCAGGTTGACGTTGCGCCACAGCGTGTGGATGAGGTGGTTGCCGCCGATCGACAGCGCGTCGCCGTCGCCGGTTACCACCCACACCGACAGGTCGGGGCGGGCCAGCGCCAGGCCGGTCGCGACCGCCGGGGCCCGGCCGTGGATGGAGTGCAGCCCGTAGGTCTCCAGGTAGTACGGGAACCGGCTCGAGCAGCCGATGCCGCTGACGAACACGATGTTCTCGCGCCGTAATCCCAACTCCGGCAGGAAGTTCCGGATGGTGTTGAGGATGACGTAGTCACCGCAGCCCGGGCACCACCGCACCTCCTGGTCGCTGGTGAAGTCGCGGCCTTTCATCGGTGCGTCGGTGGTGGGCACCAGGGAGTTCTTCAGAAGGTCGGTTCCAAGCAGGTCCGTCACCGGTCTCCTCCCGCGGTCGTGGCCGACGCGAGCCGGGCGAAGTCGGCCTTGGCGCGTTCGGCGTCGGCCAGCGTCCCGTCCAGTGCGGCGTCGATAATCTGCTCCACCTCGTCGGCGCGGAACGCCATGCCCTCCACCTTGGTGACCGACTGCACATCCACCAGGTACTTGCCACGCAGCAGCAGAGCCAGCTGACCGAGGTTCATCTCCGGCAGCACCACCGTGCGGTAGCGGCGCAGCACATCCGCGGTATTCGCAGGGAACGGGTTGAGATAGCGCAGCTGGGCATGCGCCACCTTGACGCCGCGACGGCGAGCGCGACGGCACGCCTCGCCGATCGGGCCGAAAGAACTCCCCCAGCCGAGCATCAGCAGTTCGGCGTCGCCGCCGGGATCGTCGACCTCGAGATCCGGCACGTCAATCCCGTCGATCTTGGCCTGGCGCAGCCGGACCATCAGATCGTGGTTACCGCCGTGGTAGGAGATGTCGCCGGACCCGTTGGCCTTCTCCAACCCGCCGATGCGGTGTTCGAGTCCGGGCGTGCCGGGTACCGCGAGCTGACGGGCCAGGGTCCGCGGGTCGCGCGCGTACGGCGCGAAGTCGCCACCGGTCTCGGCGAAGCCGGGCTCGATGGCGTCGTAGCCGGTGATGTCTGGGATGCGCCACGGTTCGGAGCCGTTGGCGATCGCGCCGTCAGACAGCAGCAGCACCGGGGTGCGGTAGGTCAGCGCGATGCGGGCGGCCTCCAGCGCCACCTCGAAGCAGTCCGACGGGGAGCTGGGGGCCAGCACCGCGACGGGTGACTCGCCGTTTCGCCCGAACATCGCCTGCAGCAGATCGGCCTGCTCGGTCTTGGTCGGCAGTCCGGTGGACGGTCCGCCGCGCTGCACGTCGATGACGATCAGCGGCAGCTCCGTCATCACCCCGAGTCCGATGAACTCCGATTTGAGCGCGATGCCCGGACCCGACGTGCTGGTGACGCCCAGCGCGCCACCGTAGGAGGCGCCCAGCGCCGCCCCGATGCCGGCGATCTCGTCCTCGGCCTGGAAGGTGGCGACGTTGAAGTTCTTGTGCTTGGACAGTTCGTGCAGGATGTCCGACGCCGGGGTGATCGGGTAGCTGCCCAGCACCACCTCGACGCCGGCCAGTTGGCCGGCCGCGATGATGCCGTAGGCCAGGGCGGTGTTGCCGGAGATCTGGCGGTACTCGCCGGGGGCCAGTTTGGCCGGGGCCACCTCGTAGGTGGTGCCGAACGCCTCGGTGGTCTCGCCGTAGTTCCAGCCAGCCCGAAGCGCCAGCACGTTGGCCTCGGCGATCTCAGGTTTGCGGGTGAACTTCTCCCGGACGAACGCCTCGCTGGTGGCGACCGGCCGGCCGTACATCCAGGACAGCAGACCAAGCGCGAACATGTTCTTGGCCCGCTCGCCGTCCTTCTTGGAGGCCCCGACGGACTCCACCGCCCCGAGGGTCAGGGTGGTCATCGGCACGGCGTGCACCACGTAGTCGGACAACTCGCCGGTCTCCAGCGGATTGGCCGCGTAGCCCACCTTGGCCAGGTTGCGCTTGGTGAACTCGTCGGAGTTGGCGATCACCATGGCGCCGCGGGCCAGGTCGCCGATATTGGCCTTCAGTGCCGCCGGGTTCATCGCCACCAGCACGTCGGGGCGGTCACCGGCCGTGAGGATGTCGTAGTCGGCGATCTGGATCTGGAATGACGACACCCCGGGCAGGGTGCCCTGCGGTGCGCGGATCTCCGCGGGGTAATTGGGTTGTGTCGCAAGGTCATTGCCCAAAAGGGCGGCCTCGGAGGTGAACCTGTCGCCGGTGAGTTGCATGCCGTCGCCGGAGTCGCCGGCGAACCGGATGACGACCTTCTCGAGCTTCTGCCGGTTGCCGCGCGCGGGGGCGTGAGCTCCGTTGCCGTTCGGACCCACGCGTCCGCCTTTCGCTGGTTGCCGCCGGGACAACCGCTGCCGTCGTTGATGTCGCTCGTAATGATGATTATTGCACTTTCTTAGGGAAGCCCCGTCCCCGCCCGCCCCGAACACGCCGCCCGACACCCGTCAAAGCCACAGGTCAACCCGTGGGCGGCCGAGACCCGGCCGGCCACTGCCCCATCCGGCCACGTCCGCCGTCAGCGAATATTAAGAAGTCCGTAGATTGGTTTCATGGCCCCCCGCGAGGCGATCACCGTGCACGACCCGAAGACCGTCGCCGCCGGCGTACCCGCGGTGCTGGTGTCGCTGCGGCGCAGCCTGACCCAGATGGGTGCGGTCCGGACCATCCAGACGCTGGCCAAGGTCAACCAGCGCGACGGGTTTGACTGCCCGGGCTGCGCCTGGCCGGAGGAGCCGGGCGGACGCAAACTGGCCGAGTTCTGCGAGAACGGCGCCAAGGCCGTCGCCGAGGAGGCCACCCGCCGCCGGGTGACACCGGAGTTCTTCGCGCGCCACCGGGTCGCCGAACTGGCGGGCAAGCCCGAGTACTGGCTGTCCCAGCAGGGCCGGCTGACCCACCCGATGGTGCTACGCCCCGGCGATGAGCACTACCGCCCGATCAGCTGGGACGACGCGTACGCCCTCATCGCCGAGCATCTGCGCGCACTGAACTCTCCCGACGAGGCGTTGTTCTACACCTCCGGGCGCACCTCCAACGAGGCGGCGTTCCTCTACCAGCTGCTGGTGCGCAGCTTCGGCACCAACAACCTGCCGGACTGCTCCAACATGTGCCACGAATCCTCCGGCACCGCGCTGACCGACTCGATCGGGATCGGCAAGGGGTCGGTGACGGTACGCGACATCGAGGACGCCGACCTGATCGTCATCGCCGGGCAGAACCCCGGCACCAACCACCCGCGGATGCTGTCGGTGCTGGCGAAGGCGAAAGCCAACGGCGCCAAAATCATTGCGGTCAACCCGCTGCCGGAGGCGGGGCTGATCCGGTTCAAGGATCCGCAGACGGTACGCGGAGTGCTCGGCGGCGGGGTGCCGCTGGCCGACGAGTTCGTGCAGATCCGCCTCGGCGGGGACATGGCGCTGTTCCGCGGGGTGGCACGGCTGCTGCTCGAAGCCGACGACCGCGCGCCCGGCACCGTGGTGGACACCGACTTCATCGCCGCGCACTGCGACGGGTTCGACGAGTACGCCCGGGCCGCCCGCGCGGTGTCACTGGACACCGTCACGGAGGCCACCGGGATCCCGCCAGACCAGCTGCGCCGCGTCGCGGAGATGATGGCCGGCTCGAAGAGGACCATCGTGTGCTGGGCGATGGGCCTGACCCAGCACACCCACGCCGTCGCCGGCATCGCCGAGATCACCAACGTCCTGCTGATGCGCGGCATGATCGGCAAGCCCGGCGCCGGCGTCTGCCCGGTGCGGGGGCACTCCAACGTCCAGGGCGACCGCACCATGGGCATCTGGGAGCAGATGCCCGAGGAGTTCCACGACGCCCTCGACGCCCGCTTCGGGATCCGCACGCCCCGCCGGCACGGCTACGACACCGTCGAGGGAATCCGGGCCATGCGCGACGGACGCGCGTCGGTGTTCGTCGCGATGGGCGGCAACTTCGCCTCCGCCACACCGGACACCGCCGTCACCGAGGCGGCGCTGCGCAACTGCTCGCTGACTGTTCAGGTGTCGACCAAGCTCAACCGCAGCCACCTTGTGACCGGCCGCACCGCGCTGATCCTGCCCACGCTGGGACGCACCGACCGCGACATCGTCGACGGCCGCAAACAGGTTGTGTCGGTGGAGGATTCGATGTCGATGGTGCACCTGTCCCGCGGCGGGCTGGAGCCCCCCGGCGGCGAGGTGCGCAGCGAGGTGGCGATCATCTGCCAGTTGGCCCGCACCCTCCTGGGTGCGGACCACCCGGTGCCGTGGGAGCGTTTCGCATCCGATTACGACACCATCCGCGACGAGATAGCGGCGGTGATCCCCGGTTGCGAGGACTACAACACCCGCGTGCGCCAGCCGGACGGCTTCGGATTGCCGCACCCTCCGCGGGACAACCGCGAGTTCCCCACCGCCACGGGCAGGGCGTCGTTTCACACCTACCCCCTGCGCTGGGTCGAGGTCCCGCCCGGACGGCTGATCCTGCAGACGCTGCGCAGCCACGATCAGTACAACACCACCATCTACGGTCTCGACGACCGCTACCGCGGCGTCAGCGGCGGGCGGCGGGTGGTGCTGGTAAACCCCGAGGACATCAATCGCTTCGGACTCTCGGACGGCGATCACGTCGACCTCGTCTCGGAGTTCACCGGCCCCGACGGCGTCGTGAGCGAGCGCCACGCCGAGGACTTCCTCGTGGTCGCCTATCCGACCCCGGCCGGCAACGCCGCGGCCTACTATCCGGAGACCAACGCTCTGGTCGCGCTGGATCACGTTGCCGACAGGTCGAACACACCGGTCTCCAAGGCAGTGGTGATCCGACTCGAACCCCGACTAGAAACCAGGGACGCCGCATGGGAAGAGTGACGTCGCGCCGGCGGGTCAACCACCTCGTCGGCACCTCGGCCACCGAGCGGGCCGACACCCTGGTGGTCGAGGAGCCCCTGGAGATCCGGGTGAACAGCTCGGCGATCACGGTGACCATGCGCACGCCGGGCTCCGATATCGAACTCGCGCAGGGCTTCCTGCTCACCGAGGGCATGATCACCGACCGCGAGGACGTCGTCAGCGTGCAGTACTGCCGCGGTGCCGGTGACGACGGGCTCAACACCTACAACGTGCTCGACGTGACGCTTCGCGCCGGTGTGCAGGAGCCCGAGGTCGACGTGACCCGGAACTTCTACACCACGTCCTCGTGCGGTGTCTGCGGCAAGGCCTCCCTTGAGGCGGTGCGGCTGATCAGCCGGCACTCCCCCGGCGACGACCCGTCCACCGTCGCGGCGAGCACGCTGTGCGCACTGCCGGATCAGTTGCGCGCCGCGCAGAAGGTGTTCGCCAGCACCGGCGGCCTGCACGGCGCCGCACTGTTCGGGGTGGACGGGACACTGCTGGCGGTCCGCGAGGACGTCGGCCGGCACAACGCGGTGGACAAGGTGATCGGCTGGGCGCTGGAGGCCGGCCGCATCCCGCTGACCGGCACGGTGCTGCTGGTCAGCGGACGGGCCTCGTTCGAGCTGACCCAGAAGGCGGTGATGGCCGGAATCCCGATCCTGGCGGCGGTCTCCGCGCCGTCGTCACTGGCGGTGGACCTGGCCGCGGAGTCCGGCCTGACGCTGGTCGCCTTCCTGCGCGGCGACTCGATGAACGTCTACAGCCGGGGCGACCGGGTCACCTGAATATCAAGCGGACTTGTCGCGCCGTTCGGCCCGGGACGGCTTGCGCGGCACGATGGTCGGCAGCACGTTGTCCTGCACGGTCTCCTTGGTGACCACCACCTTGGCGACGTCGTCGCGGCTGGGGATGTCGTACATCACCGGCAGCAGCACTTCCTCCATGATGGCGCGCAGGCCGCGGGCGCCGGTGCCGCGGTGGATGGCCTGATCGGCGATCGCGTCGAGCGCCTCGGGGGTGAACTCCAGCTCCACGCCGTCCATGTC
>VEQU01000084.1 GCA_018883075.1 Mycobacterium sp.
ATCAAGCAGCCCGGGCGGGTCCTCGACGGCAGGGTCGGTCAACTCCAGTTCCCATTCCCGCCAGCGGTCCTCCTCGGCGGCGACCCGGTCCCCGCCGGCTTCGAGGGTGCGTGCGCTGACCCGGTCGTCGCAGAACTCGGCCAGCGCCGTCCCGTCGGGTCCGCGCAGCACGGTGACGTCGCGGGTGGTTGCCACGTGGGCCACCGGCGCGAGGGGCCGGTCACGCACGATGGCCCGCACGATGTCGAGCAGCTCCTCGGGCGGGCCGGATGTGCCCGCCCCGGCGCCGCCGGACTCCAGCGGCGCCCGGACCTCCGTTCGCGCCTCCGGGTTACCCGATCCCGATGTGGGCGGGAGCTTGAGATGCCATCCCGCGTCGGGTCCGCCGGTGCGGCGGCGCAGCGTGACCCGGCGTGCTGCCAGGGCGTAGTCGGCGGTGTCGAAGTACACGGCGTCCAGCGACTGCGTGGGCAGCTTCTCGACCCCCGCCACAGCCGCGAGACCCTCGAACGACGGGGCGACCCCTGCCCCGGGCGCATCAGGGGAAACGTCGCAGGGGACGGCGAACTTCCGCTCCAGTTCCAGGTGGCGTGTCGGGCCGCCGCGTTTCGGCATCCGCTCAGGGTCGCATATCCGGGTGAACAGCTGTCAGAAGCTGTGCTCCTCGCCCGGGAACGTCCCGCCGGCGACCTCCTCGGCGTAGCGGGTCGCGGCGCGGCGCAGTTCGCCGCCCACATCGGCGAAGCGTTTGACGAATTTCGCGGTCCGGCCGCTGGTCAGCCCGGCCATGTCCTGCCACACCAGCACCTGGGCGTCGCAGTGCGGTCCGGCGCCGATCCCGATGGTCGGGATGGTCAGCTTGCCGGTGAGCTGGGTGGCCAGCTCGGCCGGCACCATCTCCAGCACCACCGCGAACGCTCCGGCCTCCTGCACCGCGATCGCGTCGTGGATGGTCTGCTCGGAGGAGTCGCCGCGGCCCTGCACCCGGAAACCGCCGAGGGCGTTGACGCTCTGCGGGGTGAACCCGACATGGGCCATCACCGGGATGCCGGCAGCGGAGAGCACGGCGATCTGCTCGCTCACCCGTTCTCCGCCCTCCAGTTTGACCGCGTGCGCGCCGGCCTCCTTGAGGAAGCGGGTCGCGGTGGCCAGCGCCTGTGCCGGGCCGGCCTCGTAGCTGCCGAACGGGAGATCGGCCACCACCAGCGCGTGCGGTGCGCCGCGAACCACCCCGCGCACCAGCGGGATCAGCTCGTCGACGGACACCGGCACGGTTGTGTCGTAGCCGTAGATGACATTGGCCGCCGAGTCCCCGACCAGCAGCACCGGGATGCCGGCCTCGTCGAAGACGCCGGCGGTGGAGAAGTCGTAGGCGGTGAGCATGGCCCACCGGTGCCCCTCGGCCTTCCACCTATGCAGGTGATGGGTGCGGATCTTGGGGCGGGGTGCGTCGGGCGCGGCGGAACCGGGCCCCTGGCCGTAGAGCGTCTGCTCTGACATGGGTTTTCCGTTCGTCGGTTGCGGTCCTCGTGGCCTGATGCCAGGTCCCCGGGTCCGCTGAGACTCCTCAATTTTGCCACCGCGGCCCCGACGGCGGAACCAACAGGTGAGTGCGGTTGCTCACACCGCGTGTCCCCGGTGCCGGTGCCTGGTCATGGCAGCATGTTGAGCATGAGCCCCGACCGACTGCTCCGCGGCGTCCGCACCGGCCTCGTGCTCGCCGGCGTCACCGCCGTGCTGTCGGCGGGCGCGGGCTGCAGCAGCGTGGTGGCCGGCCGGGCCGTTCTGGCCGAGCCCAAGATGGGGCAACCGGTGCAGTGGGGACCCTGTCGGCCGGCCGGCGGCGGCGGGGAGGCGCTGCCCATCCCGGCCAGCGCGCAGTGCGGCGAGATCGCCGTCCCGGTGAACTACGACGAGCCCGACGGTGACGTCGCCACCCTGGCTCTGATCCGGTTCCCCGCGACCGGGGACAAGATCGGGTCGCTGATCATCAACCCGGGCGGGCCGGGGGAGTCCGGGGTGGAAGCGGCCGCCGGGATCGTGGAGACGCTGGCGCCCGAGGTGCGCGAGCGGTTCGACCTCGTCGGCTTCGACCCGCGCGGGGTGGCCGGCTCGGCCCCGGCGCTGTGGTGCAACTCCGACGCCGACAACGACCGCCTGCGCGCCGACCCGATGGTGGACTACAGCCCCGAGGGAGTTGCCCGGATCGAAGGTCTGACCAAGGAGTTCGTCCAGCGCTGCATCGACAAGATGGGACCGGACTTTCTGTCCAACGTCGGCACCGCCAGCGTCGCGAAGGATCTCGACCTGCTGCGTGCCGCCGTCGGCGACGAGAAACTGAACTATCTGGGCTACTCGTACGGCACCCGGATCGGCTCGGCCTACGCCGAGGCCTACCCCGAGAAGGTGCGGGCGATGATCCTCGACGGGGCGGTCGATCCCAACGCCGACCCGATCCAGGCCGATATCGATCAAGCCGAGGCGTTTCAGAAGGCGTTCGACGACTTCGCCGCCGACTGCGCCAAGGACATCGGGTGCCCGCTGGGCAATGACCCGGCGAAGTCCGTCGCGGCCTACCGCGACCTGGTGAACCCCCTGGTGACCGAACCCCTGCCCACCCGGGACCCGCGCGGACTGAGTTACGGCGACGCGATCGTCGGGACGATCATGGCGCTGTACTCACCGAACCTGTGGCGCCACCTCGTCGCGGGACTGTCGGAGATGACGCAGGGCCGCGGCGACACCATGCTGGCGTTAGCCGATATGTACATGCGCCGCGATCCGCAGGGCCGCTACACCAACGCCACCGACGCCCGCATCTCGATCAACTGCGTCGACCAGCCGCCGATCACCGACCGCGCCACGGTGGTGGAGCAGGACCGGCGGCTGCGCGAGGTCGCACCGTTCATGAGCTACGGCGAGTTCACCGGGAACGCACCGCTGAGCACATGCGCGTTCTGGCCGGTTCCGCCGACGAGCAAGCCGCACGCGGTGTCCGCACCCGGCCTGCCGCCCGTGATGGTCGTGTCCAGCACCGGGGACCCGGCGACGCCCTACCAGGCGGGTGTGGACCTGGCCGAGCAGCTCGGCGGAGCGCTGTTGACGTTCAACGGAACTCAGCACACGGTGGTTTTCCAGGGCGAACAATGCGTCGACGATTACGCCGCCGCCTACCTGATCGACCTGACGCTTCCGCCGCCGGGCGCCACCTGCTGAACCGCTGCGGTACCGATACCGCGGCGTGATCGTCTGGCGCGGCTGCGACGGCTGATGCCGTGCCACCATGGCCCTCATGGATCGCTCGGGTCGATTCGGCTCGGCGTTCGCGGCCGGCCTGCTGTGCGTCGCGATGGTGACCGTGCCCGCCGTCGCCGCACCCGGCGGGAATCCGGCGACAACGCCTGCCGCGTGGATTGGCTGTGAGTCGTGGATCGACGACGCCTTCCTGCCCACCGCGCAGTGCACCACCGTGCCGGTCCCGGTCGACGAGGCGGATCCCACCGGGGCGCAGGCGCAACTTGCCGTCATCAGGATTCCCGCGGCCGGACGCAAGTTCGGTTCGCTGCTGATCAACCCGGGCGGTCCGGGCGCCTCGGCCGTCGATGCCGTCGTCGACCTCGCCGACGCACTGGACGGCAGCCCGATCACCGACCACTTCGACCTGGTCGGCTTCGACCCGCGCGGGGTGGGCTACTCGACGCCGGAGGCGCGCTGCCGCACCGATGCGGAGTTCGACGCCTGGCGGCGCGAGCCGATGGTCGACTACAGCCAGGCCGGTGTGGCGCAGATCGAGACGCTCTACAAGACGCTGGCCCAGCAGTGCCTCGACCGGATGGGTAAGCCGTTCCTCGCCGGTATCGGAACCGCCTCTGCCGCAAGGGATATGGACGCCGTGCGCCAGGCACTCGGTGAGGAGCAGATCAACTATCTGGGCTTCAGCTACGGAACCCAGCTCGGCGCCGCCTACGTCGACCGCTATCCCAGCCGGGTGCGGGCGATGGTGCTCGATGGGGCTATCGACCCCGACCAGGACCCGGTGGAGTCCCTGGTGGAGCAGATGGCCGGCTTCCAGGTGGCGTTCAACGACTACGCCGCGGATTGCGCCCGCTCCGCCTCCTGTCCGCTGGGGACCGATCCGGCGCAGTGGGTCAACCGGTTCCATCAGCTGGTGAACCCGCTGGTGACCGCGCCCGGTCCCACCGACGACCCGCGCGGGCTGAGCTACGCCGACGCGATCACCGGCACCGTCAACGCGCTCTACACGCCGCAGTACTGGAAGTACCTCACCAGCGGGCTGCTGGGTCTGCAGCGCGGCACCGACGCCGGTGATCTGCTGCTGCTCGCCGACGACTACCAGGGCCGCGACTCCGACGGGCGCTACAGCAACGACCAGGACGCCTTCAACGCCATCCGGTGTGTCGATGCGCCCACGCCCAGTGACCCCGCGGTGTGGGCCGAGGCCGACCGGCAGATTCGGCAGCGCGCCCCGTTCCTGGTCTACGGCCAGTTCACCGGTTTCGCGCCGCGCGATCTGTGCGCGTTCTGGCCCGCCCCGGCCTCCTCGGTGCCCGAGCCGGCCTCGCCGGCCCCGCCGGGCAGCGTGGTGGTGGTGTCCACCACCCACGACCCCGCCACGCCGTATCAGGCCGGGGTGGACCTGGCGCGCCAGTTGCGGGCCCCGCTGATCACCTTCGACGGCACCCAGCACACGGCGGTGTTCGACGGCGAGGACTGCGTGGACGACGCGGTCGTGAGGTTTTTCGTCGACCGGGTGGTCCCGGGCAATCTGAGCTGCTGAGCTCCGGGGGCTCTTTGATTCGCGCCGGGAGGCCGGACTGTGCTACAACACAGGGCAGCGGCTCCTTAAGGTTGTGGGGAGTATCGCCGCTGCCCTGCTGGCTTCAGTTATACCCCGGTTCGGTGCCCGACACAGCACCTGAGCACCTGGGTTTCTCCTGATAATGACCCCGCGCCGGACGGCGCCTGGGGCGCGGCGACGCGCCCGCGCGGCCGGCGTCGCCGTCGTCGCACGTCAGGCGCGGCGGCGTAACACGGAGTTAACAGCCGCTGCCTACGCTCGTCTGATGGACCGGCAGAAGGAATTCGTGCTGCGCACGCTGGAGGAACGCGATATCCGGTTCGTCCGGCTGTGGTTCACCGACGTCCTCGGGTTTCTCAAGACGGTCGCCATCGCGCCCGCCGAACTCGAGGGTGCCTTCGAGGAGGGGATCGGCTTCGACGGCTCGTCCATCGAGGGTTTCGCCCGGGTGTCGGAGGCCGACATGGTGGCCCGCCCGGACCCGTCCACCTTCCAGGTGCTGCCGTGGACCACCAGCTCCGGCCAGCACCACTCGGCCCGGATGTTCTGCGACATCACCATGCCCGACGGCTCGCCGTCCTGGGCGGACAGCCGCCACGTGCTGCGCCGCCAGCTGGCCAAGGCCAGCGATCTCGGCTTCTCCTGCTACGTACACCCCGAGATCGAGTTCTTCCTCCTCGAACCCGGCGCGTACGACGGCTCGGTGCCGGTGCCCGCCGACAACGGCGGGTACTTCGATCAGGCCGTGCATGACTCGGCTCCCAACTTCCGCCGGCACGCCATCGACGCCCTCGAGCAGATGGGCATCTCGGTGGAGTTCAGCCACCACGAGGGCGCACCCGGCCAGCAGGAGATCGACCTGCGCTACGCCGATGCGCTGTCGATGGCCGACAACGTGATGACATTCCGCTACGTCGTCAAAGAGGTCGCCATCGCCGAGGGGGTGCGGGCGTCCTTCATGCCCAAACCGTTCGTGGAGTATCCCGGCTCGGCGATGCACACCCACATGAGCCTGTTCGAGGGCGAGACCAACGCCTTCCACAGCGCCGCGGACCCGCTGCAACTCTCCGACGTCGCGAAGTCCTTCATCGCCGGGATCCTCGAGCACGCCAGCGAGATCAGCGCCGTGACCAACCAGTGGGTGAACTCCTACAAGCGCCTGGTCCACGGCGGCGAGGCGCCCACCGCGGCGTCCTGGGGTGCGGCCAACCGCTCGGCGTTGGTGCGCGTGCCGATGTACACCCCGCGCAAGGCGGCCTCCCGGCGGATCGAGGTGCGCAGCCCGGACTCCGCGTGCAATCCGTACCTGACGTTCGCCGTGCTGCTCGCCGCCGGGCTGCGCGGTATCGAGAAGAACTATGTGCTGGGCCCCCAGGCGGAGGACAACGTCTGGACGCTCACGCCTGAGGAGCGCCGGGCGATGGGCTACCGCGAGTTGCCGTCCAGCCTGGGCGTTGCGCTGGGGGAGCTGGAAAACTCCGAGCTCGTCGCCGAGGCGCTCGGCGAGCACGTCTTCGACTATTTCCTGCGCAACAAGCGCGCGGAGTGGGAGGAGTACCGCAGCAACGTCACCCCGTTCGAGCTGAAGAAGTACCTGTCGCTGTAGGCGGTGCCCCCTCCTTGGACTCTGATCGACAGCCCAACTCCTCCTCGGGCAAGTCCTTCTCGGGCTGGTCCTCGTCCCGCATCGTCGTTGGGCTAACGTCACAGCGTGGGTAAACCGGCCACACAGCGGCCCAGCGTCCCGGGGGTGGGCCGGCTGGGTCTGCTGGCACCCTCGGCGCACTCGTCGCTGGCGAAACTCGGCTGGGACGACGACACCCACATCGAACTGCTCTGGTCGCTGTCCCGCGCCGCTGACGCCGACGCCGCGCTGCACACCATGGTTCGCCTCGCCGAGGCGCTGGGCAACCAGTGGCCCCACCTGGACGCCGCTCTCGTCGCCGACCGCCCGCTGCGAGGACGGCTGTTCGCGGTGCTGGGCGCGTCGCTGGCGCTCGGTGACCACCTTGTCGCCAACCCGCAGTCCTGGCGTCTGCTCGAAGGTGAGGTCGAGCTTGCCTCACCTGAGGACCTGCGCCGCGAATTCCGCTCCTGCGTAGACGAATTCGTCACCAGCCCTTCGGCGCTGGTGGCCCGGCTCAAGACGCTGTACCGGGACCGTCTGCTGGTGCTGGCGGCATTGGACATCGCGCCGACGGTGGAGAACGAACCCGTGCTGGCGTTCCCGGATGTCGGCGCGCACCTGTCCGACCTCGCCGATGCCGCGCTCGACGCCGCGCTGCGGGCGGCGACCGTCACCGTCTGCAAGAACTCAGAGGTGCCGCGTCTGGCGGTGATCGCGATGGGCAAGTGCGGCGCCCGCGAACTCAATTACGTCAGCGATGTCGACGTGATCTTCGTCGGCGAGAACGCCGAGCCGCTGATCACAAGGCTCGCCGGGGAAGTGATGCGGCTGGCCTCGGAGGCCTTCTTCGAGGTCGACGCCGCACTGCGCCCCGAGGGCAAGGCCGGCGCGCTGGTCCGCACACTGGACTCGCACATCGCCTACTACCAGCGGTGGGCCAAGACGTGGGAATTCCAGGCACTGCTGAAGGCACGGCCGGCGGTCGGTGACGCCGAACTCGGCCGCGCGTACACAGACGCGCTGATGCCGATGGTCTGGAACGCCTGCGAGCGTGAGGATTTCGTGCCCGAGGTGCAGGCCATGCGCCGGCGCGTCGAGGAGCTTGTGCCCGCCGACGTGCGTGACCGGGAGATCAAGCTCGGCACCGGCGGGTTGCGTGATGTGGAGTTCGCGGTGCAGCTGCTGCAGCTGGTTCACGGCCGCACCGACCCGGCCCTGCATGTGGCCTCCACCGTAGACGCCCTGGCCGCACTCGGCGCGGGCGGCTACATCGGACGCGACGACGCCGCCAACCTCACCGCGTCATATGAGTTCCTGCGGCTGCTCGAGCACCGGCTGCAACTGCAGCGCCTGCAGCGGACCCATCTGCTTCCCCCGCCGGATGACGACGAGGCGCTGCGCTGGTTGGCGCGGGCGGCGCACGTGCGCCCGGACGGCACCCGCGACGCACTCGGGGTGCTGCGCGAGGAGATCAGGCGGCAGAACGTGCGGGTGTCGAAACTGCACGCCAAGTTGTTCTACCAACCGCTGCTGGAGTCGGTGGGGCCGTCGCTGGGGTTCGCCGGCGGAATGTCCGCGGAGGCGGCCGAGCGCCAGCTTGCCGCACTCGGGTACGAAGGCCCGCAGAGTGCGCTGACGCATCTGAGCGCGCTGGTCAACGCCAGTGGGCGGCGCGGCCGGGTGCAGGCGGTGCTGCTGCCGCGACTGCTGGACTGGTTGTCGGACACTCCCGACCCGGACCGCGGGCTGCTGGCCTACCGGCAGATCAGCGATGCGCTGGCCGACCAGCGCTGGTACCTGGCCACCCTGCGCGACGAGGGCGCGGTGGCCAAACGGCTGATGCGGGTACTCGGCACGTCGGCCTACGTGCCGGAGTTGCTGATGCGCGCGCCCGAGGTGATCGCCGCCTACGCCGACGGTCCCACCGGGCCCAAACTGCTCGACGTCGAACCCGAGGCGGTGGCCCGGGCGCTGGTCGCCTCGGCCGGCCGGCACCCCGAGCCGGCGCGGGCGATCGCGGCCGCCCGCACCCTGCGCCGCCGCGAGCTGGCGCGGGTGGCCTCGGCCGATCTTCTCGGCGTGCTCGACGTGCAGCAGGTGTGCGAGGCGCTGACCTCGGTGTGGGTGGCGGTGCTGCAGTGCGCGCTGGACGCGGTGATCCGGGCGTCGGTAGAGGCCGACGGTCCCGCTCCGGCGCGCATCGCGGTGATCGGCATGGGCCGGCTCGGCGGCGGGGAACTGGGCTACGGCTCGGACGCCGACGTGATGTTCGTCTGCGACCCGTGCGAGGGCGCCGAAGAGACCCGCGCGGTGAAGTGGTCGGTGACCGTCGCCGAGCAGCTGCGCACGCTGCTCGGTGCGCCCAGCGACGATCCGCCGCTGGAGGTCGACGCCAACCTGCGCCCGGAGGGGCGCAACGGTCCGTTGGTCCGCACCCTGGCTTCTTATGAGGCCTACTACGGGCAGTGGGCCCAGGCATGGGAGGTGCAGGCGCTGCTGCGGGCCGCCCCGGTCGCCGGCGATGAGGACCTGGGCCGGGAGTTCATCTCCATGGTCGACCACATCCGCTACCCCGAGGGCGGGGTGTCGGGCGAGGCGGTGCAGGAGATCCGCCGGGTCAAGGCCCGCGTCGACGCTGAGCGGCTGCCGCGGGGAGCCGACCCCACCACGCACACCAAGCTCGGCCGCGGCGGGCTGGCCGATGTCGAGTGGACGGTGCAACTGCTGCAGTTGCGCCACGCCCACGAGGTACCCGGACTGCACACACCGTCGACGCTGGCGGCCTTGGATGCCGTCGAGTCGGCCGAGCTGATCGAGCCGTCCGATGCCGCGATCCTGCGCGAGGCATGGCTGACCGCGACCCGTGCCCGCAACGCGCTGGTGCTGGTGCGCGGCAAGCCGACCGATCAGCTACCCGGGCCGGGTCGGCAGCTCAATGCCGTGGCCGCGGCGGCGGGCTGGCACAGCGATGACGGCGGGGAGTTCCTCGACCTCTATCTGCGTGTGACGCGGCGGGCGAAAGCCGTTGTCGGAAAGGTTTTCGGGTGAGAGGTTCCTGGCAGGAGATCAGCGCCGAGGAGTTCGCGCGCATACAGGACCTCTACGGCCCGCTGGCGGAGGCGGTGCGCGAACTCGTCGACCCGACCGTTCGCTCCGGCGCCGGGAAGCAGGCCATCGCCGCCGCGACCACCGCGGC
>VEQU01000013.1 GCA_018883075.1 Mycobacterium sp.
GGCTGTGGTCGCGGCGGCGCGCCGTCGTTGGGGGCGCCGCGGCGGCTGCCCTGCACGGTGCGCAGTGGGTTGACCCCGATGAACCCGTCGAACTCATCTACGCCTGCCCCCGCCCGCCGGCGGCGGTGCGGGTACGCAATGAGACGTTGCGCCCCGATGAGATCACCCGCGTCGCGGGCATACCTGTTACCACGCCGGCCCGCACTGCCTTCGACCTCGGCCGGCACCTGCCCCGCGACCGTGCGGTCGCACGCCTGGACGCGTTGATGTGGGCCACGCCGTTCTCAGCCGAAGCCGTTGCGCGGGTCGCCGCGGCCCACCCCGGAGCGCGGGGCGTCCGTCGACTCCGCCGCGCCCTGCCCCTGGTCGATGCAGGAGCCGCCTCGCCGCGTGAGACCTGGCTGCGCCTTCTGCTCGTCGACGCCGGCTTTCCCCGCCCCTCTACGCAGATTCCCCTCGTTGACCACGCCGGCAACTTCGCGGTGCTCGACATGGGCTGGAAGGAGTTCAAGGTGGCCGTGGAGTACGACGGCGACCAGCACCGCACGGACCGCCGACGTTATGTGTGGGATCAGCGCCGCTCGAGGATGGTGGCCAGGTTGGGCTGGGACGCGGTACGGGTGATCAAGGAGGATCCCCCGGGCGAGGTCATAGCGCGGGTCGAGGAGTCGCTGCGTGCCCGGGGATGGCGCGGTGAGATTGCAAACCCGCAGCCCCGGACCCGCAGATTGTCTGCGTGAACGCAGTCTCGACGCGAGTTGCTCGACGCGAGTTGTCCGACCCCAGGGGAGTTGGTTACACCCGACGCGGTGCGGCCAACCGCTCCCGCCGCAACTGGTCGACTTCCGGCATATCCAACGGCGGTAGCGGGCCCACCACCTGGGACAGCAGCAGGTCGGCGAGTTGGGGGTTGCGAGCCAGGCAGGGGCCGTGCAGGTAGGTGGCGTACACGCTGCCCTGCACAGCCCCGTCGAAACCGTCGCCGAGTCGGTTGCCCGCACCCTTGACCACCACCGCCAGGGGTTTGGCGGCTGGGCCCAGAACAGTTCCGCCGCGGTGGTTTTCGAACCCGGTGAGCGGCTCGGAGAGTCCCTCGATCAGCGGGGTGGACACCACCTCTCCGATGGTGCGCTCCGGTTGCGGTGAGGTGGTGACGTCCAGCAGACCCACCCCGTCGACCCGCTCCCCGGCCGAGGTCTCATACCAGTGCCCCAGCACCTGGATGGCGGCGCAGATCGCCAGTACCGGCGCGCCCCGCGCGGCGGCGCGCTGCAAACCGGGGTGACGCAGTAGGTGGCGGGTGGCCAGCCGTTGGGCGTAATCCTCGGCCCCGCCCAGGGTGTACAGGTCCAGCGAGTCCGGAACCGGTTCGGCCAGAGTGATTTCGACGATCTCGGCGGGGATTCCGCGCAGCAGCAGGCGCTGCCGCAACACCACGGCGTTACCGCCGTCGCCGTAGGTGCCCATCACGTCGGGGAGCACCAGGCCGATGCGCACCGCCGTCATGAAGTGCGCTCCAGTGCACGCTGCAACTGAAGGAACGCCGTGTAGTTGGCGACCACCTCGACGTGCCCGGGTGGGCAGGAGTCGATCGCCGCGACGGTGTCGTGTACCAGGGAGTGGTCCACGCCCGCGTAGCCCAGTCGCACCGCGAGATCGGTGCCGCGCTCCCCGGCGGCCACCACCGAGGTTCCCTCGAAGTGTTCGAAGCGGACGTCCCACAGCCAGGACAGATCCTCCCCGTCGGGAACCTGTCCGTTGACCGAGATCACCACTCCCGCAGCGCTTTTATCCACCATCGACAGCGCCTCCTGCCAGCCGGCCGGATTCTTGGCCAGCAGCAACCGTGCGGTATGGCTGCCGATCCGCACCGTCCGGTAGCGGCCCGCGACCTCGTCGACAGTGCCGACCGCGGCAACCGCGGCGAGCGGATCGGCACCCATCGCCACCGCAGCGGCAACCCCCTGCGCGGCGTTTCCGCGGTTCACCGCGCCGGGCAGGGACAGCGTCATCGGCGCCGCGAAACCGTCTGGGCCGTAGATCCGTTCGCCGTCAACCCACCACTGCGGAGTGGGTCGTTTGAAGTCGGTGCCGGTGGAATACCAGTGCGATTGCTCGCGGACGATGACCTCCCCGCTGCGGGGGCAACTGACCGAGTCGTTGGCCCAGCTGCCCCCAGCGGCCACCCACACCACGTGCGGGCAGTCGTAGGCCGCCGAGGTGATCAGCACGTCGTCGCAGTTGGCGACGATCACCGCCGCCGGATGCCGGGCCAGGCCGGCCCGCAGCGTGCGCTCGATGTGATTGATCTCACCCACCCGGTCGAGTTGGTCGCGGGAGAGGTTCAGCAGCACGATCACCGCCGGGTGCACCGCGTCGGCCACGTGCGGGACGTGCATCTCGTCGACCTCCAGGGCGGCCAGCGGGGCGTCCCGGTCGGCGGCCAGGGCGGCGATCAGACCGGCGTCCATATTGGCGCCCTCGCTGTTGGTCGCGACCGTCCGATGCCGACGCCCCGGGCCCGGGGGCGGCCCCAGTGTGCTCAGTGCCGCGGCCACCATCCTGGTGGTGGTGGACTTGCCGTTGGTGCCGGTGATCACCGCGGTGCGCCGGCCGGCGCCCAGTTGACGCAGCACCGAGGGGTCCAGCTTCATCGCCACGAGACCGCCGATCATCGCGCCGGCACCGCGGCCGGTGACCCGCGACGCCCAGCGGGCGGCCGACCCCAACGCCAGCGCACAGCGTCCGCGCAGCCGCAGGGCCGGCCCGCGAAGCGGCACCTCGGGCTCTGTGGGCGTCATCGCAGGTGAGTGTATTCCGACACGAACGCGAAGTCCCCCGCGCTGTCGGGGACGCATGCCATCCTGACCTCTGTGAGCCATACCTGGGGCCGTCCGGCACATCAGGCTGCCGACGGTTGGGTCGTCGTCGACGTCGAGACCTCCGGTTTCCGACCGGGGCACGCACGGGTCCTGAGCATCGCCGCGCTGGCGCTGGACTGCCACGGCCGGGTCGAGCACTCGGTGGTCAGCCTGCTCAACCCGGGTGTCGATCCGGGGCCCACCCACATCCACGGGCTGACCGCAGAGATGCTCGAAGACCAGCCGACGTTCGCCGACATCGCCGGTGATCTCAACGCGTTGATGCACGGCCGCACCCTGGTGGCCCACAACGCCCCGTTCGACTACTCCTTCCTCATCGCCGAGGCCGAACTGGCGGGCAGCACCGTTCCGGTCGACAACGTCATGTGCACCGTGGAATTGACCCGGCGCCTCGATTTAGGCCTGGGCAACCTGCGGCTGGAGACCCTTGCGCGACATTGGGACATCCCGCAAACCAGGGCCCACGACGCTTTCGACGACGCCCTGGTGCTCTCCCGTGTTCTGACCCCGGCGTTGCGACGGGCCCGCGAGCGGGACATCTGGCTGCCGATCCGCCCGGTCAGCCGCCGCCGCTGGCCCAACGGTGCGGTCACCCACGAGGAACTGCGACCGCTGAAGATGCTGGCCTCCCGAATGCCCTGCCCCTACCTCAACCCGGGACGCTATGAACGTGGCCGACCGCTGGTCCAGGGAATGCGGGTGGCGCTCTCCGCGGAGGTCAACCGCACCCACGAGGAACTCGTCGAGCGGATTCTGCACGCCGGCCTGGCCTACGCCGAGGCCGTCGATCCGTATACCTCGCTGGTGGTCTGCAATGAACCGGACGTCGGGCAGGGCAAGGGTTTCCAGGCCCGAGAGTTGGGTGTCCCGATGGTCTCCGACGATCAGTTCATGCACAGCGTCGGTGCGGTCGTCTGCGGCACCGGGGTCGACGAGTTCGAGCAGGCGGTCGACCGGGGCCAGCAGTACGCCCTGTTCTGAGACTCCCGGGAGACGCCCATGGACACCGAGCGATTCGACTTCCCCAACGCCGATGGTCATGTCCTGACCGCGCTGCTTCAGCGGCCCCCCGGCGCGGAACCGAGGGGCTACGCGCTGTTCGCCCACTGTTTCACCTGCAGCAAGGACAGCCGCGCGGCGCGGTGGATCTCCGACGCGCTGGCCGCCCGGGGATTCGCCGTTCTCCGGTTCGACTTCACCGGGCTGGGTTCCAGCGAGGGCGAATTCGCCAACACCGACTTCTCCTCCAACGTCGACGATCTGGTCGCCGCGGCCGACCATCTGCGCGCCACTCGGCAGGCACCGGCGCTGCTGATCGGGCACAGTCTCGGCGGTGCTGCGGTACTGGCCGCGGCCGCCCGCATCCCGGAATCGCGGGCCGTGGCGACCATCGGCGCGCCCTCGGATCCCGGCCACGTCACCAACTTCTTCGCCGAACAGATCGGTGTGATCCGAGACCGCGGCGAGGGGCAGGTCAGCATCGGTGGCCGGACGTTCCGGATCCGCCGCGACTTTCTCGACGACGTCGCCGAGCAGCGTCTGCTGGACCGGGTCGCCAGCCTGGGCAGGGCGTTGATGATCCTGCACGCTCCGACCGATCAGGTGGTCTCGATCGACAACGCGAGCGCGATCTTCACCGCAGCCCGGCATCCGAAGAGCTTCGTCTCCCTCGACGACGCGGACCACCTGCTCGCGCGGCGATCCGACGCCGGATATGTCGGCGAAGTCATCGCGGCATGGAGCCAGCGCTACCTGCCTGCGCCAGAGCCTACGGCCGATCAGCTGGCCCCCGGGGCAGTCTTGGTCAGCGAGACCGGCCGGGGCCGGTTCCAGCAATCGGTCACCACCGGTAAGCACCGGCTCGTTGCCGACGAACCGGTCGACGTCGGCGGACTGGACAGCGGCCCATCGCCGTATGATCTGCTCCTGGCCGCGCTCGGCACATGCACGGCAATGACCATCAGAATGTATGCCGATCGCAAAAAAATTGCACTGGAACATGTTTCGGTGCTGCTGCGGCACGCCAAGATCCACGCGGCGGACTGCGTGACCTGCGAGACCAGTCAGGGGCAGATCGACCGGATCGAACGCGAGATCACCCTCGACGGCCAACTCGACCAGACCACCCGGGCTCGACTGCTGGAGATCGCCGACAAGTGCCCGGTGCACCGCACCCTGACCTCCGAGATCGACATTCGCACGCAGTTGACCGAGCAACTCAACGGTTCAGGCGCGCCGCCCGATTGACCGCGGAGACCACCGCCCGCAGCGATGCGGTCGTGATGGACGTGGCGATACCCACGCCCCACACCGTCTTACCGTCGACCGCCGCCTCGACGTAGGCCGCGGCGGCGGCCTCCTCGCCGGCCGACATCGCGTGCTCGGAGTAGTCCAGCACACTCACGTCGATACCCACGCCGTCCAGAGCGTCGACGAATGCCGCCAGTGGACCGTTGCCCTCGCCGCGGATCTCGGTCTCGACCCCGTCGAGTTTCACGGTCGCCTCGATGACATCGGTACCGCCGTCGACCTCCGAGCCGATCACCCGTTGGCGGACTCGCTCCAACGGCCTGATGGGAGAGAGGTATTCGTCGGCGAAGGCGTCCCACATCTCCTTGGACGACACCTCCCCGCCCTCCCCGTCGGTGATCTTCTGGATTACCTGGCTGAACTCGATCTGCAAGCGGCGGGGCAGCACCAGGCCATGGTCGGCCTTCATGATGTAGGCCACCCCGCCCTTGCCGGACTGGGAGTTCACCCGGATCACGGCCTCGTAGGTGCGCCCGACGTCCTTGGGGTCGATCGGCAGATACGGCACCTGCCAGACCAGGTCGGCCTCGTCGACGTCCTCCTGGTCGGCGGAGATCTTCATCGCGTCCAGGCCCTTGTTGATGGCGTCCTGATGGCTGCCCGAGAACGCGGTGTAGACCAGGTCGCCGCCGTAGGGATGACGCTCGTGCACCGGCAACTGGTTGCAGTGCTCGACCGTGCGGCGGATCTCGTCGATGTTGGAGAAGTCGATCTGTGGATCCACTCCCCGGGAGAACAGGTTGAGCCCGAGGGTCACCAGGCACACGTTGCCGGTGCGCTCTCCGTTGCCGAACAGGCAACCCTCGATCCGGTCGGCTCCGGCCTGATAGCCCAATTCCGCTGCGGCGACTGCGGTTCCGCGATCGTTGTGCGGATGCAGACTCAAAATGATCGAGTCCCGGCGGGCCAGGTTGCGGCTCATCCACTCGATAGAGTCGGCGTAGACATTGGGGGTGGTCATCTCCACCGTGGCGGGCAGATTGACGATCAGGGGCCACTCCGGTGTCGGCTCTATCACCTCGGTGACCGCATCGCAGACCTCCACCGCGTAGGCCAGTTCGGTGCCGGTGTAGGACTCCGGGGAGTACTCGTAGCGCCACCGGGTTCCGGGGTGTTTGGCCTGTTCCTCCAGGCACTTCCGGGCGCCGTCGGTGGCGATCCTCTTGATCTCCTCGCGGTCGGCCCGAAACACCACCCGTCGCTGCAGGATCGAGGTGGAGTTGTAGAAGTGCACGATCACGTTCGGTGCGCCGTCGCACGCCTCAAAGGTCCGCTCGATCAGTTCGTCGCGGCACTGCGTGAGAACCTGAATGGTGACGTCGTCGGGTATCGCACCCTCGGTGATGATCTCGCGGACGAAATCGAAGTCGGTCTGGCTGGCCGAGGGGAATCCGACCTCGATCTCCTTGTAGCCCATACGCACCAGCAGGTCGAACATGCGGCGCTTGCGGGCCGGGCTCATCGGGTCGATGAGGGCCTGATTGCCGTCGCGCAGATCGACCGCGCACCACCCGGGGGCATGCTCGATGACCTTGTCCGGCCAGGTGCGATCGGCCAGGGCGACGTGCTCGACCTCCTCAGCGAACGGCCGGTAGCGCTGCACCGGCATCGCGGAGGTGCGCTGGGCGTTCCACGACGGCTGTCCGGGGCGCGGGGGGCCGGCGGGGGTGGTGATGGTGCGGGCTGATACGTATGCGTCGATCGACGCCTCAGAAGATTTCACGATTGGGCTCCGGGAAGTTTCTCAGTGGACTTCAGACCGGCGCATCGCGAAGACCCGCGACGGGAAGCCGGTCTGGATCAGACCCCGCCGCGGCGTCCGAGGAGGAGCGCACGCTGCACGCCGTTTACTGTACTCCGCATGCCTCACCAGGCACAATCGCTGCCATGGTGGACCCGAACCTCTCGTCGCGCCGGCGCGCACCACTCGATCGGGCCGCGGCGGTGACGCTCAGTGTGGTGGCCACACTGGCCGGCCTGGGCTCGGTGGCGTTTTCGCTCTTTTTCGTGATGGCGACCGATTCGTGCGGCCCGGACAACTGCAGCGGTTCGCGGCTGGTGCTGTCCTACGTGGTGACCTGGGGTGGGGTCGCGATGGCCGGCGTCGTCGCGATCGCCGGGATGGTCGCCGCCGCGCGCCGGGGAATGCCCTTGTGGGTCTGGCCGTTGCTCGCGCTGGTCCTCGTTGCGGCAACGTTCGCGGCGGGCGCGGCGCTGGCGATGTCGGTGGTGCGCTGAGCCGTCAACGCCACGGCCGGCTCCAGGTGCCGCGGAAGGCGACCTCCTCCAGCTGTGCGCGCTCCCGCGGCATGCTATCGCGCTCGGCGATCTCGGGGCTCACCGCGGAGTAGTCGGCCAGCGTCCCCACGGCGATGACCATCAGCGGCCGCACCTGCGGGGGGATATCGAAGGCGACCCGTGCCCCCTCGACGTCGAACCCGGCCATCGGGTGGCTGATGAGCCCGCGCGCCACCGCCTCGACGGCGAGATTGGCCGCGGCGGCACCCGCGTCGACCGCCGAATACAGGGCGGTCTTATCGTCGTCACCCTCGTCGGCGCACACCAGGATGAGCGCGCCGGCGGCCTGCGCGTAGCCGTTGCCGCGGTTGAGCAGGCCTGCCAGCGTGCGGTGGGTCTCATCCCCGCGCACACCGACCACGAACCGCACCGGCTGGCGCCGGCCCCAGGTGGCCGCCCAGCGGGCGGCCTCGAGCAGACCGGTGAGCTGCTCGACCGTCACCACCGCACCAGCATCGAATGCGCGGGGGCTCCAGCGATCGGCGATCGGCGGGTGGATGGACACCCGTGTCCGTGCGCTGCGGTCACCCGGCTGCTGAGTCATCGGCACGCAGAGTACCCGCGAGTCCTCAGGAGGAAAGCCGGCGCCGCGCACCATCTATCCTCATACGGGATGGAGACAGCAGAAGTGGCGATCAGGGCGATCAGGGAAGGGTAGACGTGGCGCTCGTCGTGCAGAAGTACGGCGGATCATCGGTGGCCGACGCCGAGCGGATCCGCCGTGTCGCCGAGCGCATCGTCGAGACCAAGAAACAGGGCAACGACGTCGTGGTGGTGGTCTCGGCGATGGGAGACACCACCGATGACCTGCTCGACCTGGCGCGCCAGGTTTCCCCCGCACCGCCGCCGCGTGAGCTCGACATGCTGCTGACCGCCGGCGAGCGCATCTCCAACGCGCTGGTCGCCATGGCCATCGAGTCGCTCGGTGCCCAGGCCCGGTCCTTCACCGGTTCACAGGCAGGTGTGGTGACCACCGGGACCCACGGCAATGCCAAGATCATCGACGTCACCCCGGGACGGCTGCGGTCGGCGCTCGACGAGGGCCAGATCGTCCTGGTTGCCGGCTTCCAGGGAGTCAGCCAGGACAGCAAGGACGTCACGACTCTGGGCCGTGGCGGCTCGGACACCACAGCGGTAGCACTGGCCGCAGCGCTGAACGCCGACGTCTGTGAGATCTACACCGATGTCGACGGCATCTTCACCGCCGACCCGCGCATCGTGCCCAACGCCAAGCGGTTGGACGCCGTCACCTTCGAAGAGATGCTCGAGATGGCGGCGTGCGGCGCGAAAGTGCTGATGCTGCGCTGCGTGGAATATGCGCGCCGATACCACGTTCCGATTCACGTCCGGTCGTCGTACTCCGACAGGCCGGGCACGATCGTCACCGGATCAATAGAGGACATGCCCATGGAAGACGCCATCCTGACCGGAGTCGCGCACGACCGCAGCGAGGCGAAGGTCACTGTCATCGGGGTGCCGGATGTTCCGGGCTTCGCCGCGAAGGTCTTCCGGGCCGTCGCCGACGCCGACGTCAACATCGACATGGTGCTGCAGAACATCTCGAAGGTCGAGGACGGGAAAACCGATATCACCTTCACCTGCTCGCGGGACTCCGCGCCGAAAGCGGTGGAGAAACTGACGTCGCTGCAGGACGATATCGGGTTCACCAGCGTCATCTATGACGATCACATCGGCAAGGTGTCACTTGTCGGCGCGGGCATGCGCAGCCATCCCGGTGTCACCGCCACGTTCTGCGAGGCATTGGCGAGGGTCGGTATCAACATCGACCTGATCTCCACCTCGGAGATCCGTATCTCCGTGCTCATCAAGGACTCCGAACTCGACAAGGCCGTCGCCGCGTTGCACGAGGCGTTCAACCTCGGCGGCGACGAGGAGGCCATCGTGTACGCCGGGTCGGGCCGCTAGCGTCATGGTCTCAATAGGGGTGGTGGGCGCCACCGGTCAGGTCGGCGTGGTCATGCGAAACCTGCTGGAAAAGCGGGGGTTTCCGGCCACCGATGTCCGGTTCTTCGCTTCGGCCCGTTCCAAGGGGCGACTGCTGCCGTTCCGCGGCCGCGACATCGAAGTCGAGGATGCCGAAACCGCTGATCCCACGGGCCTGGACATCGCGTTGTTCTCGGCCGGCGCCACGATGTCGCGCGTGCAGGCGCCCAGATTCGCCGGCGCGGGTGCCATCGTGATCGATAACTCCTCGGCCTGGCGTAAAGACCCCGACGTACCGCTGGTGGTCAGTGAAGTCAACTTCGATCGTGATGTCCGCGGGGTACGTCTCGTCAAAGGCATCATCGCAAACCCGAACTGCACGACTATGGCGGCGATGCCGGTGCTCAAACCGCTTCACCAGGACGCGGGCCTCATCCGCATGGTCGCATCCACCTATCAGGCGGTCTCCGGCAGCGGACTGGCTGGAGTGGAGGAGTTGGCGGGGCAGGCCCGTGCCGTCCTCGACCGCGCCGAGGAACTGGTGCACGACGGCGGAGCTGTCGACTTCCCACCGCCGAAGAAGTACGTCGCCCCCATCGCCTTCAATGTGATTCCGCTGGCCGGTGATCTCGTCGACGACGATTCCGGGGAGACCGACGAGGACCAGAAACTGCGCAACGAGAGCCGCAAGATTCTCGGTATCCCGGATCTCGCGGTGAGCGGGACGTGCGTGCGGGTCCCGGTTTTCACCGGTCACTCGCTGTCGCTGAATGTTGAGTTCAGTGAGCCGATCTCACCGCAACGGGCGCGTGAGTTGCTGGCCGCCGCGCCGGGGGTCCGAGTTGTCGACGTGCCGACGCCGCTTGAGGCCGCCGGGGCCGACGAATCGCTCGTCGGCCGTATCCGTCAGGATCCCGGTGTGCCCGGCGGCCGCGGCCTGGCGTTGTTCGTCTCCGGGGACAACCTGCGCAAGGGAGCGGCTCTGAACACCATTCAGATCGCCGAGCTGCTGGCCGCCGATCGGTTCGTCTAATCCCAGGTGTGCACAGGTGAGTTGCTGTGCATCAGGTCGCAGTAGCGGCGCAGCATCTCGGCCAGCGCCCCGGATCGGGTCATGCCAGCGTGCTCGAGAGCCTGCACGGTTTGCACCTGCCAGGCGGAACCGGTGCGGCCGGTCTTCGCTCGTCCCTCGATAACGCCGAGGTACAGCTCACGCACATCCGGGGCGACCTGCCAGCGGCGAAGGCCCTCGTCGGCCATCGGCAGCAGATGGCGCAGCACCAGCTCGTCCGGCGTCACCTCGCCGAGGCCCGGCCAGTACAGGCGTGCGGCCATCCCGTTGCGAGCCGCCTCGATGAAATTGTCCTGGGCCGCAGCGAAACTCATCTTGGTCCACAACGGCCGCTCCTCCTCCGAGATGGTCCGCAGCAGGCCGTAGTAGAAGGCCGCGTTGGCCATCATGTCCACGACGGTGGGCCCGGCCGGCAGCACCCGATTCTCCACCCGTAGATGGGGCCTACCTCCGACCACGTCGTATACCGGGCGATTCCATCTGTACACGGTGCCGTTGTGCAATCGCAGCTCCGGCAGCAGCGGAATCCGCCCGGCGGACAGCTCGGCGAGCGGATCCTCCTCGGAGATCTCCGGTAGCAGCGACGGGAAGTAGCGGACGTTCTCCTCGAAGAGGTCGAAGATCGAGGTGATCCAGCGCTCGCCGAACCACACCCGCGGACGAACACCCTGCGCCTTGAGTTCCTCGGGCCGGGTATCGGTCGCTTGGGCGAACAACTCGATCCGCGTCTCCGCCCACAACTGCCTGCCGAAGAAATACGGCGAGTTCGCGCCGAGGGCGATCTGCGGTCCGGCGATCACCTGGGCGGCATTCCAGTTGTTCGCGAAGTCCGCGGGGGAGACCTGCAGATGTAACTGCATGCTCGTGCATGCCGATTCGGGTGCGATGGACTCCGCGTGAACGCAAAGCCGCTCGGCGCCGGTGATGTCGATGAGGATGTCCTCGCCGCGCGCGGTGAAGATCGAATCGTTGAGTGCCTGATACCGCAGCGACGGACTCATCCAGCTGCCGGTCAGATGCTCGGGCATCAGGGTGGGCAGGATGCCGATCATCACGATGTGGGCACCATCGCTGGCCGCCTTGATTTCGGCCGCGTTGAGGCTCGCTCGTATCTCAGATTCCAGCTCGAGCGCCGTTCGGCCGGGCAGCGGGCGTGGCGGCACGTTGAATTCGATGTTGTAGGCGCCCAGTTCGGTCTGATAGGCGGGATCGGCGATCGCGGCGAGGACTTCCTGGTTGGACATGGCCGGCTGGTAGTCGGAATTCACCAGGTTGCATTCGATCTCCATGCCGGTCAGTGGCCGGTCAAACTCGAAACTGGACTCCGCCAGCATGGTTTCGAACACGTCCAGACACAGCTGCACCTTCCTGCGGTATGCCAGCCGTTCGGCGCGGCCATAGCTGGAGTGCAGCACCTCGTCGCCCACCCTGACGATGCAACCGTTTCAGTCCCTCCGGCGCAAGGATCAATGGCAGACTTCCAGCACAGTTCGTCTCCAGCGCACCCCGAGGAGTTCCGTTGGCCGACTTCGTCGCCTCGATCGACCAGGGCACCACCAGTACCCGCTGCATGATCTTCGACCACAACGGGATCGAGGTGGGCCGCCACCAGTTGGAGCACCAGCAGATACTGCCGCAGGCCGGATGGGTGGAGCACAATCCGGTGGAGATCTGGGAGCGCACCCAGAGCGTGGTGATGTCCGCCCTCAACAACACCAATCTCTGCGCCGCCGACCTTGCTGCCCTGGGTATCACCAACCAGCGGGAGACCACCCTGGTCTGGAACCGCAAGACCGGCCGGCCGTATCACAACGCGATCGTCTGGCAGGACACCCGCACCGACCACATCGCCGCCGCGCTGGACCGCGACGGCCGGGGGGATGTCATCCGTCGCAAGGCCGGTCTGCCGCCGGCCACCTACTTCTCCGGCGGCAAGCTGCAGTGGTTGCTGGAGAATGTCGACGGGCTGCGCGAAGACGCCGAGAGGGGCGACGCCCTTTTCGGAACGCCGGATACCTGGGTGTTGTGGAACATCACCGGCGGGGTGCTCGGCGGCGTGCACGTCACCGATGTGACCAACGCAAGTCGGACGATGCTGATGAATCTGGAAACCCTGGACTGGGACGACGAACTGCTGTCCTTCTTCGGTGTGCCGCGCACGATGCTGCCGCAGATCCGCCCGTCGTCCTCTCCGGAGCCCTACGGCATGACCCACCCCGACGGACCCGCCGACGGTGAGGTCCCGGTGACCGCCAGCCTCGGCGACCAGCAGGCGGCGATGGTCGGGCAGGTGTGCCTGAAGCCCGGTGAGGCGAAGAACACCTACGGCACCGGTAACTTTCTGCTGCTCAACACCGGCGAGAAGATCGTCCGCAGCGCCAACGGCCTACTCACCACGGTGTGTTACAAGTTCGGCGACGCCAAACCCGTGTACGCACTAGAGGGTTCGATCGCCGTGACCGGTTCAGCGGTGCAGTGGCTGCGCGATCAGTTGGGCATCATCAGCGGTGCCGCCGACAGCGAGGCCCTGGCCAGGCAGGTCGAGGATAACGGCGGCGTTTACTTCGTTCCCGCGTTCTCCGGACTGTTCGCGCCGTATTGGCGATCTGACGCGCGTGGCGCAATCGTTGGTCTGTCGAGATTCAACTCCAATGCACATGTGGCGCGGGCGACCCTTGAGGCGATCTGCTATCAGAGCCGGGACGTCGTCGATGCGATGGCTGCTGATTCCGGGGTGAGACTCGAAGTGCTCAAAGTCGATGGCGGCGTCACCCTCAACGAGTTGTGTATGCAGATCCAGGCCGATGTTCTCGGTGTGGATGTGGTGCGGCCCCGGGTCCCGGAGACCACCGCGCTGGGCGCTGCCTACGCGGCCGGGCTGGCCGTCGGATTCTGGGCGGATCCGGAGGATCTACGCGCCAACTGGCATGAGGATCGCCGCTGGACCCCCCGGTGGGACGACGAGCAACGAGCAGCCGGATACACGGGCTGGCGCAAGGCCGTGCAGCGCACCCTGGACTGGGTCGAGGTGTAGCTGATAACGGGCTCGTCTGGCCGGGGTTGTCTGGCCGGGCTCATCTGGCACAGTGGTGTCATGACAGATACGGCCGATGACCTGACGAATCTGCCCGATGCGCGCCCCTTCCACATGCAGGGTAACTACGCGCCCGTTCCCGACGAGCTCACCACCTATGACCTGCCGGTCGAGGGTGCCATCCCGCCAGAGTTGGACGGCTGGTATCTACGCAACGGCTCCAACCCCCGCACCCCCACCGGGCATTGGTTCCTCGGTGACGGGATGATCCACGGTGTCCGGATCGAGGGCGGGGCGGCCAAGTGGTACCGCAATCGGTGGGTGCGCACCGACAGCTTCGAGAATCCATTCGGCGTCTACAACGCCGACGGCACACGGAATCTGCGTTCCTCTGTCGCCAATACCCACGTGGTGAATCACGCGGGTAAGACTCTGGCCCTGGTCGAGTCATCCCTGCCGTACGAGATCACGAATGAGTTGGAAACCGTCGGCTGCTATGACTTCGACGGCAAGCTCAACGATGCGATGACGGCTCATCCCAAAATCTGCCCGATCACCGGGGAGTTGCACTTCTTCGGCTACGGAAACATCTTCACGCCTCACGTCAGCTACCACCGCGCGGATGCTGATGGCAACCTCACCGTCAACCGTCCGCTGGAGGTTCCGGCGCTGACCATGATGCACGACTTCGCGATGACCTCCGACCACGTCATCTTCATGGACCTGCCCATCGTCTTCAACATCGACATCGCCATCAGCGGCACGGGCGACATGCCGTTCCGCTGGGATGACGACTACGGCGCCCGCTTTGGCGTGCTGCGTCGCGACGATCCGTTCGGCGAGGTCCGCTGGTTTGATATCGCGCCGTGTTACGTGTTCCATGTCGCCAACGCCTACGTCGACGGGGATTGGGTTGTGGTGCAAGCGGTCCGTTACCCGGAGCTCTGGCGCACCGATGGCGGCTTCGGCCAGAGTGCGGTCCTGTGGGAATGGCGCCTGGACACCGTGACCGGATCGGTGTCCGAGCGCCAACTTGACGACCGCGCGGTGGAATTCCCCAGAATCGACGACAGGCTTGCCGGCCTGCCCGCCCGTTTCGCCGTCTCGGTCGGGGACTCCCGGCTGGTTCGCTATGACATGCAGACCGGGGCGGCGGTGGAGCACGTCTTCGGGTCGCCCGAGGCGCCGGGCGGACCGGGCGAGGCCGTCTTCGTGCCGTCACCGTCGGGCGCTGCCGATGAGAGCAACGGGTGGTACATCGCCTATGTATACGACCCCGTCGATGACAGCAGCGATCTGGTGATTCTGGATGCCTCCGATATCGCCGCGGCACCGGTGGCCCGGATCCGGATGCCGCGCAGGGTGCCCTACGGCTTCCACGGCAACTGGATTCCCAACGCCTGAACCCACGACGGTAGCGTGATACCCCATGGCTGAACTGAAAGACCGTCTGCGCGCGGACCTCACCGAGTCGATGAAGAACCAGGACAAGCTGCGTACCGCCACGCTTCGGATGATGCTGGCGGCGATCCAGACCGAGGAGGTCTCCGGCAAGCAGTCCCGCGAACTCACCGACGAGGAGGTCCTCAAGGTCCTGTCGCGCGAGTCACGGAAACGGGGCGAGGCGGCAGAGATCTACACGCAGAACGGCCGCGGTGAACTCGCCGCCGAAGAGCACGCCGAGGCTCGCATCATCGACGAATACCTCCCCACGCCTTTGACCGACGCCGAGGTGGCCGACGTGGTGGATACCGCCATCGCCCAGGTGGCGGAGGAGATGGGCGAACGTCCGTCGGTCAAACAGATGGGACTCGTCATGAAGGCGGCAACCGCTATCGCTGCCGGTAAGGCTGACGGGGCACGTCTGTCCGCAGCAGTCAAAGACCGACTGTGAGGCAGCAGAGGCGCCCATGACGACGACATCCCGCGGCCCGGTGAAAGCTCTGGTGGCCATCACATACCTGGCCATGGTCACCACCAACTACCTCGCCAATACGCTGCCGTTGAACGGCCGGCGAACCGGTGACATATCCGACGCCTACCCGAGCCTTTTCACACCGGCGGGGATCACCTTCTCGATATGGGGCGTGATCTACCTGCTGTTGGGCGCACACGTTCTCTACCAGCTCGGCCTGTTTCGCGACCGCCCGGACACACCCGAGGAAGCCGCACTGCTGAATCGGGTCGGGATTCTGTTCGCGGTGTCCTCGATCGCCAACACCGCGTGGGTTTTCGCCTGGCACTTCGATCTCATCCCGCTGTCGGCGGTTCTGATCGTGACGATCCTGGTATGTCTGGCGCTGATCGTCACCACACTGCGCGGCGTGGATCTCGACACCCGGCGCCGCTGGCTCATCGGCGTGCCGTTCAGCGTGTACTTCGGCTGGACCACCGTCGCGGTCGTGGCGAACATCACCGTGCTGCTGGTCAGGTGGAAGTGGGACGGCTTCGGGCTCTCTGAGTCGACCTGGGCGGCAACCATGGTGCTGGTCGCGATGGGCATCGGAACATTCACCATGATCCGCAATCGCGATATCGCCTACGGGCTCGTGCTCATTTGGGCGTATGCCGGCATCCTGCTGCGGCAGACCTCCGCGACGGGTTTCGACGGCCGCTACCCGCAGATCGTCGCCGCGGTGATCGCGTCACTGGTGATCTTCGTTCTCGCGGAACTGTCCGTGCTGCGCCGTCGTGCGGACCGGTCACCGACGACGGTGTAGATCCGCGTCACGTCGGGGTGGCGGGATTCGAACCCACGACCTCTTCGTCCCGAACGAAGCGCGCTACCAAGCTGCGCCACACCCCGCATGAAGCCCGGCCAGCCTATCGCACGCGGCGGTCGCCTAGCCAAACGCCTAGTCCCCTGCGTCGCCGGTCAACCGGGCCGCGAGCACGACTATTCGAACTGCGTCTCTCGAGGAGGGGGACAACCTCATCCACCCCGTTTCGGCGGCTGCCCGCGGCCGGCTAGCGGACTACGGCGCTCGGCGTGGAATGCACTACCAACCTGTCCTGGTCATGCCCACCGGTAGGTGCAGCCACCAGCGTGAGCAGGGTCGCCTCCGGCCGGCAGGCGAAGCGGAACGGGGCGAACGGCGAGGTGCCGATGCCAGCCGATACGTGCAGCACGGTGTCCGCGCCCCAGCGCGAAGCCCCCTTGGCCCGGGTTCGGTCGAGATCGCAGTTGGTGACCAGCGCGCCGTAAAGCGGCAGACACAACTGTCCGCCGTGGGTGTGCCCGGCCATCACCAACTGATAGCCGTCGGCGGCGAAGCGGTCGAGCACCCGGGTGTAGGGCGCATGGGTGAGACCCAGGCGCAGATTCGCGCCCGCGTTCGGCCGTCCGGCGATGGTCTCGTAACGGTCCCTGCCGAGGTGGGGATCGTCTACACCGGCTGCCGCGATGGTCAGACCTGCTACCTCGAGTTCGCGCCGGGTGTGGGTCAGATCCAGCCAGCCCCGCTCGGTGAATGCGGCGCGCAGGTCCTGCCACGGCAACGGAGTTCCGAATACGCGATGGTCGGAGTCGGTCAGATATTTCGTCGGGTTCTTCAGCGTCGGCGCGAAGTAGTCATTGCTCCCGAAGACGAAGACGCCAGGCACCGCCAGCAGATCCCCCAACGCCTGGACGACGGCCGGAACGGCTTTGGGGTGGGACAGATTGTCGCCGGTGTTGACCACCAGATCCGGCTCCCAGCCGGCCAACTCGCGCAGCCACGTCTGCTTGCGATGCTGTGCCGGGCGCATGTGGATGTCGCTGAGATGCAACACCCGAAGCGGTGTGGAACCCGGACTCAGCACCGGCATCGTGAGTTCGCGCACGACGAACGCGTTGCGTTCGATCACCGTGGCGTAGCCCACCGCAAGCGCTGCAGCACCTGCCGCGGCGGCATAGCTCTTCAGGGCTGGTGCGGCCATACCGGTGAGACTACTGCGCGTCACGGGGGCGGCGGCTGTCCCGGTGGCGGGGGCGGCGGTGGGACCAGAACCGGAATGGTGATCGGCGGCAGACCCGGGATCTCCACGATGGTGGAGCCGACCTCCGGCATGCCTGGGGGCGGCGGCGGCGGTGGGACTCCCGGTGGGGGTGAGGGCGGTGGTGGCGGCGGGGGAGCGACGCCATTGCTGACCAGCAGCGTCACGATGATCCCCGGCACGATCTGACCGCTTGGACTGGTCCCGATCACCGTGCCGGCCGGGGACGTGCTGTTGACCATGCTCACCTGATCGGCGACCTGGAAACCCGAGGCCCGTAACTCCTCTCGGGCCGACTCCTGACCCATTCCGCTGATGTTGGGAATGCGTGAACTGGGCGCGCCGTCGACGTAGCGGGGATCGGTCGGCGGTAGGTTCACCTCCCCGAAGTCCTCTGCGATCGGCGTCATCGCGGTAAACCACGTGTCCGCGGGCTCCTTACCGCCGAACAGGTCACCGTCGTAGCACTGTCGCAATGGGAACGAACACAGGTCGGTCGGATCGGGGGAGTCGTCGTAGATGTAGTTCACCGCCGCATAGCGGTTGGTGTAGCCCAGGAACCCCGCTGATCGGTGGGCCTCGGTGGTGCCTGTCTTGCCGGACATCGGCAGCGACCAGCCGGCGGAATTCGCCGCCGGGGCGCCGGTTCCGCTGATGGTGTCGCGCGCCATAGCGTTAGACAGTGTGTTGGCCAGACCCTCCGGCACCACCTGCTCGCAACTCTCGGGATTGATCGAAATTTCGTTGCCGCGCCGGTCGAAGACGGCCGCTACCGGGTTCGGCGGGCACCATACGCCGCCGGAGGCCAAGGTGGCCGCAACGTTGGCCAACTCCAGCGGGTTGACCTCGAAGGGGCCGAGGGTGAACGAACCGATGTTCTGCCGCTTGATGAAATCGGCGAGGCTCTCGTTGTTGTCGGGGTCGTAGGCCCGCGCCGTCCCCGGATCGGCGTAGGACCGCAGACCGAGTCTGACGGCCATGTCCACGGTCCGGGAGACACCTACTTGCGAGATCAGCTTCGCGAAGGCGGTGTTGGGTGACTTAGCGAGTGCGTCGGTGAAGTTCATCGACAGGTTGCGGGGATCGCGGTAGTTCTCCACGCACCAGGTCTCCTTGGGGCAGCCCTTGGCGCCGCCTTCGCCGAGCCCCTTGGCATTGAAGCGGGCCGGCACATCGAGTACGGCGTTGATGCCTAATCCCAGATCGAGTGCCGCGGCGGCGGTGAAGATCTTGAAAATCGAGCCCGCGCCATCACCGACCAACGAGAACGGTTGGGGCTGAACGGTTTCCCCGGCGTCCATGTTCAGCCCGTAGGTGCGGTTGCTGACCATCGCGATCACCGGGTGGCTGGTTTTTCCGGGGAGGATCACGTTCATCACGCTGGCGATCCCCGGAAGATCCGGCGCCGCGTTGGAGTCCACAGCGCTTTTGGCCCTGGCCTGCACGTCCGGGTCGAGCGTCGTCTTGATGAGGTATCCGCCCCGGGCGACCTGTTCCTTGCTCATGCCCGCACGTGCGAGGTACTCCTCGACGTAGTCGCAGAAGAACGCGCGGTCCCCCGCGGCGATACAGCCACGGGGCAGTTCGTTGGGCTGCGGCAGGACGCCGAGCGGCTGCTGCTTGGCCGCCCGCAATTCGTCAGCCCGGTCGGGGAGGTTCTCGATCATGGTGTCCAGGACGATGTTGCGCCGCGCCAGAGCGCCGTCCGGATTCGTGTAGGGGTTGAGCGTGCTGGTGGATTGCACCAGTCCGGCCAGCAGTGCTGACTGCTGCCAGTTGAGCTCGGCGGCGTCGATGCCGAAATACGTCTGTGCGGCGTCCTGAATGCCGAAGGCCCCGTTGCCGAACGACACGAGGTTGAGATACCGGGTAAGTATTTCCGGCTTCGTCAAGGTCTTGTCGAGGGTCAGGGCCATCCGGATCTCACGCAGCTTGCGGGCGGGCGTGGCCTCCACCGCCGCCCTCTTCTCCGCGTCGGTCTGCGCCACCACCAGCAGCTGGTAGTTCTTGACGTACTGCTGTTCGATGGTGGAGCCGCCGCGGGTGCTCAGATCCCCCGATGCGTAACCGGCCAGCCCCGTGAGGGTGCCCTTCCAGTCGACGCCGTTGTGCTCGGTGAACCGCTTGTCCTCGATGGAGACGATGGCCAGCTTCATGGTGTCGGCGATCTTGTCGCTGGGTACCTCGAACCGCCGCTGGGAGTACAGCCAGGCGATGGTGTTGCCCTTGGCGTCGACCATGGTGGTGACCGCGGGAACGTCGCCGTCAAGCAGTTGGGCGGACCCGTTGGCCACGATGTCGGAGGCCCGGTTGGACATCAGGCCCAGCCCTCCGGCCACCGGGAAGAGCATCGCCGCCAGCAACACACTGGCGAGCAGGCACGACCAGGCCATCTTCAGCAGGATGGGACCGGTCGGCGGGCGTTCCGGCATGGGCTACAGCGTACGCAGCGGCGACCCGGGCCTCAGGACGGCTCCGGGGGAGCGGTGCCGGCCGCCTGAAATAACAGGAATTCCGACGTGCACGTTACAAAACCGCAGTTCATGATCGGACTGGACGCTTGTGCCAAAAAACCTGTGACCGGACTGTTGCGCAAACGAGACCTGACCACCTAACTTAAGCACACACTGCGACGCAGGTAACACCGGCGTGACAGTGTGGCGCAGGTCGCACCGGCGGCCGCACCGCCAGGACTGCCGTCCCCAACCGGGCGGCTCGTGATGAAGGGGATCGCCTTGTCGGGGACTCGGCCCACCGCCCGCAGATCAATCTCACTACCCACCCACGGAGCGGACGTGGAGGCCCGGATCGCCTGGGTGTCCAAAGCACTATGCCGGTCGGCGGACCCGGACCAACTGTTCGTCCGCGGGGCCGCGCAACGCAAGGCCGCGGTCATCTGTAGGCATTGTCCGGTCATCACCGAGTGCGGCGCCGACGCCCTGGACAACCGGGTGGAGTTCGGGGTCTGGGGCGGCATGACCGAGCGTCAGCGTCGCGCTCTGCTCAAGCAGCATCCCGAGGTCATCTCCTGGGCCGATTTCTTCGCCGCCCAGCGCAAGCACCGCATCGTCAGCTGACCCGGCCCGAAGGTCCCGACGCCCGAGAGGGCCGGGTGGGCGTCAGCGCTCGCCGGTGATCTGATCGGCGATGGCCTGCAGGGCGTCGAGGTCGGAAACGTCGAACGGCAACGACGGCACTCCCACGACCGGAACGTGTGGGTTGGCCGAGGTGAACCTCGAGAGCAATCGGATCTCCCTTTTGGCAGTCTGTCCGCGGTCGGCGTGGATTCGTAGCACGGCGGCGGTCAGCTCGCCGTCATCGTCGGGCTTGGCCTCCAGGTCGGCGACTCCGTCTATCGCCCGTTCCACGGTCAGTGAGCACAGCATCGGGTGGGTCCGGTTGAGGATCAGGCCGGCCAGCGGCATGCCCTCCTCGGACAGCCGGTCGACGAAGAACGTCGCCTCGCGCAGCGCATCCGGTTCCGCCGCGGAGACGACCACGAACTGGGTGCCGCGCCGCTTGAGTAACTCGTAGGTGCGATCGGCCTTCTCGCGGAATCCCCCGAATGTCGAGTCGAGCGACTGCACAAACGACGCGGCATCGGAGAGCATCTTCGAACCGAGGACCGTCGACAGGGCCTTCATGGCCAGCCCCATCACACCGGTCACAAGCCTCCCGAGGCCGCGTCCGGGGCCTAGCAACAGCTTCCACAGCCGGCTGTCCATGAAACTTCCCAGCCGTTTGGGTGCGTCGAGGAAATCCAGCGCGTTACGCGACGGCGGGGTGTCGACCACCACGAGATCCCAGCGGTCCTCACCGAGAAGCTGGCCCAGTTTCTCCATCGCCATGTATTCCTGGGTGCCGGCCAATGACGTGGCCACCGTCTGATAGAACTGGTTCTCCAGAATCGCTTGTGCGCGTTCGGGTCCCGAGTGCTCGATCACCATTTCGTCGAAGGTGTGCCGCATATCGAGCATCATCGCGTGAAGCTCGCCATCGGCCTGCGGCCCCAGAGGTACCCGCTGCGGTGAGTTGCCGAGTTCCTTGATCCCCAGCGCCTGCGCGAGCCGTTTGGCCGGGTCGATGGTAAGGACGCAGACCGTGCGACCGTACTCGGCGGCCCGCAGCGCCATCGCCGCGGCAGTGGTGGTCTTGCCAACGCCGCCCGCGCCGCAGCAGACCACAACGCGGGTGGATTTATCCGCCAGTATCGACTTCATGTCCAGTGCCGCGGGCGCCCCGCTCATGGCAGGCCTTGCGGGCGTCTTCGCACCGGCGGCTTTCTTCGTTGCGCTCATCGTCGCTGCCCCCTGGTCCTTTTCGCTGCGCTCATCGACGGGACACCTTGTCCTCTTCGCTGCGCTCATCGACGGGACACCTTGTCCTCTTCGCTGCGCTCATCGACGGGACACCTTGTCCTCTTCGCTGCGCTCATCGGACGCCCTGCTCGGCGAGAACCTCTGCCAGTTCATAGAGGCTGCCCAGATCCACACCGTCGGCGATGGTGGGCAATTCCAGGCGCGGTACATGCAACCTGTCGAGTTCGGTCGCACTCTGGGCGCGGGCCCGCATCCGGGTCGCATGCTCGATGGTCTCGGTGAGCAGTCCGGCGAAGTCCTCGTCGGACAGCGTGATTCCGGCGCGGGACAGACCGGCCCTAATCGTGTCGGCGTCGACATCGCCGTCGGCAGCCTTTGCCAGCGCATCGGCAGGCAGGTACGCAGGAATGTTGCGGTTGACGATCACGCTGCCGATCGGCAGGTCAAGCTCTTCGAGTTCCTCGATCGCCTCGATGGTCTCCTGGATCGGCAGTGCTTCGAGCAGAGTGACGAGATGGATGACGGTCTGCTCTGAGTGCAGCAGTGCCACAACGCTCTCGGCCTGGTTGTGCACCGGGCCGCCGGTGGCCAGATCCGCCACCGCCTTGGTGACGTCCAGGAACCGGGCGATGCGGCCGGTGGGCGGGGAGTCGACGACGATCGCGTCATAGGAGGGGCGCCTGTTGGCGTCGACCCGCACGGTGGCCTCCTTGATCTTGCCGGTCAGCAAGACGTCACGCAGTCCGGGCGCGATAGTCGTGGCGAACTCGACAGCTCCGATCCGCCGCATGGCCCGGCCGGCCAGGCCCAGGTTGTAGAACATCTCCAGGTATTCCAGGAACGCCGCTTCGAGTTCGACGGCCAGGGCGTTGACATGACCGCCGCCCTCGGCAGTAGCGACCTTGGTCTCCTCGTACGGCAGCGGTGGCACATCGAACAGCTGCGCAATCCCTTGCCGTCCTTCGACTTCCACCAGCAGCACTCGTCGACCACCCGCCGCCAGCGTGAGTGCCAGCGCCGCCGCGACCGTCGTTTTGCCGGTACCGCCCTTTCCGGTCACGAAATGCAACCGTGCTTGGGTCAGCCGCGATGGCCAGCCGACGGTGCTGCCGTCCGGTGATGTGGTCGCCACCACTGCACTCTATCCAAGCGGCTGCCGCGGCCGAGTCCGCTCGGGGCCGGATAGGCTGGCCAACATGAGCCAAACATCAACGTGGGAGTACGCGACCGTGCCGTTGCTGACCCATGCCACCAAGCAGATCCTGGACCAGTGGGGCGCCGATGGCTGGGAGTTGGTGTCGGTGCTGCCCGGGCCGACCGGTGAACAGCATGTCGCCTACCTCAAGAGGCCCCTGTGAGCGCGTCGGGCCGACTCGCGCAGCTGGGTCTGACGTTGCCGGCGGTGGCCAAGCCGCTTGCCGCCTACGTGCCCGCGGTACGCACCGGCAACCTCGTCTACACCTCAGGCCAGCTTCCCTCGGTGGAGGGCGCGCTGACACATTCCGGCAAGGTCGGCGCCGAGGTGACGCCCGAGGACGCGAAGATCGCCGCACGAACCTGCGCGCTCAATGCGCTGGCCGCCGTACACGCACTCGTCGGCGTGGATGCGGTGACCCGGGTGGTCAAGGTGGTCGGGTTCGTCGCGTCGGCTCCCGGCTTCAACGGCCAGCCCGGCGTGGTCAACGGTGCCTCGGAACTGCTCGGTGAGGTATTCGGTGATGCCGGCGTCCATGCACGTTCCGCGGTCGGGGTGTCCGAACTTCCGCTCGACGCTCCGGTGGAGGTCGAACTCATCGTCGAGGTGAATTGACCAGCGGCGCCGGCGCCCCGGCCGATCCGGCCTACGGCATCGTGCGGCCCGTGACCGCTACAGCATCGGTGCTGCTGTGCGACAACCCCGGCGTCATGACGCTGGAGGGCACCAACACCTGGCTGCTGCGCGGACCGGGCAGCGCCGAGATCGTCGTGGTGGACCCAGGGCCCGATGACGCCGCGCATATAGATCGCCTCGTGGACCTGGGCTCAATCGCCGTGGTGCTCATCAGCCACCGCCATGGTGACCACACTGAGGGCATCGACCGGCTGGTCGCGGCCACCGGCGCGGTGGTCCGCTCGGTCGGCAGCGGGTTCCTGCGCGGGCGGGGTGGGCAGTTGCGGGACGGCGAGATCATCGAGGCGGCGGGCCTGCGGATTCACGTGATGGCCACGCCGGGGCATACCGCGGACTCGTTGAGCTTCGTTCTCGACGACGCCGTGCTGACGGGTGACACGGTGCTGGGACGAGGCACCACCGTCATCGACGATGAAGACGGGAGTCTGTCGGAGTATCTGGACTCGTTGCGCCGGCTGCAGGGCCTCGGCTCCCGGATCGTGCTGCCCGGTCACGGACCCGAACTGCCCGATCTGCGTGATGTCGCGGCGATGTACCTGGCTCACCGGTCGGAGCGGCTCGAGCAGATCAGGCAGGCACTGTCGGTGCTCGGTGACGATGCCACGGCGCGGCAGGTGGTCGAGCATGTCTATGCCGAAGTCGACGAGTCGCTGTGGGAGGCGGCCGAAAGTTCGGTGCGTGCGCAGTTGGACTATCTGGCCGGCGCCGCGGGAGCCTGAGCCGACCTGCTAACGAGCCCGCCGGGCCAGCCGTTCGGAATCGCAGATCAGGACGCTCTTGCCCTCCAGGCGGATCCAGCCCCGGTGCGCGAAGTCGGCCAGTGCCTTGTTGACCGTCTCACGTGAGGCGCCGACCAGTTGGGCGATCTCCTCCTGCGTCAGGTCGTGGGTGACCCTCATGGCGCCACCCTCCTGGGTGCCGAACCGCTGGGCGAGTTGCAACAACTGCTTGGCCACCCGTCCCGGTACGTCGGTGAAGATCAGGTCGGCAAGATTGTTGTTGGTGCGGCGCAGCCGCCGGGCCAGCACCCGCAGGAGCTGTTCGGCGATCTCCGGGCGGTCGGCGATCCACGCCCGCAGGGCGTCGCGATCCATCGACACCGCCCGCACCTCGGTGATGGTGGTGGCGCTGGACGTCCGGGGTCCGGGGTCGAAGATGGACAGCTCCCCGAACATGTCTGAGGGACCCATGATTGTCAGCAGGTTTTCGCGCCCGTCCGGCGATCGCCTGCCGATCTTCACCTTGCCGGTGACGATGATGTAGAGCCGGTCTCCGGGCTCCCCCTCGGAGAACACCGTGTGGCCCCGCGGGAAGTCCACCGGCTGAAGTTGCTTGGTCAACGCTGATACAGCGCTGGTATCGACACCCTGGAAGATTCCGGCCCTGGCCAGGATCTCGTCCACAGTCGCCTCTCTCACCTGATCGGTGGCCGCACATGCGCAAGCCAAGCCCCCACAGTGCCAGTCTATTGCTTTGCCTCGCCCCGGGACGGGGAAACGCTACACGCGATCGGCGGCTCCCGCCGGTTGGAGCAACCGATTGGGGCGGGTGGGCAGCCCTGGCTCGTCGAGCAGCGGGTCCGGTCCGCCCGCAAGCCACCGGGCCGCCGTTTCGCAGGCCGACCGGGCGGCCTTCTCCGATTCAGTGCCGGTATCGCCGGCGGTCGGTCGGTCGCCGTGCATCACGCTCTCCAGCCGCTGCATGGCCAGCGTCGACACCATCAACATCCCGGGCATGAGCGCTGCGAGCATCCAGGACATAGCCGGGTAGTTAACCGGCGCCAGGTCTCGTGGCGGTCACGAATCGTCACCGGTCTGTCGCCGTTACGGCGATCGGCGATCCCCTACCCTGACATTCGTGGGGAGCCGCAAATCCGGCCTTGGCGCGCCGCGTTCGCCGAAGAAGTGGGCTGCCGAGACGCACCTCGGGCTCGTCCGCCGCGCGCGGAGGATGAACCGCACACTCGCCGTCGCCTTCCCGCACGTGTACTGCGAACTCGACTTCACCAACCCGTTGGAACTCACGGTCGCGACCATCCTGTCGGCCCAGAGCACCGATAAGCGGGTCAACCTCACCACACCCGCGCTGTTCGCCAGGTACCGGACCGCACACGACTACGCCGCCGCAGACCGATCGGAACTCGAAGAGCTGATCCGCCCGACCGGTTTCTTCCGCACCAAGGCCAACTCGCTGATGCGGCTCGGCGCCGAACTCGTCGATCGGTTCGGCGGTGAGGTGCCCCGCACGCTGGACGAACTGGTGACACTGCCCGGAGTCGGACGCAAGACCGCCAACGTGATCCTGGGCAACGCCTTCGACATCCCGGGCATCACCGTCGACACTCACTTCGGCCGGCTGGTGCGCCGCTGGCGGTGGACCGATCAGACCGACCCGGTCAAGGTCGAGCATGCGGTGGGTGAGCTCATCGACCGCAAGGAGTGGACGCTGCTGAGCCATCGTGTGATCTTCCACGGGCGCAGGGTGTGCCACGCCCGCAAGCCGGCCTGCGGGGTGTGCGTGCTGGCCTCCGACTGCCCGTCCTTCGGCGCCGGCCCGGTCGATCCGCTGCTGGCCGCGCCACTGGTGAAGGGTCCCGAGACCGAACATCTGCTGGCTCTCGCCGGGCTGTAGCGGAGCAGGCATGCGGACCTCGACGCGCTGGACGGTGGCCGTGCTGGCGGTGGTGACGGCGTTGGCCATCGCTCTGGTCGCCCAACTTCGCCACGATTCCGCTCCGCAAGACGACGCCCCCGCATCGCAGGCCGCACGCACCCATCGCGACGCGGACACCGCCGAGGCGCTGGCCGGCCCACGGCGACGGGCGGCGCTGCCCCCCTGCCCGGGCGCGCTCGGCGGTGCCGGTCCTGAGGCGTTGCGTGGCATCGTCGTGGAATGCGCGGCCGACGGGTCCGAGGTGGATGTGGCGCAGGCCCTGGCCGGCCGAACCGTCGTGCTCAATCTCTGGGCGTACTGGTGCGGCCCCTGTGCCGAGGAGCTACCGGCAATGCAGCGCTACCAGCAGCAGGTCGGTGATCGGGTGGCGGTGATCACGGTGCACCAGGACGAGAACGAGACGGCGGCACTGATCCGGATGGCCGAACTCGGGGTGCGGCTGCCGGTGTTACAGGACGGTCGCCGCAGTATCGGCGCCGCCCTCGCCGTTCCCAACGTCATGCCTGCAACCGTGGTGCTGCGCGGGGACGGTAGCGTGGCCAAAGTGCTGCCGCTGCCCTTCACCAGTGCCGATGAGATCGCCGCGGCGGTGTCGTCCGCGCTTGGGTGACCGCTGGTGGCAATGATCGGCGGGCACGATATACGGGCACGACTGAGGATGGGAGTCGGTAGGTGAGCGCAGCGCACTCGCTCACGCCTGCGGCGTCCCCGCCCTGGCTCACGCCACTGGTGCGCAACGTCGATCAGGTACCGCAGGCCTACCGCCGCCGGGTGCCTCCCGACGTGCTGACCGCGTTGACCGGTGCCCGAAGCGCGTCCGAGGCGGCGCGCTCGGGCCGCGACGCGGCCGTGCTGGTGCTGTTCTCCGGCCCGGACGCCGACCACCCTGAGGGTCATGTCCCCGAGGATTCGGACCTTCTGCTGACCGTGCGGGCCGGCACGCTGCGCCACCATGCCGGGCAGGCGGCCTTCCCCGGCGGCGCCGCCGACCCCGGTGACACCGGCCCGGTACACACCGCACTGCGGGAGGCGCAGGAGGAGACCGGCATCGACCCGGTCCGGTTGTCGCCGTTGGCGACGATGGAGCGAATGTTCATTCCGCCGTCCGGTTTCCATGTCGTGCCCGTGCTGGCGTACTCGTCCGATCCGGGGCCGGTCGCCGTCGTCGACGAGTCCGAGACCGCGGTGGTGGCCCGTGTCCCACTGCGGGCGTTCATCAATCCCCGCAACCGGCTCATGGTGTACCGGACCGGCAGTCCGTCGCGCTGGGCGGGACCGGCGTTTCTGCTCAACGAGATGTTGGTCTGGGGATTCACCGGTCACGTAATCTCAGCGATGCTCGATGTGGCCGGCTGGGCACAACCATGGGACACCGACGACGTCCGGGAACTGGACGAGGCGATGGCGCTCGTCGCCCACGACAGTGAGGAACCGCAGTGACGAGTTCGCAATGGCTGGACATCGCGATCATCGCGGTCGCTCTCGTCGCGGCAATATCCGGTTGGCGATCCGGTGCGCTGGGCTCGCTGCTGTCTTTCGTCGGGGTCGTCCTCGGCGCCATCGCCGGAGTGATGCTGGCTCCGCACATCGTGGGGGGTATCGACTCGCCCCGGACGAAGCTGTTCGCCGCGCTGTTCTTGATCCTGGCCCTCGTCGTGGTGGGTGAGGTCGCGGGAGTCATCCTCGGCCGCGCCGTGCGCGGTTCGATACGCAGCAGCGGTATCCGTGCGGTCGACTCCGTCGTCGGTGTGGTGTTGCAACTGCTCGTCGTCGTAGTGGCCGCGTGGCTGCTGGCGACTCCGCTCACGTCGACCGACCAAACGAGCCTCGCGGCGGCGGTGCGCGGGTCCAAGGTGGTCGCAGAGGTGGACAAGTACGCACCGGACTGGCTGCGTGCCGTGCCCAAACGGATGTCCTCGCTGCTGAGCACCTCAGGCCTGCCCGATGTGCTCGAGCCGTTCGGCCGCACACCCATCCAGGCGGTCGACGCCCCGGATGCGTCGCTGGCCGACAGCCTCGTTGTCGCGACCTCGCGCCCCAGTGTGGTCAAGATCCGGGGAGTGGCGCCGAGTTGCCAAAAGGTCCTCGAGGGAACCGGTTTCGTCGTCGCCCCCAACCGGGTTATGTCCAACGCGCATGTCGTCGCTGGCTCGGACAGTGTGACCGTCGAGGCCGAGGGCGCCGAGTACGCGGCCACTGTGGTGTCCTACGACCCCGATGCCGACATCTCGATCCTCGACGTTCCGAATCTCCCGCAGAAGCCCCTGCTGTTCGCCGAACAGCCGGCGAAGACCGGCACGGATGCGGTGGTGCTGGGCTTCCCCGGGGGCGGCGATTTCGCAGCCACCCCGGCGCGGGTCCGGGAGATCATCGAATTGAGCGGACCGGACATTTACAAGACCAAAACCGTCAACCGGGAGGTCTACACGATCCGCGGAACCGTTCGGCAGGGCAATTCCGGTGGCCCGATGATCAATCGCTCCGGGGAGGTGATCGGCGTGGTGTTCGGCGCTGCCGTCGATGACAACGACACCGGCTTCGTCATGACCGCCGATGAGGTGTCCCGGCAACTAGCCAGGATCGGCAACAGCGCAAAGGTGCCGACCGGGGTGTGCGTCAAGTAGAGCCCGCGAGGAATCGCGCCAGGTGGTCATTGACCTCCCGCGGCGCCTCTTCGTGGGCGTAATGGCCCGCACCTGGTATCTGAGTGAACTTTCCGCCCGGGGCGTAGCGGCGGCTGCCCCGAACCGGGTCGTCCAGGACATAGGGATCGCCGCCGCCGCGCATATGAAGCATCGGGATATCGAGCTTGCGGTCCATAAGTGCCATGAATCGGCCGCCCTCGCTTCGGACTTGGCTGCGGACCGCCCATCGCTGGTACTCCAGCGCTGAATGTGCGGCAGCCGGGATCTGGATGGCCTGGCGCAGATGCGGCATGGTTTCTGCGAAATCCTCGGAGGCCTGCCATTGCGCCGATGCGCGACTACGCACCAGCAGTTCCAACTGCAGGGCGTCGTCACGGGTGAGCATCCGTTCGGGGCGGCGCGGAACCTGATAGCTCAGCAGGGTGGGAAGCAGAGCGCGGGCCTGTTCCCGGCACGTCAGCACCGAGTGCCGCAGCGCCCCGGGATGCGGCGAGCTGACCAGTGCGACGGCCGTGACGACCCGCGCATGCAGTACCGCGGTCGCCCAGCACACCAGTCCTCCGTCGGCGTGCCCGACCAGAGTGGCCGAACGGTGTCCGAGCGCGCGGATCAATCCGGCTGTGTCTCCGGCCAGCGTCCATCCGTCATAGCCGCGGGGAGGTTTGTCGCTGCCGCCGTATCCCCGCAGATCCACGGCCACCAATCGGGCACCGGACAGGCCGCGCAACTGATGACGCCATGACCACCAGAATGATCCGAAGCCATGCAGGAACAGCACCAGCGGACGGGCGGTCGGAGGAGTGTCGTCACCGTTGGTGGACGCCTCGACACACTGGAAGCGGATTCCATTGGCGTGGACGTCGTGATGGCGCCAGGGGCCTGCGAGCCGGGTGACCGACGGGTCCGGCGGGGCTCTCACCAGCCGGATAGGTCGGTGCTGACCTGTGCCGGCGACGCGGGCGCGGCGGGGGTCTGCGGCCGCGACTGGCCCGGGGTCAGAGCGGCGGTCGTCTCCTTCACCGAGGCGATCGTCTGCTGCGGCCCGCGGATCCGGCGGACCCGGAGGTAGCCGATGAGGCCCAGGACCGCGGTGGTGACCAACATCAGCACGAAGACGATGAGGAACGCCGCCCACCGCCACAGCCAGGTGTCCAGAAGCTCGGCCAGGAAGAAGAACATGAAGAAGGTGGAATACAGCAGCACCACCAGCGCCAGGATGAAGAAGACGCTGCCGGTCAGACCCTTCTTGACATCGCGGGTGATCTCCGATTTCGCCAGTTCGACCTCGGCCCGCACCAGGGTCGACACCTGGCTGGTGGCGTCGCGGACCAGGTCGCCGATGGACGGATTGGCGGGCATCGCATGGGGATCTACCAGCGGAATCGACGTCGCACTGGCGGGAACCCCGGTTTTGCGATCCCGATCGGTCACGGTTTGTCCTCCAGTGTCGGATACCCCAAAGTCGTATACCCCGCTCTCTCAGCGCGGTCGCGGTTCATGTTGCCATGCCGGACTCGCGCCCGGATACCCGTCGCTCTGTTACGCAAGTTACTGGTGTGACCCAGCTAGACTGGGCGTCCGAACGTGACGTCGATGGAGGTTCGCCGTGCTCACCGCATCCCGTGCAGGCCGGCTGTCAGGGGCTGCGGTCCTGGCGGCCGCCGCACTGCTGGCTGGCGCGCCCCCCGGTGCAGCCGTGGAGAAGGTGGTCATCGGCGGCGGCGCGGGCATCGTGGTCGAGGGTGACACCTACTGCACGCTGACCGCGGTCGGCAACGACCGCACCGGAGCGCTGATCGGATTCACCTCCGCCCACTGCGGCGCCCCGGGGGCGCAGGTCGCTTCGGAGGCCGCTCCGGACGCCGGGGTGATCGGAACGATGGTGGCCGGCAACGACGGCCTGGACTACGCGGTGATCCGGTTCGATCCGGCCAAGGTCGACCCGGTCTCGAACTGGAACGGCTTCGCCATCGACGGCATCGGACCGGATCCGGTGTTCGGGCAGGTGGCGTGCAAACTCGGTCGCACCACCGGTTACTCGTGCGGTGTCACCTGGGGCCCCGGTGAGGACCCGGGCACCATCGTCAACCAGGTGTGCGGCCAGCCCGGCGACTCCGGCGCACCGGTCACGGTCAACAACAAGCTCGTCGGCATGATTCACGGAGCCTTCACCGAGGGCCTGCCGACGTGCATCATCAAGTACATCCCGCTCCACACTCCCGCGGTGACGATGTCGATGAATGCAATCCTGGCCGACCTCGCCGCCAAAGACCGTCCGGGTGCGGGATTCGTGCCGACGGCCAATCCGGCGCCGGGACCCGCCTGAGGTCAGTTCGCCTTACTGGACCGGATCGCTTCGAACACACCCGGATCCACCAGAGTGGAGGTGTCTCCCAGCTCGCGTCCCTCCGCGACGTCGCGCAGCAATCGGCGCATGATCTTGCCGCTGCGGGTCTTGGGGAGTTCGGGGACCACGTGAATCTCGCGGGGCTTGGCGATCGGGGAGATCTCGCGGGCGACTTCGGCGCGCAGTTCGTTGACCATGTCCGCTGTCGACATGTCGGCGTGGTGCTCCTTGAGGATGACGAATGCGCAGATCGCCTGACCGGTCTGGCTGTCCGAGGCACCCACCACGGCGGCCTCCGCAACACCTGCATGACCCACCAGAGCCGATTCGACCTCCGCCGTAGAGATCCGGTGACCCGACACGTTCATCACGTCGTCGATGCGACCCAGCACCCAGATCTCGCCATCGGGCCCGTAACGGGCACCGTCACCGGCGAAGTACCACCCGCGGTCGGCGAAACGTGACCAGTAGGTCTCCTGGAAGCGCTCCGGGTCTCCCCAGATGCCCCGCAGCATCGACGGCCACGGCTTGTCCAGGACCAGATAACCGGTCACATGCTCGCCGTGTTCCTGCGATGGCGCGAGTTCCTCGCCGTTGTCATCGACGATCTTGGCCGAGATGCCCGGCAGCGGCCGCATCGCTGAGCCCGGCTTGCAGATCGTCACGCCTGGCAGCGGAGAGATCATCGCGGCGCCGGTCTCGGTCTGCCACCACGTGTCGACGATCGGCGTCCTGTCGGCCCCGAACACGAGCCGGTACCAGCGCCACGCCTCGGGATTGATGGGCTCGCCCACCGACCCGAGCAGTCTGAGGCTGGACAGATCGTGCTCGAACGCCAACTCTCGGCCCCACTTCATGAACGTCCGGATCAGGGTTGGTGCCGTGTAATAAATTGTGACGCCGTACTTTTCGATGACTTGGAAGTGGCGGTGCTCGTCAGGCGAGGCGGGTGTGCCCTCATAGACAACGGTCGTCGCTCCGTTGGACAACGGACCGTAGACGATGTAGGAGTGTCCGGTCACCCAACCGATGTCGGCGGTGCACCAGTAGACGTCGCTCTCCGGCTTGATGTCGAACACATAGTTGTGGGTGTAGGACGCCTGGGTGAGATAGCCGCCCGACGTGTGCATGATCCCTTTGGGCTTGCCGGTGGTGCCGGAGGTGTAGAGCAAAAACAGCGGCTGTTCTGAGTCGAAGGTCTCGGCGGTGTGCTCCGGTGACGCCATGCCGACGGTTTCGTGCCACCACAGGTCGCGGCCGCCGGTCCAGCTGACATCAGTCCCGGTTCGGCGAACCACGAGGACGTTGCGTACCGACGGCTGGCCGGCGACCGCCTCGTCGACGGCGTCCTTCAGCGATACCGCGGTTCCCCGTCGGTACTGGCCATCGGTGGTGATGACCAACTTGGCCTCGGCGTCCTCGACCCTTGCTCGCAGTGCCGAAGCGGAGAATCCGCCGAAGACCACCGAGTGCATGAGGCCCAGACGCGCACACGCCAGCATCGCGACGATGGCTTCGGGAACCATCGGCATGTAGATGGCGACCCGGTCGCCGCTCACCAGGCCGAGATCCGTCATCGTGTTGGCGGCCCTACACACCTCGTCCTTGAGCTGCGCGTAGGTGATGGTGCGGGCGTCCCCGACCGGCTCACCCTCCCAGTGAATGGCCACCCGGTCGCCGTTGCCCGCCTCGACATGGCGGTCCACGCAGTTGTATGCGACGTTGAGCCGTCCGCCGACGAACCACTTGGCCACCGGCGCCTGTGACCAGTCGAGCACCTCGGTGAACGGGGTGTCCCAACTCAACCGGTTGGCCTGCTCCGCCCAGAAGGCCAGCCGGTCCGCCTCGGCCCGGTCGTAGAGATCCGCACCGGCGTTCGCCTTCGCGGCGAAGTCCGCAGAGGGTGGGAAATGGGTCTGAACGTCCGCATGGGCATCGGTCATGGGGGGAGCCTAGCCAGCAGCGGTGCCGGGTGAGGTGCCAACCGGATCGTCTCCCTTGGCCCGGGTAGCGTGGCCGCTCGTGACGACCGGTGCTTCCCCCGGGCGAGGTCGCGATCTGTTGGCACCGCTGATGGATTTGCCGGGTGTCGCCGAGGCCGCCGAAGCCGCCCGTGTCGCACTCGGCCGCGCCCATCGGCATCGAAGCAATCTGCGCAACTGGCCGGTGACCGCTGCGGAGTCCGCCGTGCGGGGAGCCCGCTCGTCGTCGGTTCTTGACGGCGGCGGCGTGCAACTCGACGCCGCGTCCGGGTCCGCCGATCCGGTGCTGTCTGGAGCCCTGCGGGTGGGGCAGGCGCTCGAGGGCGGGACAACCAGCCTCATCGGCGTGTGGCAGCGCGCGCCGCTGCAGGCTCTTGCCCGGCTGCACGCGTTGGCCGCCGCTGACCTGGTGGAGGAGTCGCACCTTGGTCGCCCGCGCCAACGACCCGAAATCAGCCCGCGGCTCGATCTGCTGACGCGTCTTGTCACCGGCGGTAGCGCGGTGCCCGCACCGGTGCTTGCCGCCGTCGCCCATGGTGAGTTGCTGACCCTCGCGCCGTTCGGCAGCGCGGACGGCGTTGTGGCACGGGGGGTTTCTCGTCTGGTGACGATCGCCTCGGGGCTCGACCCGCACGGCCTCGGGGTGCCCGAGGTGTATTGGATGCGTCGCGCCGACGAGTACCGCGACGCCGCGGCCGGCTTCGCGCGAAGCGGTCCGGACGGCGTCGGGCCCTGGCTGATCATGTGCTGCCACGCTCTGGAAGACGGTGCGCGGGAAGCGTTGTCGATCGCCGAGGCGGCCGCCGGGACATGAAAGCGGGCGGCGCTCCGAACGATGTTCGGCTCGCCGCCCGCCAACACGGAAACCGTGGTTACCAAGCGTGCTCGGTGGGTTGCGTGGGTGGCCTCGGCGATCTCGCGATGCGCTTCGGCCCAACTCCACCCAAGGAGCCACAGGACCGTCCGCTTTTCGCAATTACGCAGGCCCGCAACACTTCTGCCATCTCCGCGGCGTGCTCCGCGTGGGTTCCCGGAACCGTGCTGGGTTGCCTGGATCGGGAGACAGAACCTTCTCTTCCGGCGCTGCCTTGGCCGCTCCAAGCTTCCGTAACTCCGTTGTACTCCGTGATGCCCGTCACATCAAGAGTCAAATCGCTGCGAGTCGTCGCCGCCGCGACGGCGGCCTCCGCGGCGCGCGGTCGGCTACCGAATCACGGGCGTTCCGGCGCGAAAGTGGCAGACCACGCCACGTGGCTGTGTCTGCAAATTCACAGGAAAAACGTGGTTTTCGACCCGCTGGGAGACTTGCGCTCAGCTACGACGGCGTGTGTATAGTTGGCCGCACCTGGTGAAATCCGGGTGTGCATCAGCCCGACCCCCCGGGGCTGATGCACGACGACCCTCGCCTCCTCCCCCCCTGGCGAGGGTCGTCCTTTATCTGCGTATCTGCGGGTCCCGTCCGTGCGTCCCCTGCGGGTGTCGCGGGTTGTCCAGCCGTGGTTTTCTCCACAGGCGCCGACGGATTGACTGGCGGCGCATCACCTTCCCGTTCGACGGTGTCCGCGTGAGCGCTCCGGTGTTGACTCTCGTCGGCGATCCCGAGTTGGCCCGCCACGTCGATCGCGTCGCGGCGGCCGCGGGCGCACGCGCCCTCGGGGTGGCGGACCCTGCCAGGCGGGCATGGCTCGCCGCCGCGGCGGTGCTGCTCGATGAAAGCGCCGCGCGACGGTGCGCCGAGCGCGGGCTGCCGCGTCGAGAAGGTGTTCTACTGGTGATTACCGATGAGCCGTCGACATCGACGTGGTCGGCGGCGGTGCAGGTCGGCGCGCAGCATGTCTACCGCCTGCCCGGGCAGGAGGCGGAACTCGTCTCGGCGCTGTCCGGCGCGATCGAGAACGGCGCCCGCTCCGCGCTGCCAGGCCGGGTCATCGTGACGGTGCCGGGCCGAGGCGGTGGCGGCGCGTCAGTCTTGGCCACTGCTGTGGCGTTGTGCGCCGGTGACGCGCTGCTGATCGACCTCGATCCGTGTGGTGGCGGGCTGGACCTGCTGCTCGGCGTCGAATCCAGGCCCGGACCGCGATGGCGTGATCTGCGGGCACAAGGGGGCCGGCTCGGTTGGACCGCCGTGCGCGACGCGCTTCCCCGCCGCGACGGTGTCAGCATCCTGTCCTGCACCCGTGCCTATCACGACATCGACGCGGATCTGTTCGCCTCGATCGCCGGCGCGGGCCGCCGGGGTGGGACGACGGTCATCTGCGATGTGCCGCGACAGTTCGGCCCGGCCGCCGTCCATGCACTGGAACTCGCCGACCTCGTCGCGGTCGTGACCCGCTGTGAGGTCCGCGGCATCGCGGCCGCATCCGCGCTGACCGGGATAGTGCGCAGCCTGAACCGCAACGTCGGGCTGGTGGTCCGCGGCCCGGCCCCGGGCGGACTGTCCGTCCACGATGCGGTTGAGGTGGTGGGGGCGCCTCTGGTGGCCGCCATGCGCCCCGAGCCCATGCTGGCCCGCCGCCTCGAACAGGGCGGTCTGTGTCTGCGACGTGGTTCCCCACTTACGGCGGCGGCGCGGACGGTGCTCGCCTCGGCCAGTGCCGCACCGGAGACGGCGGCGTGAGTGACTCCCTGATCGACCGGGTCCGCGAACGGTTGGTGGCCGAGTCCGGCCGGATCCGGCCCGCTGCCGTCGCGGCAGCCATCAGGGCCGAATCGGGAGGGTTGCTCGGCGACACCGAAGTCCTCAGCAACCTGCGTTTACTGGAGACCGAACTGACCGGTGCGGGCGTCCTGGACTCATTGCTCGCCGGCGACGACGTCACCGACGTTCTGGTGACCTCACCCGCCGAGGTGTGGATTGATGACGGAAACGGACTGCACCGCAGCGGTATTCGATTCACCGACGAGGCAGCGGTGCGGCGCCTGGCCCAGCGTCTCGCCATCGCAGCGGGCCGCAGGCTCGATGACGCGCAACCCTGGGTCGATGGATTCCTCGGCGGCCTGGGTTCTGGACGCTTCGGCGTTCGGCTACATGCCGTGCTGCCCCCGATAGCCGCGGCCGGAACCTGCATTTCCCTTCGTGTTCTTCGACCCGCAACACTTGACCTCACTGCACTGGCCGCTGCGGGTGCCCTCGCGCCGCAGGCCGCCCGTCTGTTGGACCAGATCATCACCGCTCGGCTCGCATTCCTGGTGTCGGGCGGAACCGGAGCCGGGAAGACGACGGTGCTCGCGGCGATGCTGGGCGCGGTTCCCGCCGGCGAACGCATCCTCTGCGTCGAGGACGCTCCCGAGTTGGCGCCACCGCACCCCCACCTGGTTCGTCTGGTGGCACGCGCTGCGAACGTCGAAGGGATCGGGGAGGTCACTCTGCGCGACCTCGTGCGCCAAGCCCTCCGGATGCGCCCTGACCGCTTGATCGTGGGTGAGGTTCGCGGCGCCGAGGTGGTGGATCTGCTGTCCGCGCTCAATACCGGACACGCCGGCGGTGCCGGAACGGTGCACGCGAACAGTCCCGCCGAGGTGCCGCCGCGACTGGAGGCACTCGGCGCCCTCGGCGGACTTGACCGCGATGCGCTGCACAGCCAATTGGCGGCCGCGGTTCAGGCTGTGGTCCACGTCAGCCGCGGACCCGACGGTCGCCGGGTCGAGCAGATCGCAGTGCTTGGACGCGACGCTGCCGGATGTGTCGCCGCGTTCCCGGTGTGGCACGTCGACAAGGGGACACTCGATGCCGCGCCGATGCTGCGGGAGATCATCTCCGACCGAGGCGGCCAGTGAGCGCCTGGGCGGTCGCGGGCGCATTGCTGGCGGCCGCGACGCTGATTACGCCGGCTCCGGGCCGGCGCCTCGCCACTGCGTCCCGGGGAGTCAGGCGCCTGCCATCGGCATCGGCGGCGGTGTTAGTCGCCGCCGCGGCGGCGGTAGCAGCGGCATTGACCACACCTGCGGCAACGCTCGCGGTCGCGATGACAGCGGTCCTGGCTGCGACCCGACGGCGTCGCAACCGGCGACTGCGTGATCGTCGTGCGCTGGCAAAGGCGATGGTCGCGGCACTTCACACCGTGGTGGGAGAGTTGCGCGCCGGGGCCCACCCCGTGCATGCGTTCGCTACTGCCGCCGGTGAGTTCGACGGCGAGGTCGCGGCGGGCCTCGGGGCCCTGTCCGCCCGGGCGCGGTTCGGAGCCGATGTGGCGGGGGCGCTGGATTCGATCGTGTCGACCTCCACCGTCCCGGTGTACTGG
>VEQU01000085.1 GCA_018883075.1 Mycobacterium sp.
CACCCGCACCGCTACCCCGGGCCACTGCTTGGCCTCCTCGAGCACCGCGGTGGCCATCGCGAACACCCCGGGATCCCCGGAGGACACCACCGCCACCGCGTGGCCCCTCTCGGCCAGCTCGCAGGCCAGCCGTGCGCGGGCCGGCTCGTCGGTGTTGTCCGAGGCGTGCCGGCGCTGACCGGCGCGCACCGGCACCCGGTCCAGGTACGGCCCGTAGCCGATGAGGTCGCTGGCCGCGGCCAACTCGCGACGGCTCTGCGGCGTCATCCAGTCCGCCGCACCCGGCCCCAGACCGACCACCGCGACGGTGCCCGGGCGGGCGTCACGGCGCGCGCCACCCGCCGGTCCCGGCAGTACCGCGATGGAGAAGTACGGCACGTCGGTGTCGTCGACGTCGGCGGCCGGCAGCACGCGCTGCGTTTCGGTGCTGGCACGCTCCACATAGACGGCGTCGTCGAGGCGCCCGGACAGCGACAGTGCCTCGCGCACCTGCGGGTAGGTGCGGCCCAGTTTCATCACCACCGCCGCGTCGGTGTCGGCGAGCCGGCGCGCCAGCTCGGCGGCCGGCAACGTGCCGGGCAGGATCGACAGCACCTCGTCGCCGGTCACCAGCGGCGTGCCGGTGGCCGCCGACGCCGCGCTCACCGACGTCACCCCGGGAATGATCACCGCGTCGAAGCGGTCGGTGAGCCGGGTGTGCATGTGCATGTAGGAGCTGTAGAACAGGGGGTCGCCCTCGGCTAGCAGCGCGACGTCGCGCCCGGCCACCAGATGCGCGGCGATGAGCCCCGCGGCTTGCGTGTAGAAGTCCTCCATCGCGCCGTCGTAGCCGCCGGGATGGTCGGTGGTCTCGGTGGTCACCGGGTAGACGAGGTGTTCCTCGATCTGGCCGTCCCGCAGATACGGTTCGGCGATGCGGCGGGCGATGCTACGGCCATGCCGCGCGCTGTGATACGCCACGACGTCGGCCTCGCCGATCACCCGGGCGGCCTTGACGGTCACCAGTTCCGGGTCGCCGGGGCCCAGCCCGACGCCGTACAAGGTTCCCGGCCTCATTCGCTGCCCATGGCTCATTCGGCAAGCCTCATTCGCTGCCCATTGCTCATTCGGCAAGCCTCATTCGCGTGCACTCGCGATCGCGTTTACCGCGGCGGCCGCCATCGCGCTGCCGCCCCGACGACCCTGCACCACAAGGTATTCCATCCCGCGCGGGCGCTCGATCAGCTCCTGCTTGGACTGCGCCGACCCGACGAAGCCGACCGGGCCGCCGAGCACCGCCACCGGTGCGGGCGCACCCTCATCGATGAGCTCCAGCAGCCGGAACAGCGCGGTGGGCGCGTTGCCGATGGCCAGCACCGCGCCGCCGAGCCGATCGGCCCACAACTCCACACCGGCCGCCGAGCGGGTGTTGTCGCGCCGGGCGGCCAACTCGGCCGCGCGCGGGTCGGCTACCAGCGAGACCACCTCGTTGCCTGCCGGCAGCCGCGCCGCGGTGATGCCGGCGGCCACCATCGACGAGTCGCACAGGATCGGCGCCCCGGCCGCCAGCGCGGCGTGGGTGGCCTCGACCACGCCGGACGTGAAGGCGATGTGCCCTGGCAGGTCCACCTGCCCGCAAGTGTGGATCATCCGCACCACCACCCGCGCGACATCTTCGGGGAACCCGTGCAGGTCGGCCTCGGCGCGGATCGTCTCGAAGGACTGCCGGTAGATCTCGGCGGCGTCGCGCAGGTAGTCGATCACCGCACTCACCCCGCCGTCGCGAGGGGGACATACCCCTGCGGGGAGGCCACCAGGACCTCGCTGTGGCGGGGGCGGCCGCAGCCGCGCTCGCATCCGACGTAGTGCACCGCGCGGTCGACGTCGCCGGCGCGCACCGCGCGGGCAGCATCGGCGCGGACGTCGGCGCGCGACAGCGCGCAGCCGGGTCTGCCCGCGCAGGCGCTGACCTTCAGCCACTGCGAAGTGTCGTCGAAGACCAGGCCCAGCGGTGCCAGCACCCGCAGCGAGGTGTCCGCGACGCCGTCGTCGAGGTCGCAGACCAGCAGCGAGCGCCACGGCGTGATCACCACCGGCGCCTCGATGGCCGCAACGAACCGGGCCTGCCGTGCGGTGAGCACCCCCAGCGGCACCGCCGCACCGAGGGTGACGCGACCGTCGTCCTGCGTGATCCAGCCGACCGGTGCTCCGGCGGCGGATCCGATCGCCAGCGGTGCCGCGCTGACGGTGAACCCGTCCAGCAGCACACCCGGGTCGGCCAATTCGGCGATTCGCCAGGCGTTCTCGCGGACGGCGGCGAACCGTTCGGCCACCGTCACCAGGGCGTCGACCACCTCGGCGGGTGCCAGCCGCACACCGGTGTCGGATCCGGCCAGCAGCAGCGCCGCGGTGTCACCGAGCACCAGCGCACCGGCGTCGGCCGCCAGGGTCGCCACGTCCGCGCTTCCGTCATCGAGGGAGAACAGGAACCGGCCGGGTAGCGCGGCCAGCGCGTCGTCGACGCGGATCGCGTCGTCGAGCTGTGACACCCAGGGCCGCACGTCGGCGTGCCCGCCACGGCGCCCGGACAGTGGCGAGGCCACGATGTTGCGCACCAGTTCGTGGCTGGCCGAGGGCAGCAGCCCGGCGTCGGCCACCGCCGCGGCGAACGCGTCGGTGTCGGTGATGCCGCGCACCTGCACGTTGCCGCGCGCGGTGAGTTCGAGTGTTCCGGCGGCGAGGTCGTCGGCCGCGGCAGCCAGCGCGTCCAGCTGGACGGCGGTCAGCATGCCGCCGGGCAGCCGGATGCGGGCCAGCGGCCCGTCGGCGGCCTGGTGCAACTGCAGCGCGCCCGGGCAGGCGTCGTGGTCGCGGGTTCGCGTCACCGGTGTTCCTTTCCCGGGATTGCCGCGTCCCGGTTCGAGTGAACGACGGGTTTCGGGTCTGACTCTCACAGTGGCGCGACCGTTCCGGACTTGCACCGGATTCCTCGACTCGTCGTCGTGACGTCAGGAAGTCTAGGTCGATTCCGGCGATGCGGTACGAATAGGGGGTGCCTTCGCCCGCCGTGCTGCTGCTGTCGACCTCCGACACCGACCTGATCACTGCGCGGGCCTGCGGTGCGGCGTTCCGGTGGGCGAACCCCGCCCGGCTGATCGACGGCGAATTGTCCGGACTGCTCGACGGCGCCGCGGCGGTGGTGATCCGCGTCCTGGGCGGTTACCGGGCCTGGCCGGACGGCATCGACGCCTGCGTGGACAGCGGGATCCCGGTGGTGGTGGTCAGCGGCGAGCAGGCGCCCGACGCCGAACTGATGCGGCGCTCCACCGTGCCGGCCGGTATCGCCCTGCAGGCCCACGCCTATCTGGGTCAGGGTGGTGTGGACAACCTGGCGCAGTTGCACGCGTTCCTATCCGACACCCTGCTGATGACCGGCATCGGTTTCGCCCCGCCCGCGCAGGCCCCGTCGTGGGGGGTACTGGACCGTCCGGGTGCCGGCACCGGCGGTCCGCGGATCGCCGTGCTGTACTACCGGGCCCAGCAGCTGGCCGGCAACACCGCCTATGTCGAGGCGCTCTGCGACGCCATTGACGCGGCCGGCGGCACCGCGCTGCCGGTGTACTGCACCTCGCTGCGCACCCCCGAACCGGAACTGCTCGACGTGCTGTCCACCGCCGACGCCATGGTGGTCACCGTGCTGGCCGCCGGGTCGGCGCGACCGGCCGATGTCGGCGCCGGGGGAGACGACGACGCCTGGGACGTCACTCACCTTGCGGCCCTTGACGTTCCGATCCTGCAGGGCCTGTGCCTGACCAGTTCGCGCTCGCGCTGGGCCGGCAGCGACGACGGGCTCAGCCCGCTCGACGTCGCCACCCAGGTGGCGGTGCCGGAGTTCGACGGCCGCATCATCACCGTCCCGTTCTCGTTCAAGGAGATCGACGACGACGGACTGATCTCCTATGTCCCCGACCCGGAGCGCTGCGCGCGGGTGGCCGGGCTGGCCGTCAACTTCGCCCGGCTGCGCCGGATCCCGCCGGCCGACAAGAAGCTGGCGCTGGTGTTCTCCGCGTACCCGACCAAACACTCCCGGATCGGCAATGCTGTCGGCCTGGACACCCCGGCCAGCGCGGTCGCACTGCTGAATGCGTTGCGTGACAACGGCTATCACGTCGGTGACGTTCCCGGCCTTGATGCCCGCGATGGTGACGCGCTGATGCATGCCCTGATCGAGCGCGGCGGACAGGACCCGGACTGGCTCACCGACGGCGAGCTGGCCGGCAACCCGATCCGCATCCCGGCGGCGCGCTACCGGCAGTGGTTCGCGGACCTTCCCGTCGGCCTGGCCGCGGCGATGGTGGAGCACTGGGGTCCGCCGCCCGGCGAGCTCTACGTCGACCGCAGCCGCGATCCGGACGGCGAGATCGTCGTCGCCGCCGTGCATTCCGGCAATCTGGTGATCCTGGTGCAGCCGCCGCGCGGCTTCGGCGCCAACCCGGTAGCCATCTACCACGACCCCGACCTGCCGCCCAGTCACCACTATCTGGCCACCTACCTGTGGCTGCGCCACGAGTTCGGCGCACACGCCGTGGTGCACCTTGGCAAGCACGGCAACCTGGAGTGGCTGCCCGGCAAGACGCTGGGCATGTCGGCGGACTGCGCCACCGACGCCGCACTGGGCGATCTGCCGCTGATCTACCCGTTCCTGGTCAACGATCCCGGCGAGGGCACCCAGGCCAAGCGGCGCGCGCACGCCACCCTGGTCGATCACCTCATCCCGCCGATGGCGCGCGCGGAGACCTACGGCGACATCTCCCGGCTGGAGCAGCTGCTCGACGAGCACGCCAACATCGCCGCCCTGGATCCGGCCAAGCTGCCCGCCATCCGCCAGCAGATCTGGACGCTGATGCGCTCGGCGAAGATGGACCACGATCTGGGCCTGGCCGATCGCCCCGAGGACGACCACTTCGACGAGATGCTGCTGGGAGTCGACGGCTGGCTTTGCGAGATCAAGGACGTCCAGATCCGCGACGGCCTACATATTCTGGCCCAGGCCCCGCGCGGTGAGGCCGAACTGGACCTGGTGCTGGCGATCCTGCGCGCCCGCCAACTGTTCGCCGGCGAGCAGCACCTGCCCGGCCTGCGTCAGGCGCTCGGGCTGGCCGAGGACGGCACCGACGAGCGCGCCGCCGTCGACGCCGCCGAGTCCCGCGCCCGCGACCTGCTGGCCGGGTTGCAGGCCACCGGCTGGGATGCCGAGCGTGTCGGCGAGCTGACGGGCGAACCGGCGGTGGCGGCCATCCTGCGCTTCGCCGCCACCGAGGTGGTGCCCCGGCTGGCCGGCACGGCCGGCGAGATCGACCAGGTGCTGCGCGCTCTCGACGGCCGCTACATCGCTGCCGGACCGTCCGGCTCGCCGCTGCGCGGGCTGGTCAACGTGCTGCCCACCGGGCGCAACTTCTACTCAGTGGACCCCAAGGCCATGCCGTCTCGGCTCGCCTGGGAGACCGGGGTGGCGATGGCCGACTCGCTGCTGGCCCGCTACCGCACCGACCACGGCGACTGGCCGCGCTCGGTGGGGTTGTCGGCGTGGGGCACCTCGGCCATGCGCACCTCCGGCGATGACATCGCCGAGATCCTGGCGCTGCTCGGTGTGCGGCCGGTGTGGGATGACGCCTCGCGGCGCGTGGTCGACCTGGAGGCGATCGGATTGGAGGAGTTGGGCCGCCCGCGCATCGACGTCGCCGTGCGGATCTCCGGGTTCTTCCGCGACGCCTTCCCGCACGTGGTCACGATGCTCGATGACGCTGTGCGGCTCGTGGCCGGTCTTGACGAACCGCACGAGTTGAACTACGTGCGGGCACACGCGCAGGCCGACCTGGCCGAGCACGGCGACGAACGACGCGCTACCACAAGGGTTTTCGGCTCCAAACCCGGCACCTACGGTGCGGGTCTGCTGCAGCTCATCGACAGCCGCAACTGGCGTGACGACGCCGATCTCGCCGCCGTCTACACCGCGTGGGGCGGATTCGCCTACGGCCGCGGCCTGGACGGCCGGGAAGCCGCCGCCGACATGGAGAACCAGTACCGGCGCATCGCGGTGGCCGCCAAGAACACCGACTGCCGCGAGCACGACATCGCCGACTCCGACGACTACTTCCAGTACCACGGCGGCATGGTAGCCACCGTGCGCGCTCTCACCGGGCAGGCTCCGGCCGCCTACATCGGCGACAACACCCGACCCGACGCGGTGCGCACCCGCACCTTGAGCGAGGAGACCGCGCGGGTGTTCAGGTCGCGGGTGGTCAACCCGCGCTGGATGGCGGCGATGCGCCGGCACGGTTACAAGGGCGCCTTCGAAATGGCCGCCACCGTCGACTACCTGTTCGGCTACGACGCCACCGCGCAGGTGATGGCGGACTGGATGTACGAACAGCTCACCGAGTCCTATGTGCTGGACCCGGAGAATCGCAAGTTCTTGAGCGAGTCCAACCCGTGGGCGTTGCACGCAATGAGCGAACGGCTGCTGGAGGCCGCTGGGCGCGGCATGTGGGCCGACCCGCAGCAGGAGACCCTGGCCGGGCTGCGCCAGGTGCTGCTCGAGACCGAGGGCGAACTCGAGGCCCGGTAGGTTGGGCGCATGGCTGCCACTTTCGACGAGGTCTCCTTCGATTCTGTAACCCGGGCCCAGTACGTCCTGCTCACCACCTTCACCAAGGACGGCCGGCCCAAGCCGACCCCGATCTGGATCGCCCGCGACGGCGAACGCGCGCTGGTGATCACCGAGAAGAACTCCTGGAAGGTCAAGCGCATCCGCAACACCCCGCGGGTCACCCTGGCGGTGTGCGATATGCGCGGCAAGGTCAAGGGCGAGACCATCGAGGCGAGAGCCACCGTGCTCGACGAGTCCGAGACTGAGACGGTCTACCAGGCGATCAACCAGCGCTACGGCATCGTCGGCCGCGTCTTCAACTTCTTCTCCAAGCTGCGCGGCGGCGCCAAGCGCACCATCGGCCTGGAGATCCGCCCGGCCTGACCCGGTGACCACACTGCTGCGTGGCGGGCGCATCCACAGCCCGTCGCACCCGGATGCCACCGCGATGGCGGTGCGCGACGGGATGGTGGTGTGGCTCGGCAGCGATGACGTCGGGCTGACGCAGTTCCCCGACGCCGAGTTGATCGACCTCGACGGCGCGTTCGTCGCGCCCGCCTTCGTCGACAGCCACGTGCACCTGACCGCCACCGGCCTGCGGATCACCGGACTGGACCTCTCGGCCGCGACTGACGCCGCGCACTGCCTGCGACTTCTCGCCGATCACATCGCCGCCTATCCGGGGCGGCCGGTGTGGGGCCACGGCTGGGATGACACCGCCTGGCCGCAGCCGCCCAGCACCGCCGACCTCGACGCAGTGGCGGGTACCGTCCCGGTCTACCTCGCCCGCGTCGACGTGCACTCCGCCGTCGCCTCCAGCGGACTGCGGCAACGGGTTTCGGGCCTGTCCGCCGCCGACGGCTTCCACCCGCAGCACCCGCTGACCGCCGCCGCGCACCACCTCGTGCGCGCCGAGGCCCGCGCACTGCTCACCGTGTCCCAGCGCGACGAGGCCCGCCGCGCCGCCCTCGACCACGCCGCGGCCGCCGGCATCGTCGCCGTGCACGAGTGCGCCGGGCCGGACATCGGTGGAACGCAGGACTGGGAGGAACTGCGCGCGAGTACACACGGCGTCGAGGTGATCTGCTACTGGGGCGAGGCGGTGTCCACCGCGGCGCAAGCCCGTGCGCTCATCGAACAGACCGGGGCCCGCGGGCTGGCCGGCGACCTTTTCGTCGACGGCGCGCTCGGCTCGCGCACCGCCTGGCTGTGCGAACCTTACGCCGACGCCCCGCACAGCACCGGCACGAACCACCTCGACGCCCAGACCATCACGCGACACCTGTTCGCCTGCACCGAGGCTCGCGTGACGGCCGGCTTCCACGTCATCGGCGACGCGGCGGTCAGTGCGGTGATCGACGCACTGGAGGCCACCGTCGCACGTTTCGGCGCCCCGGCCGTCGCGCGCTGCGGGCACCGGCTGGAACACCTGGAGATGGTCACGCCCGCGCAGGCCGCCAAACTCGGCGCCTGGGGCGTGACCGCCAGCATGCAGCCGGTCTTCGACGCTCTATGGGGCGGCGAGTCGGGTATGTACGCCCGCCGGCTCGGGCGGGATCGGGCCGCGAGGCTCAACCCGTTCGCGCTGTTAGCATCGTCAGGCGTGCGGTTGGCCTTCGGTTCGGATGCCCCGGTCACCGCGATGAGCCCGTGGGAATGGGTCCGCGCCGCCAGCCACCACCGCAGCACCGGAAGCGCGATCTCCGCGCGCGCGGCGTTCGCCGCGGCCACCCGCGGCGGCTGGCGGGCCGGCGGAGCGGCCGACGGCGTCACCGGCACCCTGGTTCCCGGCGCGATCGCGAGTTACGCGCTGTGGGACACCGGCGAGCTCGAGGTGAGCGCACCGGCCGACACGGTGGCGCGCTGGTCGCTCGATCCGCGCTCGCGGGTGCCGAGCCTGCCGCGCCTGCAGCCCGGCGACCCGCTGCCGCGCTGCCTGCAGACGGTGCACCGCGGAGTCGTGCTGCATGGGTGAGCGGATCATCGCCAGGCTGGGCAGCGCACTGGTGCCGCGGCTGCTGCGGCTGGGCGTCAGCGTGCTCGCCGGTCTGCTGCTGTGCGTCAGCTTCCCGCCCACCGGCTGGTGGTGGGCGGCGGCGCCGGCCATCGGCCTGCTCTGCTGGGTGCTCACCCGGGCGTCCACCACGACGGCCGGCGGATTCGGATACGGATTCCTGTTCGGCCTCGCCTTCTACCTGCCGCTGCTGCCGTGGATCAGCGGACTGGTCGGGGTGGTGCCGTGGATCGCCCTGTGCATCCTGCAGGCGCTGTTCGCCGGATTGTTCGGCGCGCTGACTGTGCGGGTGTCCCGGCTGCCCGGCTGGCCGCTGTGGGTGGCGCTGGTCTGGTCGCTGCAGGAGTGGCTCAAGTCCAGCATCCCGTTCGGAGGATTCCCCTGGGGCGTCGTGGCTTTCAGTCAGACGGACGGTCCGCTGCTGGCCCTGGCGCGCATCGGCGGTGCGCCGCTGCTGTCCTTCGCCGTCGCACTGCTGGGCACGTCGCTGTGCGCACTGGCCGTCGAGGGCGCCGCTGCGGTGCGTCGGTCACACGAGCGGCACCGCAACCCGTCGGGCACGTTGGCCGGTACGCACCCGCCGGTCGCCCCACTGGTGGTGCCGGCTGCTCTGCTGTGTGTGGTGCTGCTCGCCGCCGCGGCACTCACCCCGGGGATGCGCCGCGCCGCGGTGGCAGGAGCCGACGAGCCGACCGTGACGGTGGCCGCGGTCCAGGGCAACGTGCCCCGGCTCGGATTGGACTTCGCCAGCCAGCGCCGCGCGGTGCTCGACAACCACGTCGAACAGACGTTGCGACTCGCCCAGGACGTCAAGGCGGGTACGGCCAAACAACCGCAGTTCGTCATCTGGCCGGAGAACTCCTCGGACATCGACCCGCTTCTCAACGCCGACGCCGCCGCGCGGATCGAGACGGCCGCGACAGCGATCGGGGCACCGATCCT
>VEQU01000136.1 GCA_018883075.1 Mycobacterium sp.
GTACTACACCGACCACATGGTCTCGGTGCTCTACACCGAGGAGCGCGGCTGGTTCGACGCGGCGGTGATGCCCTACGGCCCCATCGAATTGGACCCCTCGGCGATCGTTCTGCACTACGCGCAGGAGATCTTCGAGGGACTCAAGGCCTACCGGTGGGCCGACGGGTCCATCGTGTCGTTCCGGCCGGAGGCCAACGCGGCGCGGCTGCGCACCTCGGCGCGCCGGCTGGCCATCCCGGAACTGCCCGACGAGCTGTTCATCGAGTCGCTGCGCCAACTGATCGCCGTCGACCACGAATGGGTGCCCGCCGCCGGGGGAGAGCAGTCGCTGTATCTGCGGCCGTTCATCATCGCCACCGAGCCCGGACTGGGTGTGCGGCCGTCGGCCGAGTACCGCTACATGGTGATCGCCTCACCCGCCGGGGCGTATTTCAAGGGCGGCATCAAACCGGTCAGCGTCTGGCTGTCCACCGAGTACGTGCGGGCCAGTCCCGGCGGTACCGGGGCGGCGAAGTTCGGCGGCAACTACGCCGCCTCGCTGCTGGCGCAGGCCGAGGCGTCCGAGCACGGGTGCGATCAGGTGGTGTGGCTCGACGCCATCGAACGCCGCTACGTCGAAGAGATGGGCGGCATGAACCTGTTCTTCGTGTTCGGCAGCGGCGGTTCGGCGCGGCTGGTCACCCCGGAGCTCAGCGGTTCGCTGCTGCCGGGCATCACCCGCGACTCGCTGCTGCAACTCGCCGGCGACGCCGGCTTCGCCGTCGAGGAGCGCAAGATCGACGTGGAGGAGTGGCGCAAAGGCGTGGCGGCGGGTGAGATCACCGAGGTGTTCGCCTGCGGGACGGCTGCGGTGATCACGCCGGTGGCGCACGTCAAGTACGGCGACGGCGAGTTCACCGTGGGAGACGGCTCACCCGGCGAGGTGACCATGGCGCTGCGCGACACCCTCACCGGACTGCAGCGCGGAACCTTCGCCGACACGAGAGGTTGGATGACCCGGCTCCGCTAGCGCTGCGCGGGTGGGGGCTGGATGACCCGGCTCCGCTAACTCCGCCGACCGGCGACCACCGTGTTGCGTCCCGCCCTTTTAGCCTCATAGAGCGTCGCATCGGCGCGGCTCAGCCAGGAGTCCAGGTCGTCGCCGGGCGCGAGTTCGGCCGCGCCGACACTGGCGGTCACGGCCCGCACGCCGGAGAAGACGCCGTCGGCGATCCGTCGGCGAATGTGCTCGGCCCGCGCCACCGCGTCGTCGAGCGCGCAGTCGCGAAGCAGGATCACGAATTCCTCACCGCCCCAGCGCACGACGGTGTCGGTTCTGCGGACGGCGGCGGTCAGCCGGTTGGCCACCTCGACGAGGACCGTGTCCCCCAACTGGTGGCCGTGGGTGTCGTTACTCGGGCTCGGGAAGTCCGGCCGCGCTCATCCCGAGACCTCCTCGAACCGTCCGGTCCTGGTGTGCAGCCGGATCCGGTAGACCGTGCCGTGCCCGCGCGCGGGCGGGTCCGGCACCGGCTGATGCGGCGGGAACCTCAGCAGCGGCATGATGCGCTTGGCCAGCAGCGCCATCCCGGCGTCCCAGTCGTCGCCGCGGCATTCCTCGAAGGTTCCCCAGGCGATCACACTGCGCCAGTTGGACAGGTCGTCTACGTGCTCGACCTCCACGCAGACCTGCGGGTGCGCGCGCATCGCGCGCAGCTTCTCTCCGTCCATGCCGTGGCCCCACACATAGGTGCCGTCGTAGACATAGGTCACCGGGACGACGTACACGCGTCCGTCGCTCAGGCATCCGAGGCGCGCGATCACCTCCCCGTGCAGCAGGTCCTCTACCGCCGCTGCGGACAACTCGCCGAGCATCGCTACAGCATCCCGCGATCAGCTCGCAATAGCCAAGCCGATCGCGCTTACCGTGGTGGCGATCTCGACGGCGGCACCAAGCACGTCGCCGGTGATCCCGCCGAAGCGCCGCACGCAGTGCCGCACCAGCATGCCGGTCAGCGCCAGCGCGACCAGCACCGCGACCGGGCCCTGCCACGGCCGGGGGCAGGCCAGCGTCGACACCACCGCCACCACCGCGATCCAGATCGCAGCGACGGCGACCGGCTGGGTGCCGGCCACCTGGGCGCCGAGTGTGCTGCCGGGTGCGGCGGGGATGCCGCGCCGTGCGGCGAGCACCGCCGCGACCCGGCCGGCG
>VEQU01000086.1 GCA_018883075.1 Mycobacterium sp.
AAAACGTTTTGCCGTAAATGCGCGTGGCTCATGGATATCTGTGCATTTACCGTTTACCGTGTCTGCTGTCGGTCCACCCAGGACCACTGTTTCGGTTTCGGAGGATGCTGAATGAACAAAGCAGAGTTGATCGAGATTCTCGCGGAGAGGTTAGAGATCGACCGCCGTCTGGCGGGCGATTCCGTCGAGCACTTGATCGACGCCATCGTACGCGCTGTGCAAAGGGGTGACAGCGTAACCATCACCGGCTTCGGTGTATTCGAGCGCAGGCGGCGTGCAGCTCGCGTCGCGCGCAACCCGCGTACGGGCGAGACCGTGATGGTCGCGCCGACCTCTGTTCCCGCGTTCCGCCCCGGCGCGCAGTTCAAGGCAATTGTTTCTGGTGCACAAAGAATCCCGACTGAGGGACCGGCTGTAAAGAGAGGCGCCGTCGGTGGCGCAGTTAGGAAGTCCGCTGTGAAGAAAGCTGTGAAGAAGGCTGCAGTCAAGAAGGCCGCCAAGAAGGCTCCGGCCCGCAAGGCCGCCAAGAAGACGGTCCGTAAGGCCGCCGCCAAGAAGACGGTCCGCAAGGCCGCCAAGAAGACGGTCCGTAAGGCCGCCGCCAAGAAGGCCGTGAAGAAGGCGGTGCGCAAGCGCGTCGTCAAGAAGGCCGCAAAGAAGGCGGTGCGCAAGCGCGTCGTCAAGAAGGCCGCAAAGAAGGCGGTGCGCAAGCGCGTCGTCAAGAAGGCCGCAAAGAAGGCGGTGCGCAAGCGCGTCGTCAAGAAGGCGGTCCGCAAGGCTGCTGCCAAGAAGGCCGTGCGTAAGACTGCGGCCCGCAAGGCAGTCCGCAAGACCGCCGCGCGCAAGGCGGTTCGCAAGGCTGCGGCCAAGCGCCGCTAGATTCCTCCGAGCAAATACGCCGCGGACAACCAGTCCGCGGCGTATTTGTTTTCTCTAGGAGTGCTTGGCCGCCAACGGGCTGGCCATGTGATCGGCCGCGACCAGCCGCCCCCGGGCCACCGAGAGCACCCAGGTGCTGCCCTTGCGGTTGCGTGACTTGTCCGGCTTGACGCCGTCGCGCTTGCACCACCAGTCGATCAGGTAGGGGATGACCTTGCCCTGCGTGCAGATCACCGGCGTCCCGCCCCAGCCGGCGATCGCCAGCACACGTTCGTGCGCGGCATCCGGGTCCTGGGCGTAGGCCTCCTCGGTCAGGGTGCTCTCCGGGCTGATGGGCACCCCGAGTTCGTCGGCCAGCGGCCGGACCGTCTGGGTGCAGCGCAGCCGATCGGCGGCGTAGACGGTGTCGGCGCCGAACGCCAGCAACTGCGGGACCAGCGACTGGGCCTGCGCGCGGCCCCGGGAATCCAGCGGGCGCTGGCGGTCATCGCCGTGGTAGCGGGCTTTGCGGCCCGCGGTCCCGTGCCGCACGATCAGGATGGTCTGGGTATCGGCGGGCTTCTTCGCGAACCGCGCGAGCATCTTGCGGTCCGAGGGATAGCTCAGCCGCTTGCGAGCCTGCGGGATCGACAGCCACACCAACTCGTCGGCCTCGTCGCCGGGGATGAAGTCACCGCCGCACGCGCGAGCCGCCCAGTACCGGACGACCTTGGTTCCGTCCGGTATCGGGTAGCTCACCCGGCCGAGGCGGCGGCCCAGGAACGCCCGCTGCCCGGTTTCCTCGCGGATCTCACGGACCGCGGCCACCGGTTCGATCTCGCCGTCGTCGAGCTTGCCCTTCGGCAGAGACCAGTCGTCGTAGCGGGGACGGTGGATCACCGCGACGGACGGCTGGCCGGATTCGGGATCGGGCCGCCACAGCACCGCGCCGGCCGCCGGCACCAAACTGCCGGCTTTCGTCTTAGCCGAGGGCACGTCAGGACTGCCGGTGTTTTTCCATCAGCCACACCTGGTGATCGCGGACCTCGCGGCCGTCCTGCGGTGAGGCGGTCCAATTGCCGTCCGGTCCCAGTTCCCAGCACCGGGTGGACGGGTGCAGAGCGGAGACGAACACCTCGTCGAGGTAGTCGGTGAGGCGGCGGTCCCGGACCTGTGCCATCACCTCGACCCGGCGGTCGAGGTTGCGGTGCATCATGTCGGCGCTGCCGATCCAGAACTCGTCGATCGCGCCGAACTGCATGACCCGCGAGTGTTCGAGGAACTCGCCCAGAATCGAGCGCACCGTGATGTTCTCCGAGAATCCCTCCACGCCGGGGCGCAGCGCGCAGATGCCGCGCACCACCACCTCAACGCGCACCCCGGCCTGTGAGGCGCGGTAGAGGCCGTCGATGATCTGCTCGTCGACGATTGCGTTGGCCTTGACCCGGATCAGGCCGTTCCCGCCGCGCTGATGCGCCTGGACTTCCCGTTCGATGCGTTCGAGGATGCCTTTGCGGATCCCCTGCGGGGCGACGAGCAGGTTGCGGTAGCCGTGCTTGCGCGAGTATCCGGTCAGCGAATTGAACAGGTCGGTGAGATCAGCCCCGATGTCGGGTGCGGCGGTCAGCAGGCCGACGTCCTCGTAGAGTCGGGCGGTCTTCGGGTTGTAGTTGCCGGTGCCGATGTGGCAGTAGCGCCGGATCGTCGAGCCCTCCCGGCGGACCACCAGGCACGTCTTGCAGTGCGTCTTCAAGCCCACCAGGCCGTACACCACGTGCACGCCGGCGTCCTCCAGTGCGCGGGCCCACTTGATGTTGGCCTGCTCGTCGAAACGGGCCTTCAGTTCGACCAGGGCCACCACCTGCTTTCCGGCGTCGGCGGCTTCGATCAGTGCGTTGACGATCGGTGAGTCGCCGGAGGTGCGGTACAGCGTCTGTTTGATGGCCAGCACGTCCGGATCGGCGGCCGCCTTCTCGATGAATCGCTGCACGGTGGTGGAGAACGACTCGTAGGGGTGGTGTACCAGCACGTCGCCCTCACGCAGGGTGGCGAAGATGCTCTTGCCCTCCCGGTCGGCGAAGGCGGGATGGGTGACCGGCACGTACGGGCGCTCCTTGAGGGCGGGCCGGTCGACGGCGTAGACCTGCCACAGCGACTTCAGATCCAGCAGCCCGGGCACCTGCACCACATCGCCGGGATGCACATCGAGTTCGCGCAGCAGCAGTCCCAGCATGTGCTCGCTCATATTGCCGGACACCTCGAGGCGCACCGGCGGGCCGAAACGCCGCCGGGCCAGTTCCCGCTCGAGGGCCTGCAGTAGATCCTCGTCGCGGTCCTCGACGTCCATATCGGCGTTGCGGGTGATGCGGAACGCGTGCCGTTCGACGATCTCCATGCCGGGGAACAGCGACGGGAGGAAAGCGCCGATGAGTTCCTCCATCGGCAGGAACCGGATGGTCTGCGTCTCGCCGTCGGTGCTGTCGAGGCGGATGAAGCGGTCGACGTTGTCGGGCACCTTGACCCTGGCGAAGTGCTGGCTGCCGTCCTCAGGCGAGCGCACCGTGACCGCGAGGTTGAGGCTCAGCCCGCTGACGAACGGGAACGGGTGCGCCGGATCCACGGCAAGGGGGGTCAGGACCGGGAAGACCTGATCGTTGAAATACGTCGACAGCGCCGGCCGGTCCGCGTCGGACAGCTCGTCCCACCGGACGAACTCGATCCCGTGCGTGGCCAGTGCCGGGCGCACCGACTCCATGAACACCTGCGCGTGGCGGGTGGCCAGTTCCTGGGTCCGCTCACCGATCAGCCGTAGTTGCTCACGCGGGGACAGCCCATCGGCCGAGCGCACCGAGAGGCCCATCTCGTCGCGGCGCTTCAGGCCTGCGACCCGCACCATGTAGAACTCGTCAAGGTTGGAGGCGAAGATCGCCAGGAATTTCGCCCGCTCCAGCAGGGGCAGCGAGGTGTCCGCCGCCAGGGCGAGCACCCGGGCGTTGAAGTCCAGCCAGCTCAGTTCCCGGTTGAGGTAGCGGTCCTTGGGCAGCGGGTTGTCGATCGCCGCGGCGGTGGCCGCCGGCGGGGCCTGCGGCGGACGGGCCTGAGTCGTGCCATCAGGCTCGGCTGCTCGGGACTGGATCTCCGTCTCGGTCATGACCTCATCATTCCGCATCTGCTCATTTCCCATGGCCGATGGCCGTGGACGAGGCCGTCCGCGGTGGTCCGGCGCGGGCGAACAGATACTAGGTAAACCCCCGCCCCCCGCTGAACTGCGGATCAGCGCCCGGCCAGCGCGTCCGCCGTCGCCGCGCCCACACCCAGCAGCCGCGCCTCGGCCAGGTCCTCGGGGGTGTCGATGTCGCAGCGCAGCCCGGGCCAGTCCCCGGTCAGCTCCACCGCGCCCTCGGCCCGGTGTCGCTGCGCGGAGTCGGGGCCGAACAGCGGAACCAGCGGTGCGCCGAAGCAGAACAGGGCGCAGGTGCCGGTGCCGGAGCGGTCGGCGACGAAACTGCGCGGGTGCCCGCGCGCGGCCGACAGCGCTGCCCCGAACTCCGTGGCCCGCAGCGACGGCAGGTCGCCCTGCAGGACCGCGACGTCCGCCGCGCCGAGTGACCTGTTCGCCGCGCGGATCGCGTTGTTGAGCGGGTCGGGGTGATCGGCGGGCGTCGGGTCATCGACGACCGCCGCCCCCAGATCGCGTGCCGCCGCCGCCGCGACGGCATCAGGAGTCACCACGGTGATCGAGTCGACGCCGTCGACCGCGAGTGCCGCGGTGATGGTGTCGATCAGCATCGCCAACACGACACGTTCGCGTTCGGCGGCGCCGAACAACGGCGTCAACCGGCTCTTGGCCTCGCGCAGACGTTTGACGGCGATGATCACGCCGACGCCCGGCTCGCCGTTCATGGCCGTCATCCTGCCAGCGCGCGGTCACCAGCCAGTGGGCGAGGTGATCAAGCTCGGTGAGCAGACCGATAGGTTGATGCCATGGGCGACACGCTGGGCACCGCGACGGTGATGGGTGCCGGCGCCTGGGGTACCGCGCTGGCCAAGGTGCTCGCCGACGCCGGCGGCGAGGTCCGGATGTGGGCGCGCCGGCCCGAGGTGGCCGACGAGATCAACACATCCCGGACCAACTCCGGTTACCTGCCCGGCGTGGTGCTGCCCGCCGGGATCGGTGCCACCGCGGATGCCGGCGAGGCACTACACGGGGTGAGCACTGTGCTGCTCGGGGTGCCGGCTCAGGAACTGCGATCGAATCTGCAGTCGTGGTGCGGGCACATCGCCGACGACGCCACGCTGGTGAGCCTCGCCAAGGGCATCGAACTCGGCACGTGTCTGCGGATGAGCCAGGTGATCGTCGCGGTCACCGGCGTGGATGCCAGCCAGGTGGCGGTGGTGTCGGGTCCGAATCTGGCCGAGGAGGTGGCGGCGGGCCAGCCCGCGGCGACGGTGGTCGCGTGCGCAGATTCCGGTCGCGCGGTCGCACTGCAGCGCGCGTTGAACACCGCCTATCTGCGCCCCTACACCAACTCCGACGTGGTGGGTACCGAGATCGGCGGCGCGTGCAAGAACGCCATCGCCCTGGCCTGCGGGATGGCCGCCGGTGTGGGACTGGGCGAGAACACCGCGGCGGCGATCATCACCCGCGGGCTCGCGGAGATCATGCGGCTGGGAGTCGCACTCGGCGCCACCACCGCAACGCTGGCCGGGCTGGCGGGTGTCGGTGACCTTGTGGCGACATGCACATCCGCGCACTCGCGTAACCGCGCCTTCGGCCAGCGGCTGGGTCAGGGAGGATCGCTGGACGCGGCGCGAGCGGCCACCAACGGCCACGTCGCCGAAGGGGTCACCTCATGCACGTCGATCCTGGCGCTGGCGTCCAGTTACGACGTCGAGATGCCGATCACCGACGCGGTGTACCGGGTGTGTCACAGAGGACTGGTCGTCGACGAGGCCATCGCAGCGCTGCTGGGCCGCAGCGCCAGGGAAGAATGATGTCGGCGAGTCGGAGGGATCCATGAGCGAGCGGTTCGGCGACTCGACCCGGGCGGTCACAGCGGTTGACTCGCACGCTGTTCCGGGCCATCCGGTAGCCGGCATCCCGGTGCCGGCCTCAGCGTTCCACCTGTCCGAGGACGAAGGCAGCGAGGAGCACGTCTACGGCCGCTACTCCAACCCCACCTGGACGCAACTGGAGCATGCGCTGGCGCGACTCGAGGGCGCGTCCGCCGCGTTGAGCTTCGCCTCCGGTATGGCGGCGGTGTCAGCGGCTCTGCGCGTGCTGCTGCGCCCCGGTTCGGTGCTCGTCATCCCCGCGGACGGCTACTACCAGGTCCGGCGGTGGGCGGCGGAAAGCCTTGTGCCCCAGGGTGTGGTGGTGCGCGAGGTGACCGCCGAGTTGCTGTGCGAGGCGGCCGAGGGTGCCGACGTGGTGCTGGCCGAGACGCCCACCAATCCAGGACTCGACGTCGTCGATCTGCACCGGCTCGGTGCGATCTGCCACCGGCGCGGTGCACGTTTGGTGGTGGACAACACCACGGCCACCCCGCTGGGACAGCAGCCGCTGTCGATGGGTGCGGACCTGGTGGTGGCCAGCGCCACCAAGTCACTGGCCGGGCACAGCGACCTGATCGCCGGATACGTAGCCGGCAGTCATCCGGATCTCATGGCGGCGGTGGAGCGCGAACGGCTGCTGGCCGGAGCGATTCTCGGCCCGCTGGAGGCGTGGCTCATGCTGCGCAGCATCGGCAGCTTCGGGCTGCGGTTCGAACGCCAGTGCCAGAACGCCGGTGCGCTGGCCGCGGCGCTGCGCAGCCATCCGGCTGTGCGGTCGGTGCGCTATCCGGGACTGCCCGGTGACCCGTCCTTCCCGATCGCCGCCGCGCAGATGCGCAAGTTCGGCGGCCTGGTGGCGATCGAACTCGCCGACGCCGCCGCGGTGTACGCCCTCGTGCGGCACAGCGAACTGCTGGTGTCGGCCACCAGTTTCGGCGGCATCCACACCTCGGTGGACCGGCGCGCCCGCTGGGGTGACGACGTCCCGGCCGGTTTCGCGCGCATCTCGGCCGGCATCGAGGACACCGACGACCTGGTGGCCGACATCACCGCCGCCCTGGCCCCCGGGCGGTAGCCTCTGCAGTTTGTGACCGGATCCCGGGTGCGTGTCGCCGTCGTCTACGGCGGCCGCAGTTCCGAACACGCCATCTCCTGTGTGTCGGCCGGCAGCATCCTGCGTCATCTCGATCCGGACCGTTTCGAGGCGGTCGCCGTCGGGATCACCCCGGACGGTTCGTGGCTTCGCACCGATGCCGACCCCGCACAGCTGACCATCCGGGACGGACGGCTGCCCGGTGTCGTCGGCCACACCGACAGCCCGCTGGCGAAGGCCGCCGAGATACTGTCCTCGGTGGACGTGGTGTTCCCGACCCTGCACGGTCCCTTCGGCGAGGACGGCACCATCCAGGGTCTGCTGGAGATGGCTGATGTCCCCTACGTCGGCGCGGGTGTGTTGGCCAGTGCTGCCGGGATGGACAAGGAATTCGCCAAGAAGCTGATGGCTGCCGACGGGCTGCCGATCGGCGACTATCTGGTGCTGCGGCAGCGCCAGGAGGCGCCCACCGACGTCGATCTCGAGCGGCTGGGATTGCCGCTGTTCGTCAAGCCTGCTCGCGGGGGTTCCTCCATCGGAGTGAGCCGGGTGAGTGCGGCGGCCGATGTGCGGGCCGCCGTCGCCGAGGCGCGCCGCCACGATCCCAAGGTGATCATCGAAGCGGCGATCGAGGGCCGTGAACTGGAGTGCGGGGTACTTGAGTTCCCCGATGGCTCGGTGCGCGCCAGCACGATCGGCGAGATCCGGGTCGCCGGTGTGGGCGGGCGCGACGACGGCTTCTACGACTTCGAGACCAAGTACCTCGACGACGTCGCCGAACTCGATGTGCCGGCCAAGATCGACGACGACACCGCGGAGATGTTGCGGCACTTGGCGATCCGGACATTCAATGCACTGGACTGTCAGGGTCTGGCGCGGGTGGACTTCTTCCTCACCGACGACGGCCCGATGGTCAACGAGATCAACACCATGCCGGGCTTCACCACGATCTCGATGTTCCCGAGGATGTGGGGCGCCAGCGGGGTGGATTACACGACGCTGGTGGGCACCATGGTCGAGACGGCGCTGGCGCGCGGCACCGGTCTGCGCTGACTCAATTCGGTCCCGGTCGGGCCGGCGTGGCCGGGATGGCCGGCATTGTTCGTGCGATGACCTCGGAGAGCGCCTGGATGGGTGTCGGGCCCGAACCGATGGGCAGGGTCACCGCCACGTACACCGGACGGTCCACCGCCACCCAGGTGCTGCGCTGGGTGTCGGCATCGTCGATCCGGAACCATTGCACGTCATCGACCATCTGCAGCGGTGAGCCCACTACGAATTCGGCCGGCCGACTCAGTCCGCAGCGCATGATCACCGGATCCTGAGCCGAGTCGGCGGCGTCGCGCCACGCGGCCGCACCGTCGGGCACCGGCTCGGCGGCGGTCGCGCGGGTATAGCCGCCCAGCCGATCGGGCAGCGTGGACACCAGTGAGCGGCACTCCGGCGACTGTGACTGCGGGGCGGGGACCGCGGCGATGGCGACCGGCGCCGGCGGCGTGCGCCGGGAGGCGGCGACCGCGAGGATCGCGCCGACGGCGATCACGGCGAGCAGCAGGGCGGCGATCAGCAGAGCGCGGGGCGGGCCGTCCTGATCGGGCGAATCGTCCTGCACCTGATCGGCCTTCCCACACCGCCCCTAGACTGACGGCGCCCAACCTACCGCAGCGACGCGCAGGGATACGCGGGGATATGAGGGGAGAAGCCGTGGCAGACGGTGCAGATCCCTCCCTGGCCGACATCGGCGAATTCGCGGTGATCGACCGACTCGTCGCCGGGCGCCCGCGGCATGCCGGTGTGCGTGTCGGACCGGGGGACGACGCCGCGGTGGTGGATGCCCCCGACGGCCGGGTGGTGATCACCACCGACATGCTCGTCGAGGGCCGGCATTTCCGGCTGGACTGGTCGAGCCCGCACGACGTCGGCCGCAAGGCGATCGCGCAGAACGCCGCCGACATCGAGGCGATGGGTGCAACGCCGAGTGCGTTCGTCGTCGCCTTCGGGGCCGCGCCGGACACCCCCGCCGACGCCGCACAGGAACTCGCCGACGGCATGTGGCACGAGGCGGCACTCGCCGGAGCGGGCATCGTCGGCGGCGATCTGGTGGCCAGCCCGCAGTGGGTGGTGTCGGTGACCGCGCTCGGTGACCTCGGCGGGCGCGCGCCGGTGCTGCGCGGCGGGGCTCGCGCCGGTGCGGTGATCGCGGTGGCCGGCGACCTCGGCCGGTCCGCGACCGGACTGGCACTGTGCCGCAAAGGGATCGAGGGCCGCAAAGGGATCGAGGGCCGCGAGGGGATCGAGGGCCGCGAGGGGATCGAGGGCAGCAGGGGGATCGACGTATACGGCGATCTGCGTGACCGGCACCGGGTGCCCCGGCCGCCGTACGGCCAGGGCCGGATCGCCGCCGACGCCGGGGCGCAGGCGATGACCGACGTCTCCGACGGCCTGATCGCCGACCTCGGTCATATG
>VEQU01000087.1 GCA_018883075.1 Mycobacterium sp.
GGTACGGCCAGGGGTTGAATCGGCAGGTCTTGCCGTCGGGCTTGACGTACTGCGGGTCGAAGCGCGCCGCGTCGTTATCGGAGGTGGAGAAGGTCTGCTGCATCATGATCGGCGCCAGAGCGCCGTTGCGTTCGCACGGCTCGTGCGCGTTGTACCCGATCGCGTGACCCACCTCGTGGTTGACCAGGTACTGCCGGTAGGAGCCGATGTCGCCCTGGAACGGCACCGCCCCGCGGACCCAGCGCGCCAGGTTCAGGAACACCCGCGGCTCGGCGTCGGGTCCGTAGACCGGGTTGTAGCAGGACGTCTCGATCTGGATCTCGTAGCCACAGCCCTCGCGGACCGTGATCGGCGAGGTGAGCGACACCCGGAAGTCGGGCTTGTCTGCCTCGGTGACGGCGTCGATGCGGCGGAACGCGAACTGGGGGTCGTGCGTCCAGCTCTTGGGGTTGGCCAGCGTCTCGGTGACCATCCGGGCGAAGCCCTCGTCACCGCCGAACGAGGAGGTGTCGACGCCGTTCTCGATCTCCACGGTGTAGGTGAACGTCTTGGCGGTGCCCTCGCCGATCTTGGGCGTGGTGCCGGGGATGATCCGCCAGGTGCGATCGCCGGTCTCGGTGAACGGCCCGCCCGCGGGCAGGATGCCGGTGGGCAGGTTGGCGTCGAACTCGGTGAGCCCGCGCGGTGGTGCGCCGACGATGGTGGTGGCCACCGCCCCGATGGCCGGGGTGCCCTTGACGCCCGGGTCGGCCGGCTGCACCGGCGTGCCGGTGAGCGTCTGATAGAACACCACGCCGGTGACGGCGACCAGGACCGGCAGCGCGTAGGCGCGCCAGCCGTAGGCGGTGATGAACCGGCCCGCCGCGGTCTGCTTGCGCAGCCGGCGGTGCTCATCGCGGTTGGACCGGGGCCGGCCGACATCGACGTTCAGCGGGTCCCGGTGGGCGCGCAGCGGCTGGTTCCACTCGCTGGCCACCACCGGCGGGCGGCCACCCTCGCGCAGTCCGCCGCGCTGTCCGCCGGGCGGCCCCGACTGGTTGGTCACCGACCCAGGATGGCACACGGTGGCGTTCGGACCCACCCGCAACGGCGGGTAGTAGTGTCGGCCGGATGGGAGATTTCGCTGCCACGACGACGCGTAAATCCGCGCGTCGCAGCGGCCGTCTACCCCGCGGAGAGCGCCGTGAACAGCTGATCGAGGCGGCCAGCGACATCTTCGTCGACCGTGGCTACCACGCCGCCGGCATGGACGAGATCGCCGAGCAGGCCGGGGTCAGCAAGCCGGTGCTCTACCAGCACTTCTCCTCCAAACTGGACCTCTATCTGGCGGTGCTCGCCCAGCACATCGACATCATGGTGTCCAGCGTGCGGCAGGCGTTGCGGACCACCACCGACAACCGGCAGCGGCTGCGCGCCGCGGTGCAGGCGTTCTTCGACTTCATCGAGCACGACAGCCAGGGCTACCGGCTGATCTTCCAGAACGACAACGTCACCGACCCGCAGGTGGCCGCCCAGGTCAAGGTGGCCACCGAGGCGTGCACCGACGCGGTGTTCGACCTGATCAGCCGCGACTCGGGCCTGGACCCGCACCGCGCCCGGATGATCGCGGTGGGCCTGGTGAGCATCAGCGTGGACAGCGCCCGCTACTGGCTGGACTCCGACCGGCCGGTGTCCAAGGAGGACGCGGTCGAGGGCACGGTGGCGTTCGCGTGGGGCGGGTTGTCGCACGTGCCATTGGCCCGCTGAGTCAGCTGCGCTGACGCCCGGCTGCGTCAGGCCGGCGGGGCGATCCCGAATCCGACGCGGCGCGAGTCCGCGGCGCCGATCTCGATGTAGGCGATCCGGGAGGTCTGCACCAGAAAGCGGCGGCCCTTGTCGTCGGCCAGGCTCAGCACCTCGGAGGAGCCTTTCGCCAAGGCCGCCTTCACCAGGCCCTCCACCTCTTCGGGTGTTTGCGTGCTGTTGAACACCAGCTCGCGCGGGCTGTCCGAGACACCGATCTTGACCTCCACACCGGCCCCTTTCGTATCGGCTGTACAGCATACGGTTGAGTCAAGCTGCGGTTACAGCATGACAACGCCGCCGTGCGCCCCGCCGCCGGGGGCGTGCGCGCTGCCTAGCGTGGAATCTCGTGAACGGCCGGGGACGTGAGTGGTTTCGGGTGGTGATGACCGCCGCGGGGCTGGTGGGCACCGCGCTGGCCACCGTGTACGTCATCCGGACCGGCGTCTCGGCCACCACCGAATCCACCCCGCGCACCGTCGTCGCGACCATCGCCCCGGCCGACTCCGGGGCGCAGCCCAAGGCAGCCACCCGGACCGCAGACGCGTGGGCCGGCCTCGAGCGCCCGATCATGGTGACCGCGCCCACGCCGGCGGCGCTGCCGGCCGTCGACCTGCGCCGAGTCGTCTACACCGTCGCGGGCAACCAGCGTTTCGACGACCCGGTCACCATCGTCTACGCCGACGAGACCGGCACCCTGCAGCGCGCGGAGAACGTGACGCTGCCGTGGACGCTGACCGTCACCCCGAACGTCCCGGTGAACTACGTGACCGCGAGCAGCCGCGGCAGCCAGCTCAACTGCTGGATCACCGACGCCGGCGGATCGACCGTGGCCGCGCAGACCGACTTCAGCACCAGCGTCACCTGCAACCGCTGAATCCCTCTGGGGTTGAATCCCTCTGGCGCTCAGGCCAGTCCGAGCTGACGCATCCGCTCGCCGTGAGTGTGCTGCATGCGATCGAAGAAGTCGGTGAGCTGACCCAAGCCCCCCGATCCGGCCACTACCAAATCGACGAGTTCGTCGTGGTCGGCCATCACGAACTGCGCCTGGGTGATGGCCTCGCCGAGCAGCCGGCGCGACCACAGCGCCAGCCGGCTGCGCTGGCGTCCGCTGGCACTCACCGCAGCGCGTACCTCAGCGACGACGAACTGCGAGTGCACCGTCTCGCCGAGTACCGCACGCACCACGTCGGCCACCTCGTCGGGCAGCGAGCCGGCGATCGCGAGATACAGGTCGGCGGCCATCGCGTCGCCGACGTAGGTCTTCACCAGAGCCTCCAGCCAGGTGCTCGGCATGGTGAGCCGGTGGTAGTTCTCCAGCGCGGGCGCGTAACGGGTGATCGACGCCAGCACGTCGACGCCGCGCGACTCCAGCGTCTGATGCAGCAGTTCGTAATGGCCCATCTCGGCGGCGGCCATCCGCGCCATGTTGATCCGGCCGCGCAGATCCGGCGCCATCCGGGCCTCGTCGGTGAGCCGGTAGAACGCCGCGACCTCGCCGTACGCCAGCAGGGAGAACAGCTCGTTGATACCCGGATGATCAGCGGCGATGGCCGGCGGCGGTGCCGTCTCGCTCGTGCCAGCGCTCATCTTCCAACTGTAACCAGGTAGCATGGCGGCTGGAACCGCAGGTTCTTTTGGAAATGTGCGTGCACGAAGCAGGCCCGCCGTCACGGCGTGGGGCCCCTTCGAGAAATCGACACCTCGTGCGCGCTTCGACTTGGAAGCACGGCAACAGGAAGCACGTACGAGGACCCATGACACATCTGCATAGCCACGCCACCCCCAGCTTCGCCGAACTCGGCGTCCGCGACGAGATCGTGAGGGCCCTGGGCGAGAACGGCATCGAGCACACCTTCGCGATCCAGGAACTCACCCTGCCGCTGGCGATGGCCGGCGACGACCTGATCGGCCAGGCCCGCACCGGCATGGGCAAGACGTTCGCGTTCGGGGTGCCGCTGCTGCACCGGATCGCCGGCGACGACACCCGGCCGCTGAACGGGACGCCGCGCGCGCTGGTGGTGGTGCCGACCCGCGAGTTGTGCATCCAGGTCTACGAGGACCTCAAGCACGCCGCCAAGTACCTCACCGCCGATGGCGGAGGCGCGGAGCCGCCGACATCAGGCAAGAGCCGGCCGTTCTCGGTGGTCTCCATCTACGGCGGACGGCCCTACGAGCCTCAGATCGAGTCGCTGCAGGCCGGCGCCGACGTGGTGGTCGGCACTCCGGGCCGCCTCCTCGACCTCGCGCAGCAGGGCCATCTGCAACTCGGCGGGCTGAGCGTGCTGGTGCTGGATGAGGCCGACGAGATGCTCGACCTGGGCTTCCTGCCCGACATCGAGCGCATCCTGAGCCGGATTCCCGACGAACGCCAGTCGATGCTGTTCTCGGCGACCATGCCGGGCCCGATCATCACGCTGGCGCGCACGTTCATGAACCAGCCCACCCACATCCGCGCCGAGGGCGTGCAGGGCGCGGCCACTCACGACACCACCGAGCAGTTCGCCTACCGCGCGCACGCGCTGGACAAGGTGGAGATGGTGGCGCGCATCCTGCAGGCCGAGGGCCGCGGCGCGACGATGATCTTCACCCGCACCAAGCGGACCGCGCAGAAGGTGGCCGACGAACTCGCCGAGCGTGGCTTCAAAGTGGGCGCGGTGCACGGCGACCTGGGCCAGATCGCGCGGGAGAAGGCGCTCAAGGCGTTCCGCGCCGGCGAGGTCGACGTGCTGGTGGCCACCGACGTGGCCGCGCGCGGCATCGACATCGACGACATCACCCACGTGATCAACTACCAGATCCCCGAGGACGAGCAGGCCTACGTTCACCGCATCGGGCGCACCGGCCGCGCCGGCAAGACCGGTATCGCCATCACCCTGGTGGACTGGGACGAGCTGGACCGCTGGGCGATGATCAACACCGCGCTCAAGCTGGACTGCGCCGACCCGGCCGAGACGTATTCCAACTCGCCGCACTTCTACGAGGAGCTCGGCATTCCCGCCGAGGCCGGCGGCACGGTGGGTGCGGCGCGCACCGCGCAGGGCGTGAAGACCCCGCGCAAGAGTTCCGAACGTCCGGAGCGGCGTTCGGAGCGCTCCGAGCGTTCGGAGCGCCCGGCCCGCAGCCGGTCGCGCCAGCGCACCCGCGGCGGCAAGACCGGCGCCGAGAGCACCAACGGTTCGGCCGTGGCATCCGCCCCGGCGGAGAACAACTCCGGCAGCAACCCGGGAGCGCCTGCGGGCGAAGGGAATTCGACCAAGCGCCGCCGGCGTCGCCGCGGCCCGCGCAAGTCGGCCGAGGCCGGCGCCGCAACGAACTGAGCCGGCTGACCGGCCCGATGGTCCGTCCCGAACGCCGCACCAGAGGCGATCTGATCGCCGCCGCCGCCATCACGGCCGTCGTAGCGGTGGTGATCGCGATGTTCTGGTGGCACAGCTCGGCGCGCGCCACCACCTTCCGTCCGGCCGCCACACCGGCCCCGGATCTCAAAGCGCCGCAGGCTGTTCCGGGCGCGCTGCAGCAACGCTGGACCGCGCCCAGCTCCAAGACGCTGGCACCGGTGATCGCGGGCGGCACGGTGGTGACCGGCGACGGCCGCGAGATGACCGGCCGCAATCCCGAGACCGGTGAGCAACGCTGGCTCTACGCCCGCGACCGCGACCTGTGCGGGGTGTCCTACGTCTACGACCTCGCCGTCGCCGTCTACCCCGATGTGCGCGGGTGCGGGCAGGTGAGCTCGGTGAAGTCCGGCACCGGGCAACGCGGCCCGACCCGGACCAGCTACGCCGACAAGCAGGTGGTGGTGAGCTCCGACGGCAGCGCGGTGCTGTCCTACGGGCCGACCCGGCTGGAACTGTGGCGCTCGGATCTGGTGCGGATGCTGTCCTACGGCGAACTGGACGCCCGGGTCAAACCGGTCCACATCGCCGTCGGTGAGGGATGCACGCTGATGTCGGCGTCGGCCAGCGACACGGCCGTCGCGGTGCTGGAAGCCTGCCCCGACGAGCGGGATCTGCGGCTGAACCTGCTCAAGCCCGCCAAGGAAGAGGACGAACCGGAGTCCAAGACGGTGAAACTGCCCGGTCTGGCGCCGGACTCCGACGCCCGGGTGCTCGCGGTCAAGGGGACGACGGCGGCGGTGTACTTGCCGATCCCGCGGCCCGAGGTGGCCGTCTACGACGAGACCGGCACCAAGGTGAGCGAGACCCCGCTGCGCATTCCGCCGTCATGGCCCGGCGCCGCACCGGCGGTGACCCGCGCCGGTGACTACATCACCTGGTGGACCGGCAGCGCGGTGATGGTGTTCGACGACAAACTCGTCTACCGCTACACCATCGACGCCACCGCGCAGCGCACCCCGCTGGGGCCGGCCACCATGATGGCCGGCCGGCTGCTGGTCCCGGTGCAGGGCGGCCTAGCGGTGTACGACCCCGCCGGCGGCGCCTTCGAGCGGCTCATCGCCGTCGAGCACCCGCCCGGCGCGGGCGCGGTGGTGCCGGCGGTGGCCGGTCCGATGGGGATCGAGCAGCGCGGCCAGGAAATCGCCGGCTACGGACCAGCCTGAGGCGGCTACATCTCCGGGGTGAACGTCGGCAGGTCCGCGCCCGACTTCCAGTGCTTGCCAAGGGCTTTCGCCAGATCGCGATAGGCCGACGCACCCTTGTTCTTGCGGCCCGCCATCACCGATGAACCCGACGCGCTGGCCTCGGCGAAGCGCACGGTGCGCGGGATCGGCGGCGCCAGCACCGGAAGGTCGTAGCGGTCGGCGACGTCGAACAGTACATCGCGGCTGTGCGTGGTGCGCGCGTCGTACAGCGTCGGCAGCGCACCGAGCAGCCGCAGGCGCGGGTTGGTGATCTGCTGGACGTCGGCCACCGTGCGCAGGAACTGGCCCACCCCGCGGTGCGCGAGGGTCTCGCACTGCAGTGGCACGATCACCTCGTCGGCGGCGGTCAGGCCGTTGAGGGTGAGCACCCCCAGCGACGGCGGGCAGTCGATGATCACCACGTCGAAGCGGTGCTCGGCGGAGGCGTCCAGTTTGTCCAGCGCGCGTTTGAGGGCGTACTCGCGCCCGGCCCGCATCAGCAGCATGGCCTCCGCGCCGGCGAGGTCGATATTGGCGGGCAGCAGGGTCATACCTTCCGGTGTGCCCACCAGGGCGGCGTCGGGTTCGACGTCGCCGAGAAGCACCTCGTGCACCGAGACCGCGAGCTTGTCGGGATCGGTCCCGAGTGAGAACGTCAGGCAGCCCTGCGGGTCGAGGTCGACCAGCAGCACCCGCTTGCCCTCGCTGACGAACGCCGCACCCAGGGAGGCCACGGTGGTGGTCTTGGCCACACCACCCTTCTGGTTGGCCACCGCGAGAACTCGGGTCACGGGAACCATCTTGGCAGGTTCGTGCACAATCGGTGACCGTGAGTGTCGGCGCCCATCGGCTGGTTCTGCTCCGGCACGGCGAAACCGAGTGGTCGCGCGACCACAAGCACACCAGCCGCACCGACCTCGACCTCACCGAGCGCGGCCGCGCCCAGGCAAAGCGTGCCGCCGCGACACTGTCGGGTCTGGAACTCACCGACCCGCTGGTGATCTGCAGCCCCCGCAAGCGCGCGCTGATCACCGCGGAACTGGCCGGCCTGCGCGTCGACGAGGTCTCGCCGCTGCTCGTCGAGTGGGACTACGGCGACTACGAGGGCCTGACCACACACGAGATCCGCACCGCGACGCCGGGCTGGCTGCTGTGGACCTACGGCTGCCCCGGCGGGGAGAGCGTGGAGGAGGTGAGCGTGCGCGCCGATCGGGCGCTGGCCTACGCGCTGGACCACATGGGTGAGCGCGACGTGGTGTTCGTCAGCCACGGCCACTTCTCCCGCTCGTTGATCACCCGCTGGGTGGAGCAGCCGCTGCGCGAGGGCGCCCGGTTCGGCTTCCCCACCGCGGCGGTGGCGGTGTGCGGGTTCGAGTACGGCCTTCGGCAACTGTCCGCGCTGGGTCTGTCCACGGGGCCGGCCGCATGAGCGATCCGCTGGCACCGCCGTGCTTCGTGCTGAGCGGGCCGTCAGGGACGGTGACCGCGACCGGCATCACCAAGGCCTACGCCACCGCCAAGGAGGCGGCCGCCGCCCTGCGTGGCGGGACCGCACCGATCGTGGTGGGCGCGCTCGGGTTCGACGGCCCCGCCGCACTGATGACCCCGGAGCGCGTCGACACCATGCTGCCGCGGCTGCCGTCGGCGCCGCTGCCCACGGTGCGCATCGCTGCGTCGCTGCCCGACCCGCTGACCCATCGCGCCCGCATCGAGGAGGCGCTGTGGCGACTTCGGGACCGGTTCAACCCACTGGAGAAGGTGGTGCTGGCGCGCGCGGTGCACCTGGACGCCGATGCGCCGATGGATCCGCTGGCGATCCTGCGCCGGCTGATCGAGGCGGACCCGAACGCAACGGCATACCTGGCCGACCTCTCAGCGGCGGGCGGCGCATACAAGGGCTGCGTACTCGTCGGAGCCAGCCCGGAGCTGCTGGTGGCCCGCGTCGGCGAACGGGTGACCTGCCAGCCGTTCGCCGGGTCCGCACCGCGGTCGGCCGACCCGCAGACCGACGCCGCCAACGGCGCCGCCCTGGCGGGCTCGGCGAAGGACCGCCACGAACACCGGCTCGTGGTCGACACCATGCGCCGGGCGCTCGAACCGCTGTGCAGCCGGCTCGACATCGCCGCCGAGCCGCAACTGAGCGCCACTGCCGACGTGTGGCACCTCAGCACACCGATCCGCGGAACACTGCGCGAGAGTTCCACCACCGCAATGGATCTGGCGCTCGCGCTGCACCCCACCCCCGCCGTCGGCGGCTCGCCGACCCGCGCGGCGGTGAAACTGATCAACGAACTCGAGGGTGATCGCGGCTTCTACGCCGGCGCGGTCGGCTGGTGCGACGCTGCCGGCGACGGCCGCTGGGTGGTCGCCATCCGCGGCGCACAACTGTCCGCCGACCGGCTGCACGCCGTCGCGCAGGCCGGAGGCGGGATCGTCGCCGAATCCGACGCCGACGACGAAGTCGCCGAGACCACGACGAAGTTCCGCACCATCCTGACCGCGCTGGGGGTGTCGGGGTGAGCATGCTGATCCGCCCCGCCGCGCGCGGCGACGAACCGGTGATCGTGGCGATGATCCGCGAGCTCGCCGAGTTCGAACGCGCACCCGAGCAGTGCACCGTCACCGAACCCCAGATCACCGCGGCACTGTTCGGCGACGATCCGTCCGCGCACTGTCTGATCGCCGAGTGCGACGGCGAACCGGCCGCCATGGCGCTGTGGTTTCGGACCTTCTCCACCTGGGACGGGGTGGCCGGCATACACCTCGAGGACCTGTTCGTGCGCGAAGGATTCCGCCGCCGCGGACTGGCCCGCGCATTGCTGGCCGAACTCGCACGCGAATGCGTGCGCAACGGCTACAGCCGTCTGGGATGGGCGGTGCTGGACTGGAACACCGACGCGATCGCGCTCTACGACGCGGTGGGCGGCCGGCCGATGCAGGAGTGGATCACCTACCGGGTCTCCGGCCCGGAACTGCTGGCGTTATCGGAGTTGTCGGCGTCGCCGGAGACGTCGGAGCCTTCCAGCCACTGAATGGTGCTGCGG
>VEQU01000088.1 GCA_018883075.1 Mycobacterium sp.
ATCGCGCAGCACCGCGGCGAGATCCGCGGCGGCGCTGGCGTAGCGGCCCTGTCCGCCCGCCGCGACCGCCCGCAGCCAACGCTCCCGCGGACTGTGCGCGGTCGGCAGCGGCCAGCATTCCGGGGCGGCGCCGAAAGCCGCCGCCAGCAACGGGTCAGCGGGGTCGGATCTCGGTTGTGGGCAAGACATTGCGTCGGCGACGCTACCGGTTAAGAGTTTGTGCTTGCCACGTTACGGCCAGGTCAACTGTTGGCCGGAATCGGGCGCATGCCGGGCCTGGTCGGCGCGCGATCAGGGCGCGGCCCGGTGCCGGGCGCCGGAAGATGAACGCGACGTAAAATTTGGGCCCGCTGTCAGGCGATTTCGCACGCCAAGCCCTATTGACGGGGTTTCATTGTCACTCATAGCGTGAGCAGCACGAGTAGTCACCGGCGACTGCACATCACGATCGTCTCAGAACTCGTACGTGCGAAACGTGCACGGGGAGAGAGGTTTTCAATGCTACAGCCGCAGCAGCTACCGGGACCCAACGCCGACGTCTGGGATTGGCAGATGCAGGGCACCTGCCGGGGCGTCGATTCCTCGGTGTTCTTCCACCCCGACGGGGAGCGGGGCAGGGCCCGCGCTCAGCGCGAAATGCGCGCCAAGCAACTCTGCCGTCAGTGCCCGGTGATCACCCAGTGCCGGACGCATGCACTGCAAGTCGGCGAACCGTACGGCATCTGGGGCGGCCTGAGCGAATCCGAGCGGGAAGTGTTGCTCAAGGGCGGCATACGCCGCCGCAGCGCCTGACCGGACACCGGTCCGGCGTAGGTGGGGGCAGGGCGCCCGCAAACGGGGGGGATTGCGCAGGCGCCCTGCCGAAGGCCCACACTACGGAACCGGCGAAAGGTCTGTAAAGCCAGACCCTCAAACGGCCTCGGATCCGGTCAGCCCGATTCCATGTGACCGAGGTAGTAGGTCTCCTGCCCGGTCGGAAAACCGCCGCCGTTGGTCGCGATGTGCACGTGGTCGAAGTGGTTGGAGGTCGGGTTGCCGTAGTCGGCAGTCCAACTCGGCGCACCGATGCCGGGGTAGAAACCCTGCCGCCAGATCACGTGCAAAACTCCCCAGCGCTCGGCGTTGGCCAGGGCGTACCCGGCGACCTGGTTACCCAGTTCGATTCCCTCGGGGGTGTCGGGGTTGGGGATCATCACGTCGATCGCCAGCCCATTGGGATGCCAGGGCAACGGATCTTGCCGAACCCCGCCGATGGTCGTGATCTCCAGGAACATCGTGCTGATCGCCCGGGCCACCCAGATGGTGTGGATCTGCAGACCCTCCTCGGGCGCGGGGCCTGCTGAGAGCGGGAACTGGAAGTCCGGGGCCGCCTGGGGCGCCTTGGCCATCATCAGGTCGATCTCGTCGGAACTGGCCATCATCGGCGCCCCGGCCGCCGCGGCGGAGGGGTCGGGTCGGCCACCGTGGCCGGGCGCGTCGGGCACCGGACTCGGCAGCGCCGCAAGGGCGGGCCCACCCTCACCCACCGGGGCGGTTGCGGGCGCCTGGGCGGCCGGTTCGTTGCCCTGGGCGTAGAACATGGCGACGGAAACGACGACCGAGGCGGCCACGGCCAACCAGCGCCCGCCCAGCGATCTCCGAGTCACGGGGACAGATCTTACGGTCCTGATCCACGGCGAGGGACAGGACCGCCGTCGAACGCCCCCCGGGGCGCCGGCATCGACATGAATCGAACCTGGAACGGAAAGCTGAGCCGCGCTCTGGGCTTTGCTGGAATCAGGAAACCCTGGCCTTGTCGATGGTGTCGGATACAGACAGTTGTGGCTAAGAAAAGCGACGGTCAGCACCCTCGGGTGCGGGGGCGGGAAGGACCACCCGTTGCGGGTGGCCCTTCCCCCGGTCCGGTCTTTCAGTGTGCGTGCCCGTGGCCGGCGTGCGCGTCGTCATCGTGGCTCACCCGCTCGACGATGGCGGTCTCGGTGGTCAGCACCATGCGGGCCACCGACGCCGCGTTGAGGACCGCCGAACGGGTCACCTTCACCGGGTCGATGACCCCGTCGGCCACCAGGTCGCCGTAGGTCAGCGTCGCCGCGTTGAAACCCTGCCCGGCGGGCAGTCCGGCGACCTTGTTGACCACCACGGCGCCGTCCATCCCGGCGTTGGCCGCGATCCAGAACAGCGGCGCCGAAAGCGCTTCGGAGAACACGTCCACACCGGTCGCCTCGTCGCCGGAGAGACTGTCCCGCAGAGACTTCAACGCCGCACGGGCCTGCACCAGGGCACTGCCGCCACCCGGGACGATGCCCTCCTCGACGGCAGCCTTGGCCGCGGCCACGGCATCTTCGACACGGTGTTTGCGTTCCTGTACCGCGGTTTCGGTGGCGGCGCCGACCTTGACGACCGCCACGCCGCCGGCCAGTTTGGCCAGCCGCTCCTGCAACTTCTCCCGGTCCCAGTCGGAGTCGGTGGTCTCGATCTCGGCCCGCAGTTGGTTGACCCGGTTGGCGATGGCCTCGTGGGAGCCGCCGCCGTCGACGATCACGGTGGCGTCCTTGCTGACCACCACCCGCCGCGCGGTGCCCAGCACATCCAGGCCGACCTCCCGAAGCAGCAGGCCGACGTCGGGGTTGACCACCTGTCCGCCGGTGACCACGGCCAGATCCTCCAGGAAGGCCTTGCGGCGGTCACCGAAGAACGGCGCCTTGACCGCGACGCCCTTGAGGGTCTTGCGGATCGCGTTGACCACCAGGGTCGACAGGGCCTCGCCCTCGACGTCCTCGGCGACGATCAGCAGCGGTTTACCCGACTCGGCCACCTTCTCCAGCAGCGGCAGCAGGTCGGGCAGCGAACTGATCTTGTCGCGGTGCAGCAACACCACCACGTCCTCGAGGACGGTCTCCTGGGAGTCGAAGTCGTTGATGAAGTAGGCCGAGATGAAACCCTTGTCGAACCCGATGCCCTCGGTGATCTCCAGGGCGGTCTCCATGGTTTTGGACTCCTCGACGCTGACCACGCCATCGGTGCCGACCTTGGTCATCGCCTCGCCGACCATCTCGCCGATCTCCTCGTCGCGGGATGACACCGTGGCGACCTGGGCGATCCCGGTCTTGCCCGCCACCGGGGTGGCTGCATCCAGCAGTGCCTGGGAGACCGCGTCGGCGGCCTTGCCCAGGCCCGATCCCAGCGCGATGGGGTTGGCGCCGGCCGCGACGTTGCGCAGGCCGTTCTTGATCATCGCCTGAGCCAGCACCGTGGCGGTGGTGGTGCCGTCCCCGGCGACGTCGTTGGTCTTGGTGGCCACCGACTTGACCAGCTGCGCGCCGAGGTTCTCGAACGGGTCCGCCAGGTCGATCTCGCGGGCGATGGTGACGCCGTCGTTGGTCACCGTCGGTCCGCGCCAGGCCTTGGCCATCACGACGTGCCGGCCGCGCGGGCCGAGGGTGACGCGCACGACGTCGGCGAGTTTGTCCGCCCCGGCCTCCATGGCGCGGCGGGCGGTCTCGTTGAATTCGATCTGCTTGCTCATCAGGTCCTGTCCTGTTCTGGCTTGTCCTGCAAAGTGTTCCGCCCCGGAAATCCACCCGAGACTGGCGCGGGGATTCCGGGGCGGCTCACCTGCTGCTTACTTGTTGACGACCGCCAGCACGTCGCGGGCCGACAGGATCAGGTACTCCTCGCCGTTGTACTTGATCTCGGTGCCGCCGTACTTGCTGTAGATGACGGTGTCGCCCTCGGCGACGTCCAGCGGAATCCGCTTCTCACCGTCTTCGTCCCAACGGCCGGGGCCGACGGCGACGACGGTGCCTTCCTGCGGCTTCTCCTTGGCGGTGTCAGGGATGACGAGACCCGACGCGGTTGTCGTCTCAGCCTCGTTGGCCTGGACGAGGATCTTGTCCTCGAGTGGCCTGATGTTCACGCTCGCCACGTGATCCTCCACTGTTCATGTTCGGTCCGGGAGGCCCGGACCGATCGGATTAACCAGGTGTTCGGCATTCGTCCGTACCCTCGCGCCGTCGTCGCGGGTGCCGACACAGGGTTTGTCCGCCTGCCGTCTAGCACTCTATACCGGAGAGTGCTAGCACTCAAGGGAGGGGCGGTGCGATTCGCCGAGGGCGAAGTCACGCCCCGGCTCACCCCGGCTCGATCAGCAGGTGGTCGGACACCTCCCCGGTCATCTCCACATCGGCGATCCGTTCGGTGAAGTACCAGCCCTGCCCGTCGCGGGCGAACCGGTCGTAGTAGCGGCCCACCACGATCGGCTGCAGGGGCACCCGGTCGGTGGCCTGCACCACGCAGAAGGTGGACCGCGCGGCAGCGCTGTCGCCGTCGACCTCCACGATCAGGTTCAGCACCAGATGCCGGGTCCGGGGCGTCCCGGGGCCGGCCCGGTGCCGGCCCGACCCCGGCTCCGGGAACCGGCGGGTGATGTGGGAGAACAGCTCGGCGATGGCCTGCGCGCCGGTCACCGTCGGGGTCCCCGGTCCGCCGAACGCGGCGCGGGCCAACAGTTCGCCGACGCCGTCGAAGTCGCCGGCGTCTATCAGTTCGGCGTAGCGGTAGATCAGCTCGGCGATCTGCGACCGGTTGGAACTCACGCGACCTGCCCCCGCAGCACCGGCAGACCCGGATCACTGGCCACATCCAGCCCCGACGGGGACGCACCCGCGGCCACCAGATGAGCGGCGAATGAGGCGATCATGGCGCCATTGTCGGTGCACAGCCGGGGCCTTGGTATCCGTAGCGTCAAACCGGCTGCCGCGCAACGCTCTTCGGCAAGCTGACGTAGCCGGGAGTTTGCGGCCACACCGCCGGCGATCAACAGGGTGGACACACCCAGGTCGGTCGCCGCGCGCACCGCCTTGGCGGTCAGGACGTCGGCGACAGCCTCCTGGAAGCCGGCGGCGACATCGGCGGCGTCGGCGTCGGGGTGTGATTCGACGTAGCGGGCGACGGCGGTCTTGAGCCCGGAGAAGCTGAACGCATAGGGGGCGTCCCGCGGACCGGTCATCCCGCGCGGGAAGGCGACGGCATCCCGGTTGCCGGTGCGGGCCAGGTCGTCGAGCACCCTGCCGCCGGGGTAGCCCAGGCCCAGCAGGCGGGCCACCTTGTCGTAGGCCTCCCCCGCCGCGTCGTCGACCGTGCTGCCGAGCTCGGCGATCGGTTCGGCCAACGACCGCAGATGCAGCAGGTGGGTGTGGCCGCCGGAGACCAGCAGGGCAACGCATTCGGGCAGCGGACCGTGGTCGTAGACATCGGCGGCCAGGTGTCCGCCCAGGTGATTGACGGCGTAGAACGGAACATCCCAGGCGGCCGCGTAAGCCTTGGCGGCGGCCACACCGACCATCAGCGCACCGGCGAGTCCGGGTCCGATGGTGGCGGCCACCACGTCGGGGCGCTCGATGCCTGCGGCGGCCAGCGCCCTGCGCATGGTGGGTCCGAGCGCCTCGAGGTGGGCGCGGGAGGCGATTTCGGGCACCACGCCGCCGAAGCGGGCGTGCTCGTCGACGCTGGAGGCCACCTCGTCGGCCAGCAGGCTCACCGTGCCGTCTGCGTCGAGGCGTGCGATCCCGACTCCCGTTTCGTCACAGGAGGTTTCGATGGCCAGGACCGTCGTCATGACGGGTCCCTCCGCATGGTGAAGGCATCGGCACCGCTGGCCCGGTAGTACCGTCTGCGCACGCCCACGGTGCCGAACCCCAGACTCCGATAGAGCGCGATCGCGGCGTCGTTGTCGGTGCGCACCTCCAGGTACACCACCCCGTCGACGTCCTCGAGCAGCCGTGTCATCATGGCGCGGCCGATGCCGTGGCGCTGGTAGGCCGGGTCCACGCCGATGGTGTGGATCTCGTACTCGAAGGGCGCGACGCGGCCCAGCCGGGAGATGCCGGCGTAGCCGACCAGTTTGTCCCCGGCGCGGGCGGCGACGTAGCGGATGTGGTCGGCGGCAAGTTCGCGGACGAACGCCTTCTGAGGCCACGGGTCGTCGCCGGCGAAGAGCAGCGCCTCCAACTCGGCGCAGCGGGCGGCGTCGGCACGGTTCAGGGCGCCGTAGACGATGTCGATCGGGGTGCTCATCGGACGCCCCGTTCGGCGAGGGTCTTGGCGTCGGGCCGACGCAGGTACAGCGGGATCAGCGGCGCGGGCGCACCCCAGTCGGCCACCGCGGCGACAAGTCCGGCGGGCGTGGGATGGGCGAACTCGATGCGCTCGCACCCACCGGCATCGGGCACGTCGCCGGGCGCGTCGACACCGGGGCCGTCCACCCGCACCCCGTCGCGGTAGCGGGCCCAGTAGACCTCGCGGCGGCGTGCATCGGTGATCACCAGCACCTCGCCGACGGTGTGCACCGCGATGGCGTCGAGTGAACACACCCCGTGCACCGGGATATCCAGGGCGTGCCCGTAGGCGGCGGCGGTGGCCATCCCGATCCGCAGGCCGGTGAAGGGACCGGGGCCGCAGCCGACGACGACGGCGTCCAGATCCCCCATCGCGCACCCCGACTCCGCTACGGCAGCAACGATATTCGGGGTGAGCAACTCGGCGTGTGCGTGCGCGTCGAGCACCGTGCGCTCGGCGAGCACAGCGGCCTCAGTACCGGATCGCACCACCCCGGCGACGACCGCCGGTGTGGAGGTGTCGATGGCCAGCACCCTCACGTGACGCTCCACCGCCAGGTGACGGTGCGGGTCTCGCTGTCCGGCGCGCGGTGCAGGGTGACGTCGAGGTGGCGCTGCGAGAGCCGCTCGGCGAGACCCTCGCCCCACTCCACCACCGCGACGGAGTCATCGAGGTCGGTGTCGAGATCGAGCGAGTCGAGTTCGGCGAGCAGGTCCGCCTCACCGGAGGCGGTGTCGAGGAGGCGGTAGACGTCGACGTGGATCATCGCCGGGGTGCCGGGCCGGCGCGGCCGGTGCACCCGGGCCAGCACGAACGTCGGCGAGGTGATCGGTCCCTCGACGTCCATGCCGAGGGCGATGCCCTTGGCCAGAACGGTCTTGCCGGCACCCAGCGGCCCGGACAGCACCACCACATCGCCGGCCTGCAGTTGCTCCCCGAGGCGGCGGCCCAGGGCGATGGTGTCCTCCGGCGTGGCCACGGTGGCGGACCCGGTCGCGGCACCGGCAACAGCCCCAGTGGCGGCCTCACTCACGTCCCAGCCTCCGGATCCGCTGGGCCAGCGTGCGCAGGGGTTTGGGCGCGGCGCGCTCGACCAGACGCACCAGCGCGTCGTTGATCACCTCAGGTTGCTCCAGCTGCACCAGGTGTCCGGCGCCGGGCACGATCAGCAGTTCGGAGTCCGGCAGCGCGGCGGCCATCTCCTCGGAGTGTTTCAGCGGGGTCAGCAGATCGTCTGCTCCGCAGGCGATCAAAGTGGGCACCCGGGCCAGCACGGTCAATGCCGCGGTCTCGTCGTGCACCTCCAGAGCGTGCAGGAACTCCACCAGCGTGGCGATCTCGGTGTCGTGGATCATCGACTCGGCGAATGCTGCCAGGCTGGGGCTGACGTCCTCACTGCCGAACGAGGCGGACTTGAGGATCGGCCGCAGCGCCGACCGGGTGGCGCCGCGGGTGCGCAGCACCACGCCGGGCACGTAGCGCGCGGCGAAGCGCACCGCCTCCAGTGCCGGGTTCTGCAGGATCTCGCCCACCGGTGAACGCGGCAGGCCTTCAGCGGCCGAGGAGATCAGCGCGGCGCCGACGACGCCCTCACCGTTCTTGCGGCCGTAGTGTTCGGGGAACTGGCGGGCGTGCGAGAGCACCGTCATACCGCCCATCGAGTGCCCCACCAGGACCACCGGACCGCGCGGAACCATCACCTGCAGAACAGTGTCCAGATCCCTGCCCAGTTGTTCGACGGTGTAGGTCTCGGTGGGCGCGGCGGCGGACTGTCCGTGGCCACGCTGGTCGTAGAACACCATCCGGACCTGCGGTCCCCAGCGTTGGGCAAGCGCGGCGCGCTGAAAGTGGAACGAACCCATGCGAAGGCAGAACCCGTGGGAGAACACCACCGTAAGCGGCGCGGTGATCGGCCCGACCTCGCGCACGACCAGCGGAACACCGTCGGGTGTGGTGACCAGACACCCCCGGTCGGCCTCCAGCAGCGAGAAGTCCTCCCCCTCGTAGACGTCGCGGATCTTGCGCTGCCGCAACGCTTTCGCCGCGGAGATGCCGGCCGCGGTGCCCAGTGCGCCCAGACCCGCGGCGCCGGCGAGAAGACCGGCCTTGCGGGCGGATCTCGATGACCCGGGGTCATCGGCCACCGGCGTCACCCCCACGATAGGTGCGCACGACCCGGCCGCGTGGGCTGGTGACCACCTCATAGTTGATGGTGCCGAGCATCTCGGCCCAGTCCTGGGCGGTGGGTTCGCCGCGATCGCCCGGGCCGAAGAGGATCGCCTGGTCGCCCTCGGCGACATCGGCGGCGTTCGGGCCGAGGTCGACGACGAACTGGTCCATGCAGATCCGGCCCACGTTGGGGCGCAGCCGTCCATTGATCAGGACGTCGATGCGCCCGGTCAGCGGCCGGAAGACCCCGTCGGCGTAGCCGATCGGCAGCAGTGCCACCGTGGTGTCGCGCTCGGCGATCCAGGTGTGGCCGTAGGAGACTCCTTCGCCGGCCTTGAGTGATTTCACCAGTGTCACCGGGCACTGCAAGGTCATCGCGGGACGCAGTCCCATGTCGCCGCGCTGCGGAATCGGGCTCAGCCCGTAGACCGCGATACCGGGGCGCACCATGTCGAACCGGAAGTCGGGCCGGGTCATCGCCGCCGGCGAGTTGGCCAGATGCGCGGTCTGGAAGGTCACGCCGTTGCTGCGCGCCTCGGCGATCATCGCCGTGAAGCGTTGGGCCTGAAGGTCATTGACCGGGTTGTGCGGTTCGTCGCCGCTGGCCAGGTGCGACATGATGCCGTGCACCCGGACCGCCTCGTCGGCGGCGGCGCGGCGCAGCATATCGAGGACTTCCGGGTATTCGCGGGCGCCGACGCCGTTGCGGCTCAGGCCGGTGTCGACCTCCACGGTGACCTCAGCGGTGCAGCCGGTGCGCTTCGCCGCGTCCAGCAGGTCGGCCAGTTGCCGCAGCGAGGACACCCCGATGTGGACACCGGCCTGCAGGGCCGGGGCGAAGTCGGTCCCGGGCGGGTGCAGCCACGCCAGCACGGGAGCGCTGATGCCGTCGGCGCGCAACGCCAGCGCCTCGGCGATGGTGGCCACGCCGAATTCGGTGGCGCCGGCGGCAAGGGCGGCGCGGGCCACCTCGGTGGCGCCGTGGCCGTACCCGTCGGCCTTGACCACCGCCATCACCGCCGCCGGCCCGGCGTGCTCCTTGAGCACCCGGACGTTGTGGGCGATGGCGTCGAGGTCCACGACGGCTTCGCCGTTGACCGGCGTGTGCGGCGT
>VEQU01000089.1 GCA_018883075.1 Mycobacterium sp.
CCGCCGGTATCGCGGAATGCGTCGGCGGGGCGATGTTCGCGGTCGGGTAACCCAGCCCGCGGCCGCGGCCGTCGCCGCGGACCACGACTCCCTCGACGCGGTGCGGCCGGCCGAGCGCATCGGCGGCCGCCACCACGTCGCCGGCGTCCACGCAGGCCCGGATGTAAGTCGAGGAGAAGGTGACCGTCTCGCTCTGCTGCTGCTCGGCGACCAGCGACACGGCCTCCACCGCGAACCCGAAACGGTTCCCGGCCTTGCGCAACGTCGAGACGTTGCCGGCCGCCTTCTTGCCGAAGGTGAAGTTCTCCCCCACGACGACGTCGAGGACGTGCAGCCGTTCGACGAGTAGCTCGTGGATGTAGCGCTCGGGGGTGAGCTTCATGAAGTCGGCGGTGAAAGGCATCACCAGGAACACGTCGATACCTAATTCCTCGGCAAGTTCAGCTCGCCGGGTCAACGTGGTCAGCTGCGCGGGGTGATTACCGGGGAACACCACCTCCATGGGATGCGGATCGAAGGTCATCAGCACGGTGGGCACGCCGCGGGCCCGACCGGACTTCACGGCCCGGCCAATCAGCTCCTGGTGCCCGCGGTGCACACCGTCGAACACCCCGATGGTCAGCACGCAGCGTCCCCAGTCCGAGGGGATGTCGTCGGGCCCTCTCCAGCGCTCCACGAGATCAAGCCTAACGGCCGATCAGGCCTGTTCGGCGTCTCCGGCGTAGACACCGAAGACCAGGAGCTGCGCGCATGGCGCCATCGCAGCTCCGTTGCAGGGGTTCCGTAGAGTGCGGGCAGGCGCCAACCAGCAAGGCAGGGAGTGTGGCGATGAGCGAAATCGTGACGGGCGAACTCGTTCATTACGGCGTCGATCGCGGAATCGCCCGGGTGGTGCTGGACTCGCCGCACAACCGCAACGCGCTGTCGCGGCAACTGTGTTCAGAACTCGACGCCCACCTGAGCTCCGCGGCGACGGATCCGGCCGTCCGCGCCGTGGAGTTGACCCACACCGGATCGGTGTTCTGCGCCGGGGCGGACCTGGGCGAGGCATCCAGCGGCCCGTCGATCACCGAGACCATGATCTCCCTGCTGCGCCGCATCGTGGAGATGCCCAAGCCGGTGGTGGCACGTCTCGACGGCCATGTCCGGGCAGGGGGTCTGGGATTGGTGGGGGCGGCCGATATCGCGCTGGCGTCCCGGTCTGTGACCTTCGCGTTCACCGAGGTCCTGATCGGTGTGGCACCGGCGATGATCACCCTCACCACCCTGGGCCGGATGACGGAACGCGCCGCCGGCCGCTACCTGCTGACCGGTGAGAAGTTCGACGCCGCCACCGCCGCCGGGGTGGGACTGATCACCGCCGCGGTCGACGACCTGGACCGCGCAACGGCCGATCTGTATGACCAGTTGCGGACATGCTCACCGCAGGGTCTCGCCGAAACCAAGCTGTTGACCACCCGGCTCACCCGGGAAGCGATCGACAGCCGCGCCGAGGAGCTTGCCGCGCTGTCGGCACGGTTGTTCGGCAGCGACGAGGCCAGGGAGGGGATGCGCGCCTTCCTCGAAAAGCGCTCCCCCAGTTGGGTTCTGGACTGACATCCGCGCGGAGTGCTCAGCCCTCGAGCGTGGCCGGCCGGATCACCACGATCGACTTCGTGGCGCCGGCGCAATCCTCAAGCAGGGCAATCACCCTCCCCGACGGATCGGTGACCGCGTAGACACCGTCGATCCCCGCGGCCGGAAGCGGCCGACCGTGGCTGGCGTCCACCGCCTGCTCGGCGGTGACGTCACAGCGCGGGAACGCCAGCAGGCAGGCCTCGTCGAGGGTGTAACTCAACTGCGGCGTCTCCTGGAGTTGCTCAAGGGTGCGCGCGTGGTCGAGTCCGTAGCCCCCGACCCGGGTGCGCCGCAGTGCCGTCAGGTGCCCGCCGACGCCCAACGCTTCGCCGAGATCGCGAGCCAGTGCACGGATGTAGGTTCCTGACGAGCAGTCCACCGCGACGTCGACATCGGTGAATGCGCCGTCGCGCCGGATGGACAGCACGTCGAATCGGTTGATCCGGACGTCGCGCGCAGCGAGTTCGACCTGCCGCCCTTCGCGCGCGAGTTGATAGGCCCGCCTGCCACCCACCTTGATGGCACTGACCGCCGACGGCCGCTGCGAGATGTCCCCGCGCAGCGCCGCGATCCCGGCCTGTACGTCGTCATCTGGCACCGCTGCCGCCGAGACATCGGCCAGCACGTCTCCCTCGGCGTCGTCGGTGGTGGTGGTCCGGCCCAGCCGGATGGTCGCCGTGTAGGACTTCGACGTACCGCTGATCAGACCGAGGATCTTGGTGGCGCGCTCGACGCCGATGACCAGTACCCCGGTGGCCATCGGGTCCAGCGTGCCGGCGTGGCCCACCCTGCGGGTGCCGAAGATCCGCCGGCACCGGGCTACCACGTCGTGACTGGTCATCCCGGCCGGCTTGTCCACCACGACGATGCCGGGTGGCGGACTCATAAAACGATCGCCGTCAGCGCGAGGCCGCCGGCCACCGACCATCGCCCGCCCAGTTCGCGCAGGGGTGGGCCGGAGCGTGCCGCCGGGTCGATGAGGATGCGGGAGACGAAGCTGCCGGTGGTGCCGCCTGCGTCGACCTCGAAGGTGATGTGGGCGTCCTCGAATCCCAACCACCGCTGGGTCAACGGAAACCAGGCCTTGTAGGTGGCCTCCTTGGCACAGAACAGAATCCGGTCCCAGTGCAGATCCGGTTCCAGCCCGCCGATCTCGCCGCGTTCGGCCGGAAGGCTGATGGCATTGAGCACCCCGTGGGGAAGAACGTCATGCGGTTCGGCGTCGATGCCCACCGACCGCACTGCGGGTGTGCGGCCCACGACCGCACCCCGATAACCGCGGGTGTGCGTAAGGCTGCCGACCACGCCGTCGGGCCACTGCGGTTCGCCCTTATCCCCCTTGAGGATCGGCGCGGGCGCGACCCCGAGTTTCTCCAGCGCGATCCTGGCGCAGTGCCGCACCGTGACGAACTCGCTGCGCCGCGTGTCCACTGACCGTTCGATCAGCGGTTGCTCCTCCGGCAGCGGCTGCAACTCCGGCGGATCGTGGTATAGCTCCGCATAGACGACATCGGCGATGTCGGGGAGCACCGCCCGCAACAGCTCGCTCATCCGCGTCGCGCGCGCAGCCGTTCGCGGAACTGCTCGCTCTGGGCGCGCATCTCCGGGGTGATCACGAAGTGCCCGCCGAACTCGTTGAGGTAGCCGGGGGCGTAGTCCGGGTCGGGCAGCACCTGGCGCAGCCACCGGTAGGGTTTGCGGCGGTGCCATTCCCGCGGGTATCCCACCGACACCTCCTCGAATCGCACCCCGTCGTACCACGTGGTGCGCGGGATGTGCAGGTGGCCGTACACCGAGCAGACGGCGTTGTACCGGGTGTGCCAGTCGGCGGTCTCGGTGGTCCCGCACCACAGCGCGAATTCCGGGAAGAACAGCGCCTCGCACGGTTCACGGCGCAGCGGGAAATGATTCACCAGCACGGTCGGAACACCCGGTTCAAGCGCGTCGAGTCGCTCGCGGGTGTAGGCCAGCCGGTCGCGGCACCACGCGTCCCGGGTGGCATAGGGTTCGCACGACAGCAGGAACTCATCGGTGCACACCACGTTGCGCTCTTTGGCCATCACCAGGCCCTCGGCTTTGGTGGCCGCACCCTCCGGCAGGAAGGTGTAGTCGTAGAGCACGAACAGCGGTGCCACCACCGCGGGGCCGCCGTCGCCGGTCCACACCGGGTAGGGATGTTCGGGCGTCAGTACGCCGAGTTCGTCGCACATCGCGACCAGGTGGTCGTAACGCGCCCGGCCGAACACCTGAACCGGATCCTTGCCGGTGGTCCACAGCTCGTGATTGCCGGGCACCCAGATCACCCTGGCGAAGCGATCCCGCAGCAACTCCAGCGCCCAGCGGATGTCGTCGGTGCGCTCGGCAACGTCGCCGGCGACGATCAGCCAGTCCTCCGGGGTCGCCGGATACAGCGACTCGGTCACCGGTTTGTTGCCGGTGTGACCGGTGTGCAGGTCACTGATCGCCCAGAGAGTGGGTGCCACGACTGTTGAGCCTACTGGCGGTCCATATCCTGATCGGTGTGGCGAGCAGGCGATTCACCCACGCGGTGAGCAGGGCGCTTCGGCTCCCCCCGCCGACCACCGACTATTCGGTGCATCGCGGGGTGCGGATTCCAATGCGCGACGGTGTCGAGCTGCGTGCCGATCACTACCGTCCGGTGACCGGCCGACCGCTGGGGACCGTGCTGGTTCGCGGACCGTACGGACGTGGACTGCCGTTCTCGTTCATCTACGCCCAGATCTACGCGGCACGCGGGTACCACGTGATCTTGCAGAGCGTCCGGGGCACCTTCGGTTCCGGTGGCGAGTTCGTGCCGATGGTCCACGAGGCCGACGACGCCGCCGACACCGTGTCATGGATGCGTGAGCAGCCCTGGTTCACCGGCACGTTCGGCACCATCGGGCTGTCCTATCTCGGCTACACCCAGTGGGCGCTGCTGTCGGACCCGCCGCCGGAACTGAAGGCGGCGGTCATCAGCGTCGGTCCGCACGACTTCCACAGCTCGTCGTGGGGCACCGGTTCGTTCGCCCTCAACGACTTCCTCGGCTGGTCGGACATGATGGCCCACCAGGAGCGCGGCACCCTGCACCGGCTGGCCTTCCAGTTCCGCGGTCAGCGGCGGCTCGACGGCACGGTGGGAGACCTCCCGCTGGGTCCGGCGGGGCGGACGCTGCTCGGTGACCGCTCACCCTGGTACGAGTCCTGGATCGCCCACCCCGACGTCGACGACCCGTTCTGGGAGCCGATGCGGATGAGCCACGCGCTGGATCGCTGCAGTGTCCCGGTGCTGCTGCTGAGCGGATGGCAGGACATCTTCATCGATCAGACCCTCACCCAGTACCGGCATCTACGCGACCGCGGCCTCGACGTCGCGATGACCGTCGGCCCGTGGACGCACGATCAGATGGTCACCCGTGCCACCGGGGCCACCACGACCGAGACGCTGGAATGGCTGGGCGCACATCTGGCCGGGCAGCGCATGCCGTCGCGGTCGGCACCGGTCCGGACCTACATCACCGGGAACCGCCCCGGCTGGGTCGACATGGCCGACTGGCCGCCCCCCACCACCGAGTGGGTGCAGTACCTTCGACCACACGGAGGGCTGGCCGCCGCCGCACCGGAGAGTGCCGCGCCGTCGACGTTCCGCTACGACCCCGCCGCACCCACGCCGACGGTGGGCGGACGGCTGCTGACCCGGCAGTCCGGCTACCGCGACGACACCGCGCTTGCCGACCGCTCCGATGTGCTCAGTTTCACCGGCTCCGCACTTCCGCGCGATCTGCTGGTCTGCGGCCATCCGGTGATCGAGCTCGACTACGGCTGCGACAACCCGCACTTCGACGTCTTCGTGCGGATCAGCGAGGTGGATGCGCGAGGACGGTCGCGCAATGTCAGCGACGCGTTCCGCCGCTTCGACGCGGTTCCGGACGGCCCGATTCGGCTCGAGCTGGACCCGGTCGCCCACCGGTTCGGCGCGGGTTCGCGGCTACGGGTGATGATCGCCGGCGGCTGCCATCCGCGCTTCGCGCGCAACCTCGGCACCGGAGAGCCGGTCCTGAGCGGACACCGGATGGTGGACTCAGTTCACACGATCCGGCTCGGTCGGATCTCACGGCTGATCCTGCCGGTCGCAGAAGCGGTTTAGGGCAGCCGGTTACGGTGTCGCTATGACCGACATCCTGCTCACCGACACCACCGACCGGGTCCGCACGATCACGCTCAATCGGCCCGAGTCCCGCAACGCCCTGTCGTCGGCGCTGCGCAGCGCGTTCTTCGCCGCCCTGCGCGACGCCGAGGCCGATGACGGCGTGGACGTCGTGATCGTCACCGGCGCAGATCCGGTGTTCTGCGCGGGCCTGGACCTCAAGGAACTCGGCGATACCACCGAGCTGCCGGACATCTCCCCCAAGTGGCCGCCGATGCGCAAACCGGTGATCGGGGCGATCAACGGTGCCGCGGTGACCGGCGGACTGGAGCTGGCGCTGTACTGCGACATCCTGATCGCCTCCGAGAAAGCGAGGTTCGCCGACACCCACGCCCGGGTGGGCCTGATGCCCACCTGGGGTCTGAGTGTGCGGCTGCCGCAGAAGGTGGGCATCGGGATGGCGCGCCAGATGAGCCTCACCGGCGACTACCTGTCGGCTCACGACGCGCTGCGGGCCGGCCTGGTGACCGAGGTGGTGGAGCACGACAGGTTGATGGCCAGGGCGCGGGAGATCGCGGCGGCAATCGTCGGCAACAACCAGAAGGCGGTGCGCGCGCTGCTGGAGTCCTACCACCGGATCGACGACGCGGGCACCGGCGGACTGCTGTGGATGGAGGCCGAGGCGGCCCGCGCCTGGATGCGTTCGGCGACCGGCGACGATATCGCGGCCAGCCGGGCGGGCGTCATCGAACGCGGCCGGGCGCAGCTCAGCTAAGCCCGGCAACCAAGCACAGCCGGGCGCAGCTCAGCTAAGCCCGGCCGCCGTCGTCGTCGGGGCCGTCGTCGGCAATCGTGCGGTACGGGTCCGCGTCACCCGCCGGCGCGGCGTCGGCACGGATCCGGGCGACATCGGCGTCGGCGGCGCGGGCGCGGGCCAGCAGCTCCTCCATGCGGTGCGCGGCATCGGGCACCGTGTCGCGGATGAAGCTGAGCGTCGGCGTGTAGCGCACCCCGGTGCCCGCACCGACCTTGGTGCGCAGCACCCCCTTGGCCTTCTCCAGCGCCACAGCCACACCGGCGTAGTCGGGCTCGTTGTCCAGATCACGGCCCATCACCGTGTAGTAGAGCGTGGCGTCGTGCAGGTCACCGGACACCTTAGCGTCGGTGATGGTGACTCCGACCAGCCGCGGATCCTTGATCTCGTACTCGATCGCCGAGGCGACGATGGTGGAGATCCGCTTGGCCAGCCGCTTCGCGCGCGCTGGATCAGCCATGTCTGATGTACCTAGACCCGTTCCTTCTCGACCAGCTCGTAGGTCTCGATGACGTCGCCCTCCTTGATGTCGGAGTAGGTCAGCGTCAGACCGCATTCGAAGCCCTCGCGGACTTCGGTGACGTCATCCTTCTCCCGGCGCAGCGAGGTGACGGTGAGGTTCTCGGCGACCACGACGTTGTCGCGCAGCAACCGCGCCTTGGCGTTTCGGCGCATGATGCCCGACTGCACCAGGCAGCCGGCGATGTTGCCGACCTTGGATGACCGGAACAGTGCCCGGATCTCCGCCCGGCCGAGTTCGCGCTCCTCGTAAATGGGCTTGAGCATGCCCTTGAGTGCTTTCTCGATCTCGTCGATGGCCTGGTAGATCACCGAGTAGTAGCGGATCTCCACACCTTCGCGGTTGGCCAGCTCGGTGGCCTTGCCCTCGGCGCGGACGTTGAATCCGATGATAATCGCGTCCGAGGCCGACGCCAGGTTGACGTTGGTCTCGGTGATGCCGCCGACGCCGCGGTCGATGACACGAAGCTCCACCTCATCGTCGACCTGGATGCCCAGCAGTGCCTCTTCGAGCGCCTCGACCGTGCCGGCGTTGTCGCCCTTGAGGATCAGGTTGAGCTGGCTGGTCTCCTTGAGCGCCGACTCCAGGTCCTCCAGGCTGATCCGCTTGCGGGCGCGGGCCGCCATGGCGTTGCGCTTGCGCGCACTGCGCCGGTCGGCGATCTGGCGGGCGATGCGGTCCTCGTCGACGACGAGGAAGTTGTCCCCGGCGCCGGGCACCGACGTGAAGCCGATCACCTGAACCGGACGCGACGGTGTGGCCTCGGCGATGTCCTCGCCATGCTCGTCGACCATGCGACGCACGCGGCCGTACGCGTCGCCGGCCACCACCGAGTCGCCGACCCGCAGGGTGCCGCGCTGGATCAGCACGGTGGCCACCGGACCGCGGCCGCGATCCAGGTGCGCCTCGATCGCCACACCCTGGGCCTCCATATCGGGATTGGCCCGCAGATCCAGCGCCGCGTCCGCGGTCAGCAGCACGGCCTCTTCGAGGGCCTTGATGTTGGTCCCGTTCTTGGCCGAGATGTCGACGAACATGGTCTCGCCGCCGAAGTCCTCGGCCACCAGACCGTATTCGGTGAGCTGGCCGCGGATCTTGGCCGGGTCGGCACCCTCCTTGTCGATCTTGTTGACCGCCACCACGATCGGCACATCGGCGGCCTGCGCGTGGTTGATGGCCTCCACCGTCTGCGGCATCACGCCGTCGTCGGCGGCGACCACCAGGATCGCGATATCGGTGGCCTTGGCGCCGCGGGCACGCATGGCGGTGAACGCCTCGTGACCCGGGGTGTCGATGAAGGTGATCAAACGATCGACGCCGTCATGCTCCACCGACACCTGGTAGGCGCCGATGTGCTGGGTGATGCCGCCTGCTTCGCCCTCGCGCACAGAGGCCTGCCGGATGGTGTCGAGCAGCCGGGTCTTGCCGTGATCGACGTGACCCATGACGGTGACCACCGGCGGGCGCTGTTCGAGGTCCGCCTCGTCGCCCTCGTCCTCGCCGTAACTCAGGTCGAACGACTCCAGCAGTTCACGGTCCTCGTCCTCCGGCGAGACCACCTGCACGACGAAGTTCATCTCGCTGCCCAGCAGCTCCAGGGTGTCATCGGAGACCGACTGGGTGGCGGTCACCATCTCGCCGAGGTTGAACAGCGCCTGCACCAGAGCCGCCGGGTTGGCGTCGATCTTCTCGGCGAAGTCGCTCAGCGACGCGCCGCGGGCTAGCCGGATGGTCTCACCGTTGCCGTGCGGCAGTCGCACACCGCCGACGACCGGCGCCTGCATGTTCTCGTACTCGGCGCGTTTGGCCCGCTTGGACTTGCGGCCGCGGCGCGGCGCACCACCGGGACGGCCGAACGCACCGGCCGCGCCACCGCGCTGACCGGGACGGCCACCGCCGCCACCACCGGGACCGCCGCCACCGGGACGGCCGCGGAAACCGCCGGCAGCTGCGCCGCCGGCACCGGGACCGCCGCCACCGGGGCCGCCGGTGCGGTAGTTACCGCCGCCACCACCGGGACGGGCGCCCTGGCCCGGACCCGGACGGGGTCCGCCACCGGGACG
>VEQU01000090.1 GCA_018883075.1 Mycobacterium sp.
CAGCAGGCCGTTGCGGTCGGCTTCGAGCAGGCCATCGGTGTCGTCGAGGTCGACGGTGGCGTGCGCGGCGCTCATGTGCGCACCCCGCTGTGCGCGGCGATCGCCTCCGACGCCCGGGTGACGATCGCCGATACCTCCTCGGCGGTGGGCGCCTCGACGTTGAGCCGCAGCAGCGGTTCGGTATTGGAGGTGCGCAGGTTGAACCATGCTCGATCACCCAGGTCGACGGTGATGCCGTCGAGGTGATCGAGCGAAAAAACCTGCCCGGTAAACGAACTCACCACCGCGTCGACGCAGGACGGTGCGTCGTCCACCCGGAAGTTGATCTCACCGGAGGAGGCGTATCTGCTGTAGCGGGCCATCAGTTCTGAGAGCGGACGGTCCTGCCCGCCGAGCGCAGCGAGCACGTGCAGCGCGGCGAGCATGCCGGAGTCCGCGCCCCAGAAGTCGCGGAAGTAGTAGTGCGCCGAGTGCTCACCGCCGAAGATTGCACCGGTCTGCGCCATCATCGCCTTGATGTAGGAGTGCCCCACCCGCGAGCGCACCGGCGTGCCGCCGAGTTCGCCCACCAGTTCCGGGACGGCGCGGGAGGTGATGAGGTTGTAGATCACCATGGCGCCGGGTTCGCGGGCGAGTTCCCGGGCGGCCACCAGCGCGGTGACCGCCGAAGCCGACACCGGCTCGCCGCGCTCGTCGACCACGAAGCAGCGGTCGGCGTCGCCGTCGAAGGCGAGCCCGATGTCCGCGCCGGTCGCCACGACGTGGCGCTGCAGATCGACGAGGTTGGCCGGCTCCAGCGGGTTGGCCTCGTGGTTGGGAAACGAGCCGTCGAGTTCGAAGTAGAGCGGTTCGACGGTGACCGACCCGATCGGGCCGAGCACGGCCGGGGCGGTGTGGCCGGCCATCCCGTTGCCGGCGTCGACGGCCACGCGCAGCGGGCGCAGATCCGTCATGGTGACCAGGGAGCGCAGGAACCGCCCGTAGTCGGCCAGCACGTCGGCGTCGGTCAGCGTCCCGCGCGGGCCGGAAGCGCCGGCCGGGGCACCGCTGATGAGCTCCTCACGGATCACCGCCAGGCCGGTGTCCTCGCCCACCGGTTTGGCGCCCGCCCGGCAGAGTTTGATGCCGTTGTAGGACGCCGGGTTGTGGCTGGCGGTGAACATCGCGCCGGGGCAGTCGAGGAACCCGGAGGCGAAGTACAGCTCGTCGGTGGAGGCCAGCCCGATCCGGGTGACGTCGAGACCCCCGGCGAGCACGCCGTCGGCGAAGGCCGCCGACAGCGCCGGTGAGCTCTCCCGCATGTCGTGGCCGATGACCACCCGCCTCGCGCCCTCGCCGCCGACCAGGCGGGCGAAGGCCGCACCGACCGCGGCGGCGAAGGGTTCGTCGAGTTCCGAGCCGACCAGGCCGCGAACGTCGTAGGCCTTGATGACACGGCGCACTAGGGCGTCTGGCCAGGGCATGACCGCCAGCCTAGTCGCTGGGCAGGTCAGGGAATGCGGACGCTGCGGGGTCGCTGCGGGGGGTTACCGGGTGGCTACTTGGGGTTACTGGGGGTCGGGCAGCACCCGCAGGTGACCGCGTCGGCGGCCGTTGGACACCGGCCGCTGCGGGGCGACGGCGTGTGCGGCGCCGCCGTCGGAGAACCCGGTGACCGGCGGCGACGGCAGCCGGCCCTCCCGGACCGCATCGGCCAGCGCCACGAGATCGTCCTCGTCGGGGTTGACCGGCAGCGGCGCGGCGTGGCGCACCAGATCCCAGCCGCGCGGGGCGGTGATGCGGCTGGCGTGCCCGAGGCACAGATCCCAGGAATGCGGTTCGCGGACCGTCGCCAGCGGACCCACCACCGCGGTGGAATCGGAGTAGACGTAGGTCAGCGTCGCGACCGCGTAGTGGGCACACCCGGGACGGCTGCAGCGACGGGGAACATTCACGCTCGCGAGGTTATCGGGGCGATTCGCCTCCCAAGCGCCGGACACGCGCGGCTCGGCAGGCCCCGATTCCCAACCGTTACGATCTTGTTCTCATGGCGGATTCCCGCAGTTCCCGGCGTTCGGGTGGGTCCGGCGGCGGCTCGCGGCGCGGCCGGGAGATGCGCGGGCCGCTGTTGCCGCCGACCGTTCCGGGGTGGCGCAGCCGCGCGGAGCGGTTCGACATGGCGGTGCTGGAGGCCTACGAACCGATCGAACGGCGCTGGAAGCAGCGGCTGAGTGAACTCGACGTCGCCGTCGACGAGATCCCGCGCATCCAGCCGAGGGATCCCGAAAGTGTGCAGTGGCCGCCGGAGGTGGTGGCCGACGGACCCATCGCGCTGGCCCGGCTGATACCGGCGGGGGTGGACGTCCGGGGTGAGGCGACCCGGGCACGGATCCTGTTGTTCCGCAAGCCGATCGAGCGCCGGGCCAAGGACGTGGGAGATCTCAACGATCTGTTGCACGAGATTCTGGTGGCGCAGGTCGCCACATACCTGGGTGTCGAGCCGTCGGTGATCGACCCGACGCTCGAGGAGGACTGAAAGTTGGATCAGGCGGTCAGATGATGCCGCGCTTGAGGCGCCGGCGCTCCCGCTCGGACAGTCCGCCCCAGATGCCGAAGCGCTCGTCATTGGCCAGTGCGTACTCCAGGCACTCGCCCTTGACCTCGCAGCCCTGGCAGATGCGCTTGGCCTCGCGGGTGGACCCGCCCTTCTCCGGGAAGAACGCCTCCGGGTCGGTCTGGGCGCACAGCGCCTTCTCCTGCCAGAGTTCGTCGGCGGGCGTCAGGCCGGTGTAGCCGGAGTCGGCGAATTCGTCACCGAAATCGGGGACCAGACTCAAATGCGCCCGCGTCGACTCGACGGCGTTTGCTGTGGCTAATCCGATGTGCGGCGTGCCCATGGCGCCGAGGAAATTCTCGTAAGACATGTCCGCCCTCCTCACCTTTTTGGTTCCAGGTCTGCGATCACACTGTTTGATTAATTCGAACATATGGTCGAATCACGGTCTGCGACACCGAAACCGGCAGGTCGACCACGAATGACACTCATGTGATTAGACATTGCTGTCCTGCCCGGGTCAAGCCGTTCACCGAAATCAAAGACTAATTATTTATCCGGTTGCGGCGTGTCGCGACCGGTGTGTGTCCGCTTGGTGATGCACCGGTGACCGGCTGGCAGGCCCCCGGGTGAGACCGCCTAGTGTCCATCGGTGTGAAAGTCACCGTCCTGGTGGGGGGAATCGGAGGCGCCCGTTTCCTGCTGGGCGTGCAGCACCTGCTGGGGTTGGGCCAGTTCGGCGGGGGTTCGGATCATCAACTCACCGCGGTGGTCAACGTCGGTGACGACGCCTGGATGTTCGGGGTCCGGATCTGCCCGGACCTCGACACCTGCATGTACACCCTGGGCGGCGGGATCGACCCGGACCGCGGCTGGGGCCACCGCGACGAGACCTGGCACGCCAAGGAGGAACTTGCGGCCTATGGCGTTCAGCCGGACTGGTTCGGCCTGGGCGATCGCGATCTGGCCACCCATCTGGTGCGCACCCAGATGCTGCGGGCCGGCTACCCGCTCTCAGCGGTGACCGAGGCATTGTGCGATCGGTGGAATCCGGGCGCGGCGCTGGTCCCGGCCAGTGACGACCGCTGCGAAACCCATGTGGTGGTCACCGATCCCGACACCGGCGACCGCAAGGCGATCCACTTCCAGGAGTGGTGGGTGCGCTACCGCGCGAAGATCGACACGCACAGCTTCGCCTTCGTCGGATCCGAGAAGGCCACCGCCGGACCGGGAGTCGTCGACGCCATCACCGGCGCCGACGTGGTGATGCTGGCCCCGTCCAACCCGGTGGTGAGCATCGGGGCGATCCTCGCCGTCGGCGGCATCCGCGCGGCGCTGCGCTCGACGGCAGCACCGGTGATCGGGTACTCCCCCATCATCGGCGGCAAGCCGCTGCGCGGGATGGCCGACGACTGTCTGCGGGTGATCGGGGTGGACAGCACCTCCGAGGCGGTGGGCCGGCACTACGGCGCTCGAAAGGACACCGGACTGCTCGACCACTGGCTGGTGCACGAGGGTGACAGCGCGCACGTGCCCGGCGTCACCGTGACGGCGGTGCCGCTGCTGATGACCGATCCGTCGCACACCGCGCAGATGGTGCGCGCCGGTTTCGACGCCGCCGGGGTCCGGCTGTGACCGAGCACGGCACTGCCGCGCCGGTGGAGATCCTGCCGGTCACCGGACTCGGCGAGTTCCGTCCCGGCGACGACCTCGCCGCCGCCATCGCCGACGCGGCGCCGTGGCTGCGCGACGGCGACGTGGTGGTAGTCACCAGCAAGGTGGTGTCCAAGTGCGAGGGGCGCATCGTCGCCGCACCGGCCGACCCGGAGCAGCGCGACGCCCTGCGCCGCAGGCTGATCGACGAGGAAGCCGTACGCGTGCTGGCGCGCAAGGGGCGCACCCTGATCACCGAGAACCGCCAGGGCCTGGTGCAGGCCGCCGCCGGGGTGGACGGATCCAACGTGGACTCCGCCGAACTCGCGCTGCTGCCGCTGGACTCCGACGCCAGCGCCGCCCGGTTGCGCGCCGCCCTGCGCCGGCGGCCCGGTGCGGACGTCGCCGTGCTGATCACCGACACCATGGGCCGGGCGTGGCGCACCGGGCAGACCGACGCCGCCATCGGTGCGGCCGGGGTGGCGGTGCTGCACGGCTACGCCGGGGCCCACGACGCGCACGGCAACGAACTTGTGGTGACCGAGGTGGCCGTCGCCGACGAGATCGCCGCCGCCGCCGACCTGGTGAAGGGCAAGCTGACCGGTGTGCCGGTGGCGGTGGTGCGCGGACTGCGGCCGGCCGACGACGGCTCGACGGCTGCGGCGCTGGTGCGCCCGGGAACCGACGATCTGTTCTGGCTGGGCGCCGACGAGGCGATCGGGCTGGGACGCCGGCAGGCCCAGCTGCTGCGCCGCTCGGTGCGCAGCTTCGCACCCGAGCCGGTGGAGCCGGGTGTCATCGAGGAGTCGGTCGCCGAGGCGCTCACCGCACCCGCGCCGCACCACACCCACCCGGTCCGGTTCGTCTGGCTCACCGCCCGTGATCGGCGGATCCAGTTGCTGGACAGCATGAAAGCCGCCTGGGCCGCCGATCTGGCCGCCGACGGCCGGCCCGCCGAGGCGATCGAGCGGCGGGTGGCGCGCGGGCAGATCCTCTACGACGCCCCGGAGGTGGTGATCCCGTTCGTGGTCGTCACGCGCGAGACCGGAGCCCATGTCTATCCGGACGCGCGGCGCAACGCGGCCGAGCACACCATGTTCACGGTGGCGGCCGGGGCGGCGGTGCAGGGGCTTCTGGTCGCGCTCGCGGTGCGCGGTGTGGGCAGCTGCTGGATCGGCTCCACCATCTTCGCCCCCGATGTGGTGCGCTCGGTGCTCGACCTGCCCGCCGAGTGGGAACCGTTGGGGGCCATCGCGATCGGCTATCCCGGCGAGCCGCCGTCGCCGCGCGATCCGGCGCCGGCCGGCGATCTGCTGGTGCGACGGTGAGCGCGAACACGCCCCTGCATGATTCGACCGTCGCGGCTCTGAGCGGCTGGGCGGCGCCCGATCCGGGACAGGACGCGTTACGTCATGCGGTGCTCGCGTTCCTGCTCGCCCGGCCGGACGCGTGCATGCGGTCGTGCGCCGCAGGCCACATCACCGCCTCCGCGCTCGTGGTCGACCACACCGGCGAGCACATCCTGCTGACGCTGCATCCGCGGTTCGGCCGGTGGCTGCAACTGGGCGGGCACTGCGAGGACAGCGACCCCGACATCGTCTCGGCCGCGCTACGCGAGGCCACCGAGGAGTCCGGTATCGAGGGCCTGCGGATCGACGCGGAGTTGACCGCGGTGCACGTGCATCCGGTGACCTGTTCGCTCGGGGTGCCGACGCGCCATCTCGATCTGCAGTTCGTCGCCCGCGCGCCGGCCGGCGCCGAGCCGGTGCTCAGCGACGAGTCGCTGGACCTGCGCTGGTTCCCGATCGGCGCACTGCCCGACGGCGTCGACGCGGGACTGGCGGCACTGGTGGCGGCCGCCGAGCGTCAGATGTCCGGGCCTCGGATGTCCCCGCCTCGGATGTCCCCGCCTCAGATGTCCCCGCCTCAGATGTCACTGGAGTAGCGGATCCCGCAATCCGGGATGGCCACACCCGGCCAGACCCGTGCGCCGCGAAGCAGTTCACAGCGCGCGCCGATGTCGGCGCCGTCGGCGATCACACCGTCGCGGATCAGTGCGCGCGGGCCGATGCGAACACCGAACCCGATGATGGAGCGCTCCACCACCGACCCTGCCTCGATGCGCGCACCGTCGAACACCACCGCACCGTCGAGACGCACACCCGGCCCGATCTCCGCGCCCCGGCCGACCACCGTGCCGCCGATGAGCACCGCGCCCGGCGCCACCGAGGCGCCGTCGTGCACCAGGTATTCGCCGCGGCGGCCGCCGAGTGCGGGCGACGGTGCGATACCGCGCACCAGATCCGAGGACCCGCGCACGAAATCGTCCGGGGTGCCCATATCGCGCCAGTAGGTGGAGTCGACGTAACCGCACACCTTCGCGCCGTCGCTGAGCAGTGCGGGGAACACCTCGCGTTCCACCGACACCTCGCGGCCGCGCGGGATCAGGTCGATCACCGTGCGCTTGAAGATGTAGGTGCCGGCATTGATCTGGTCGGTGGGCGGATCCTCGGTCTTCTCCAGGAACGCCAGAACGTTGCCGTCTGCGTCGGTGGGCACCGAACCGAACGCCCGCGGGTCGCTCACCCGCACCAGGTGCAGCGTGACATCGGCGTCGCGCTCCTCGTGCACGGCGAGCATGGCGCCGAGGTCGGCGCCGGAGAGCACGTCACCGTTGAACACCATCACGGTGTCGTGCCGCAGTGACGACGCGACGTTGGCGATTCCGCCGCCGGTGCCCAGCGGCTGCTCCTCGGTGACGTACTCGATCTGCAGGCCGAGTTTTGCGCCGTCGCCGAACTCGCTCGAGAATGTGTCGGCCTGATAGGAGGTGCCGAGGATCACGTGCTCGATACCCGCCTCGGCGATGCGGGAGAGCAGATGCGTCAGGAACGGCAGACCGGCGGTGGGCAGCATGGGCTTGGGCGCCGAGAGGGTGAGCGGACGCAGCCGGGTGCCCTTGCCGCCGACGAGCACGACGGCGTCGACCTGTGCCGGATCGACCGTCATCGGCGTCCACCTTTCGACAGCTCGCGGCGCGACTTGCGCACCGCCGCCCGTGCGCGCACCCGCAGGGCGCCCTTCATCGTCCACCTCAGTGGGGCCTGCCACCAAGCGGAATGCCGGTCGGACAGATATATATAGGTGCTGTCGTGATGCGCCCGCAGGTTGCGGGCCGGGTCGCGCCCGGTGGAATGGCCCTTCTCGTGCAGGATCTCCGCGCCGGGCACGTAGACGTTGAGCCAGCCGCTGCGCGCGAGCCGGTCGCCGAGGTCGACGTCCTCCATGTACATGAAGTAGCGCTCGTCGAATCCGCCGACCCGATCGAAGGCGGCGCGCCGGATCAGCAGACAGGACCCGGACAGCCAGCCCACCGGCCGCTCGCTGGGTTCGAGGTGTTCCTGGCGGTAGGCCTTGGTCCAGGGATTGGCCTTCCAGACGAAGCCGACCACCGCGTGCATGCCGCCGCGGATCAGGCTCGGCAGGTGCCGCGCCGACGGGTAGACCGCGCCGTCGGGTTCGCGGATGAGCGGACCGAGCGCGCCGGCCCGCGGCCAGCGGTTCGCGGCCTCGAGCAGTGCGTCGATGCTGCCCGGGCCCCACGTCACGTCGGGGTTGGCCACCAGAACGAACTCGTCGTCGGCCGGCAGCGTGGCGACGGCGCGGTTGACGGCGGTGCCGTAGCCGAGGTTGCCGCCGGTGCGCAGCAGCCGGGTGCCCGGGTAGCGGGTCACCGCCTCCTCCGGTGCGCCGTCGGTGGATCCGTTGTCGGCAAGGACCACGGTGAGCGGCCGGTCAGTGGCGACGGTGAGCGAGGACAGGAACCGATCCAGATGCGTGCCAGGCGAATACGTCACCGCGACCACACTCAGCGGCTTGTCCGGGCTTGGTGTGCTCACGGCGCCGCCGCGATCGCCGCGGCCAGCGCCTCGCGCCAGCTGCGCAGCGGACTGAGCCCCGCCGCCACCGACTGCGCCATGGACAGCGCCGAGTACACCGGCCGTCGCGCCGGGCGGGGCGCGGCCGAGGTGGGAACCGGGCGGACCCGCTGCGGGTCGGCGCCCACCTCGGCGAAGACCGCGCGGGCCTGATCGAATCTGCTGACGGCGCCGGCGTTCACCGCGTGCAGGACGCCTGGCCGGATGTCGCCGCCGGCGACCTCGAGCAGCGCGGCGACCAGGTCGTGGGAGTAGGTGGGCGAACCGGTCTGGTCGTCGACGACGTCGATGACACGATCGCCCGCGGCGAGCCGGCGCATCACCGCGACGAAGTCGGTGCCGTCGGCGCCGGTGTACACCCAGGCGGTGCGCACCACGTGCGCGGTGGGCAGGGCGGCGAGCACGGCCGTCTCGCCGTCGAGTTTGGTGCGGCCGTAGACGCTGACCGGGCCGACTGCGTCGTCGACCTCATAGGGCGTCGTCCGATCGCCGGTGAACACATAGTCGGTGGAGATGTGGATGAGTCGGGCGCCGGTGTCCGCGCAGGCCGCGGCGATGATGCCGGGTCCGGTGGCGTTGATGGCGTGGGCGGCCTCCGGCTCGGATTCGCACGCGTCGACATTGGTGAACGCCGCGCAGTTGACCACCAGATCGGCGCCGGCGACATGCCGGGCAACCGCGGCCGGGTCGGTGATGTCGAGGTCGGCGTGGGGCAGTGCGGACACGTCGTAGCCTCGGCGGGCCGCCTGATCAGCGAGAACACGCCCAACCTGGCCACCCGCGCCGGTGATCACCATCCGCGTCGCCACGGCTAGGAGTCTGGCACGCCGCTTTCGGCTACCGGGTAAGCGACCCGTCCACCAGTAGCCTGACCTGATGCCGGCTGATACAGAAGGGGCTGCAGTGACTCCCGTGACGACCGTTCGGCCGGTTGCGCGGACGGTGCTGGCCCTGCTGGCGGTGATGGTCATGGTCGGCACCGGAGTGGCGTGGGG
>VEQU01000091.1 GCA_018883075.1 Mycobacterium sp.
ACTCTGCTTTGTTCATTCAGCATCCTCCGAAACCGAAACAGTGGTCCTGGGTGGACCGACAGCAGACACGGTAAACGGTAAATGCACAGATATCCATGAGCCACGCGCATTTACGGCAAAACGTTTTCCGCGTGTCGCGTTGCCGCACACCGCGTGTGGCACTGCGAAGAGACGGTGTGACGCGACGCCGGCGAGTGCGGATCGCGCGGCGTACAGACCCCGTTAACCGTCGACTGGAATGCGCGGTTTCCACTTTGGTCGCGCCTTCTCGAAGGCTTCAATTTCGGGGAGTTTCCGCAGCGTAAGGCCGATATCGTCAAGCCCTTCCAGAAGTCGCCACGCGGTGTAGTCGTCAATCGTGAAGGGCACCACCACCGTTGCCGCGGCGATGGTTCGGTCTTCAAGATTCACAGTGATTTCCAGCCCCGGATTGCCCTCGATGAGCTTCCACAGGAGTTCTACATCGTCTTGCGACACCTCCGCCGCGAGCAGACCCGCCTTACCGGCGTTTCCGCGGAAGATGTCGGCGAATCGGGACGAGATGACGACTCGGAAACCGTGATCCATGAGCGCCCACACGGCGTGTTCACGCGATGAACCAGTGCCGAAATCGGGGCCGGCGACCAACACCGAACCGCGATCGAACGGGATCTGATTGAGGATGAAGGAGGGGTCTTTTCGCCACTCGGCGAACAGTCCGTCCTCGAATCCGGTGCGCGTCACCCGCTTGAGGTACACCGCCGGGATGATCTGGTCGGTGTCGACGTTGGACCGGCGCAGCGGTACTCCGATGCCGGTATGGGTGCGGAAAGCTTCCATGGCTCCTCGACTTCCTTATCTCTACAGATCCGCCGGGGACGACAGCCGTCCGCGCACCGCAGTGGCGGCCGCGACGGCCGGTGACACCAGATGGGTCCGCCCGCCCTTGCCCTGGCGGCCCTCGAAATTGCGGTTCGAGGTCGACGCGCACCGCTCCCCCGGGGAGAGTTGGTCGGGGTTCATCCCCAGGCACATCGAGCACCCAGCCAGCCGCCAGTCGGCACCGGCGGCGGTGAAGATCTCACCGAGGCCTTCGGCGTCGGCCTGCGCCCGCACCTTCATCGAACCGGGCACGATCAGCATCCGCACCCCGTCGGCCACCCGGCGGCCGCGTAGCACCTCGGCCACCGCGCGCAGATCCTCGATACGGCCATTGGTGCAGGATCCGACGAACACCGCGTCCACCGCGATATCGCGCATCGGCGTCCCGGGCCGCAGGTCCATATAGGTCAGCGCCTTCTGCGCCGCCTGACGCTCGGCATCGGAGCCCATGAGTTCGGGGTCCGGCACCGCCTCGGACAGCGGGACGCCCTGGCCCGGGTTGGTGCCCCAGGTGACGAACGGGCTCAGCGCGGTCGCGTCGATGTAGACCTCCGCGTCGAACTGGGCGCCGGCGTCGGTGCGCAGCTGTTCCCAGGAGGCGACAGCGGAGTCCCAGTCGGCGCCGGTCGGGGCGTACGGGCGTCCGTGAAGGAACTCGTATGTCGTCGCATCCGGTGCCACCATGCCGGCCCGCGCGCCGGCCTCGATGCTCATGTTGCAGATGGTCATCCGGCCTTCCATCGACAGCGATTCGATGGTGCTGCCGCGGTATTCGATGACGTAGCCCTGGCCGCCGCCGGTGCCGATCTTGGCGATCACCGCGAGGATGATGTCCTTGGCCGTCACCCCGTCGGGAAGCGGACCGTCGACGTTGACGGCCATCGTCTTGAACGGCCGCAGCGGAAGGGTCTGGGTGGCCAGGACGTGTTCGACCTCCGAGGTGCCGATGCCCATCGCCAGTGCCCCGAAGGCGCCGTGGGTGGAGGTGTGGCTGTCGCCGCAGACGATGGTCATGCCCGGCTGGGTGAGACCCAGTTGCGGGCCGACGACGTGGACGATCCCCTGCTCCGGATCACCCATCGGATGCAGTTTGACGCCGGATTCCGCACAGTTGCGCCGCAGTGTCTCCACCTGGGTGCGCGAGACCGGGTCGGCGATCGGCTTGTCGATGTCGATGGTCGGCACATTGTGGTCCTCGGTCGCCAGGGTGAGGTCCGGGCGGTGAACCTTGCGCCCGGCCAGCCGTAGACCGTCGAAGGCCTGCGGGCTGGTCACCTCGTGGACCAGGTGCAGGTCGATGTAGATCAGGTCGGGTTCGCGGGCGGCGCCCTCACCGGCGCCGGCGGCGACCACGTGATCCGCCCACACCTTCTCCGGCAGTGTCCGGGGTTTCCGATCGGCCATGACACGCTCTTATCTCAGATAGTGGGATTACAGTATTGCTCTATGGGAAAGGATAGCGGTATCGGGGTTCTCGACAAAGCCGTAGGCCTGCTGCACGCGGTGGCCGAGGAGCCGTGCGGGCTGGCCGAGCTGTGCGAGCGGACCGGTCTGCCGCGGGCCACTGCGCACCGGCTGGCCGCCGGCCTCGAGGCGCACCGGCTGCTGGCGCGCGACGGCGCGGGGCGCTGGCGGCTCGGGCCCGCGTTGCTCGAACTGTCCGCCCGCGTCAGCGATCCCCTGCTCGCGGCCAGCGCGGGGGTGCTTACGGAGTTGCGCCGGATCACCGGCGAGAGCGTGCAGGTCTACCGCCGCGAGGGCAGCATCCGGGTGTGCGTCGCCGCGCTGGAGCCGCCCGCCGGGCTTCGCGACACCGTGCCGGTCGGGGCGCGTCTGCCGATGACCGCGGGATCGGCCGCCAAGGTGCTGCTCGCCTACAGCGACCCGGCGACACGTCAGGCGGTGCTGGCCGAGGCGGTGTTCACCGAACGTGCGCTCGCCGAGGTGCGCCGGCGCGGCTGGGCGCAGAGCGTCGCCGAGCGCGAGGCCGGCGTGGCCAGCGTCTCGGCGCCGGTGCGCGACGACGGCGGCGCGGTGATCGCGGCGGTGTCGGTTTCCGGCCCGATCGACCGGCTCGGACGCTCACCCGGCGCGCGGTGGGCGGACGACCTGCTGGCCGCCAGCGCGGCACTCACCGCGCGATTGTGATTCGGCACCTGACACACTGTTGAGCCATGGGAGCCAAACAGCGCAGCCAGATCGTCATGTCCGAGGAAGAGATCACCGACTTCGTGGCACGAAGCCGCACCGGCACCATGGCGACCGTCGGCCCGGACGGCCAGCCGCACCTGGTGGCGATGTGGTACGGCGTGATCGACGGCGACATCTGGGTGGAGACGAAGGTGAAGTCGCAGAAGGTTGTCAATATCAAACGCAATCCCCGGGTCAGCTTCATGATCGAGGACGGCATGACCTATGACTCGCTGCGCGGGGTCGCCTTCGAGGGGGTGGCGGAGATCCATGACGATCCCGACACCATCTTCGCCGTCGGCGTCAGCGTGTGGGAGCGCTACAACGGCCCCTACACCGAGGACCTCAAACCGGCCGTCGACATGATGATGAACAAGCGTGTTGCGGTGCGGATCGCGACGAAGCGGGTGCGCTCCTGGGACCACAACAAGCTCGGCCTGCCCGCGATGCCGGTAGCCGGGTCGACGGCGCCGGCATAAACGGGCATAAATAAAGCCCGGCTGCTGCCGGGCCACGTGCCTCCGATGTACCCCCGATGGGATTCGAACCCACGCTACCGCCGTGAGAGGGCGGCGTCCTAGGCCGCTAGACGACGGGGGCTAGAACGTGAGCCAGCATAGCTCAGCGGAGAATGCCGACAAACTTGTGAACAGCTGGGGTACCAGGACTCGAACCTAGAATGGCTGAACCAGAATCAGCTGTGTTGCCAATTACACCATACCCCAAGTGTGACCTATAACGGCTGGTCAGGACCAACTATTCCGGGCCGGAGAGCAGACTACCAAAGATTTCGCGCCGCTCCGTCGCGGGCCTGTCGCAGCCTCGCCAGGCTGCGCCCGCGCCCGAGCAGTTCCATCGACTCGAACAACGGCGGGCTGACACTCGCGCCGGTGACCGCGACACGAATCGGGCCGAACGCCTTGCGCGGCTTGAGGTCAAGTCCGTCGATGAGCGCACCCTTGAGCGCCGTTTCGATGGCCTCGGTGGTCCAGTCCGTGACACCGTCGAGGGCGCCGCACGCCGAATCGAGGATCGCCACCGAATCCGTGCCGAGTTCCTTGGCGCCGGCCTTCGGGTCGATCACGTAGGCGTCGTCGTCGAGGAACTTCAGCAGCTCCCACGCGTCGGAGAGCACCACCACGCGGGTCTGCACCAACTCAGCAGCGGTCGCGAAGCCGGCCTCGTCGAGTCCGGTGTCGTGGCCGTGCTCGGTGAAGAACGCCCGCAGGCGCCGCGCGAATTCGTCGGGCGCGAGTGCGCGGATGTGTTCGGCGTTGATGGCGTCGGCCTTCTTCTGATCGAAGCGGGCCGGGTTGGAGTTGACGTCGACGACGTCGAAGGCGCGCACCATCTCCTGGAGGGAGAACACGTCGCGGTCCTCGGCGATCGACCAGCCCAGCAGCGCCAGGTAGTTCAGCAGCCCCTCGGGCAGGAACCCGCGGTCGCGGTGCAGGAACAGGTTGGACTGGGGGTCGCGCTTGGACAGCTTCTTGGTGCCCTCCCCCAGCACCGTGGGCAGGTGCGCGTAGTGCGGGATACCGTCGGACACCCCGATGCGGATCAGCGCCTTGTGCAGTGCGATCTGCCGCGGGGTGGACGGCATCAGATCCTCACCGCGCAGCACGTGGGTGATCTTCATCAACGCGTCGTCGACCGGGTTGACCAACGTGTAGAGCGGTTCCCCGCTCGCGCGGGTCAGCGCGAAGTCGGGCACCGTGCCGGCGACGAACGTCGTCGTACCGCGGACGAGGTCACCGAAGGTGATGTCCTCATCGGGCATCCGCAGCCGCAACACCGGCTTGCGGCCCTCGGCGGCGTAGGCGGCGCGCTGCTCATCGGTGAGGTCGCGGTCGAAGTTGTCGTACCCCAGTTTCGGGTTACGCCCGGCGGCGACGTGGCGTGCTTCGACCTCCTCGGGTGTGGAGTAGGCCTCGTAGGCCTCGCCGGCCTGCAGCAGCATGTCGAGGATGTCGCGGTAGGTCTCGCCGCGCTGCGACTGGCGGTACGGCTCGTGCGGACCGCCGACCTCCGGGCCCTCGTCCCAGTCGAGTCCGAGCCAGCGCAGCGCGTCGAGGATCGCGGCGTAGCTCTCCTCGGAATCGCGGGCGGCGTCGGTGTCCTCGATGCGGAAGACGAAGGTGCCGGCGTTGTGCCGGGCGTAGGCCCAGTTGAACAACGCGGTACGCACCAGGCCGACGTGCGGTGTCCCGGTGGGCGACGGGCAGAACCGCACCCGCACGGGGGTGGACATCACGCCTTCTTCCGGACGACGGGGTTGGTCAGCGTGCCGATGCCCTCGACGCTGACGCTGACGGTGTCGCCGTCCTCGATCGGCCCGACGCCCTCGGGTGTTCCGGTGAGGATCAGGTCACCGGGCAGCAGCGTCATCACCGCGGAGATCCACTCGATGATCGCGCCGATGTCGTGAATCATCAGCGAGGTGCGGCTGCGCTGGCGCACTTGGCCGTTGACCTCGGTGCGGATCTCCAGATCCGACGGGTCGAGGTCGGTGACGATCCACGGGCCCACCGGACAGAAGGTGTCGTGGCCCTTGGCGCGCATCCACTGCCCGTCAGCCTTCTGCTGATCGCGCGCTGAGACGTCGTTGGCGATCGTGTAGCCGAGGATCACCTCGGCGGCCTTCGCCGCGGGCACGTCCTTGCACGGCTTGCCGATCACGGCGGCCAGTTCGCCTTCGTGATGCACCGGGGAGGCGTTGGCCGGCAGTTGGATCGGCACGCCGGGGCCGATGATCGCGGTGTTGGGCTTGAGGAAGATCACCGGGTCCTCGGTCGGGGCGTCACCGCCCATCTCCTTGATGTGCTCGAGGTAGTTCTTGCCCATGCAGACCACCTTGCTGGCCAGGATGGGTGCCAGCAGTCGCACGTCGGCCAGCGGCCAACTGCGTCCGGTAAAGGTCGGTGTGCCGAAGGGGTGCTCGGCGATCTCCCGGGCGATCTCATGATCGGCCTCGCCCTCGATGCTGACGAAGGCCACCCCGTCGGGGCTTGCGATACGACCGAGGCGCATTCGTGACAGCCTAGATCGGGTGGGGGCCTCGTCGCCCAGCACCCTGACATTCCCCATCCGGCCACGAGCGTGCGCCAACCGCCCCGTTGTGCGGCGTGTCGCGTGCCGACACGCGCGCTCGCGGTCAGAGGTGGGCGATCGGCGAGCTACAGGCGGGCGCGGATTCGCTCGCCCACCTGCGCGGTGGAGAAGGTGGCGTCGCCACGTGTTGCCAGGTGATCGGCGATAGCCGTGTCGACGCGCGCTGCGGCGGCGTCCTGGCCCATGTGTCTCAGCAGCAGTGCCACGCTCATGATCGCCGCCGTCGGGTCGGCAATACCCTTGCCGGCGATATCGGGCGCGCTGCCGTGGACGGGTTCGAACATCGACGGGTTGGTACCGGTGGCGTCGATGTTGCCGCTGGCGGCCAACCCGATTCCACCGCTGACAGCGGCGGCGAGGTCGGTGATGATGTCGCCGAACAGGTTGTCGGTGACGATCACGTCGAAGCGGCCCGGGTCGGTGACCATGTAGATGGTGGCCGCGTCGATGTGATGGTAGGCCACTTCGACATCGGGATACTCCGCGCCGACCTCGGCCACGATGCGCGACCACAGTGTGCCGGCGAAGGTGAGCACGTTGGTCTTGTGCACCAGCGTCAGGCGCTTGCAGCGCTTGGCCGCAAGGTCGAAGGCGTAGCGCACGACGCGGATGACGCCGTAGGCGGTGTTGACGCTGACCTCGGTGGCCACCTCGTGCGGCGTACCGACGCGGATCGCGCCGCCGTTGCCGGTGTAGGGACCTTCGGTGCCCTCGCGGACGACGACGAAGTCGATCTCCGGGTCCCCCGCCAGTGGGCTGGCGACACCGGCGAACAACCGGCTGGGCCGCAGGTTGACGTGATGGTCGAGCGCGAAGCGGGTTTTGAGCAGCAGGCCGCGCTCCAGCACCCCGCTGGGCACCGATGGGTCGCCGATCGCGCCGAGCAGGATCGCGTCGTGGCCGCGCAGTTCGTCGATCATGCCGTCCGGCAGCACCTCGCCGGTGGCGTGGTAGCGCTTGGCACCGAGGTCGTAGGTGGTCATCTCGACACCGGGCAGCACCGCGTCGAGCACGCCGAGCGCTTCGCCGATGACTTCCGGGCCGATGCCGTCGCCCGGGATCACAGCCAGTTTCACGAGAGGTTCACCACCGCCACCAGGCTGGCCTCGACGGCGTCGCGGATCGCGGCACGCACATCATCGGGAACGTCGCGGTCCAGGCGCAGCATCACCGTCGCCCCGCCGCCGGAGGTGTCCTGGCTCAGTTGCGCGGCCTCGATGTTGACTCCTGCCGCGCCGAGCAGGGTGCCGATCTTGCCCAGCGCGCCGGGCTTGTCACCGTAGTGCAGGATCAGGTTCACGCCCTCGGCGCGCAAATCGAAGCTACGGCCGTTGATGCCGACGATCTTCTGCACCTCCGTCGGACCGGTCAGCGTGCCGGAGACGTTGACCACCGAGCCATCCGGGCCCACCACCCGCACGTCGACCAGGCTGCGATGGTTGGGGCTCTCGCTGGCCACCGTCAGTTCGGTGTCCAGACCGCGATCGGCCGCCAGCGTGGGCGCGTTGACGAAGGTGACCTGCTGGTCGGTCATCGTGGAGAACAACCCCCGCAGCGCCGAAAGCTTCAGTACACCAACATCTTCCGAGGCCAACTCGCCGCTGACCTTCACCGACATGTTCTCCGGCGGCTCAGAGGCCAGCACGCCGACCAGCACACCGAGCTTGCGAACCAGGTCCAGCCACGGAGCGACATCCTCGCTGACCGCGCCGCCGGCCACGTTCACCGCATCCGGGACGAACTCCCCCGCCAGTGCGAGCTTGACGCTCTCGGCGACATCGGTACCGGCCCGGTCCTGCGCCTCCGAGGTGGATGCGCCCAGATGCGGGGTCACGACGACCTCCGGCAGGTCGAACAGCGGGCTGTCGGTGCACGGCTCGGTGGCGAACACGTCCAGTCCGGCCGCGCGCACGTGGCCGCTCGTGATGGCGTCAGCCAGCGCCTGCTCATCGATGAGCCCACCGCGCGCGGCGTTGACGATGATCACGCCCGGCTTCGTCTTGGCGAGCGCTTCCTTACCCAGCAGTCCGGCGGTCTCCTTGGTCTTAGGCAGGTGCACCGAGATGAAGTCCGCGCGGGCCAGCACGTCGTCGATCGGCAGCAGTTCGATCCCGAGTTGTGCGGCGCGCGCCGGCGGGACGTACGGGTCGTAGGCGATGACGTGCGTACCGAAGGCCGCCAGGCGCTGGGCGACCAGCTGGCCGATGCGGCCCAGGCCCACCACGCCGACGGTCTTGCCGAAGATCTCGGTGCCGTTGAACGCCGAACGCTTCCAAGTCTTCTCCCGCAACGTCGCGTCAGCAGCCGGGATCTGCCGCGCGGCCGAAAGCATCAGCGCCAGCGCGTGCTCAGCGGCACTGTGGATGTTGGAGGTGGGCGCGTTGACCACCAGCACCCCGGCCGCGGTGGCGGCGTCGACATCGACGTTGTCCAGGCCCACCCCTGCGCGGGCGATGATCTTCAGCTTCGGCGCAGCGGCGATCACCTCGGCGTCGACGGTGGTGGCCGAGCGCACCAGAATGGCGTCGGCGTCTTTGACCGCGTCGAGCAGTTTCGGGCGGTCGGGGCCGTCGACCCAGCGCACCTCCACCTGGTCACCGAGGGCGGCGACGGTGGATTCGGCGAGTTTGTCGGCGATCACTACAACGGGCAGGCTCACCGGGACAGCTTAAATGCACGTCACGATGGCTAGTCCGGGAGTGGACCGCGGGGGCGCGGTGCGCCTAGCCCGGTGCGCCGGAGGCCCCGGGAGAGCCGGCGCTCCCCTGCGCACCTGGGCCACCGCTTGCGCCGTTCACACCTCCGCTTCCTCCACTTCCAGCGGCCCCGCTGGCGCCGCCATTT
>VEQU01000092.1 GCA_018883075.1 Mycobacterium sp.
CCGCCGCTCCACCCAGGGCAACATGATCGCCGGCCGCGACGTGCAGAAGGTGTACATCACCGACGACTACACCGCCACCGGTATCGCCGGCACCGCCGCGCTGGCCGTCGAGTTCGCCCGCCTCTACGCCGTGGAACTCGAGCACTACGAGAAGCTCGAGGGCGTCCCGATGACGTTCCCCGGCAAGGTGAACCGGCTGGCCATCATGGTGCGCGGAAACCTCGGCGCCGCGCTGCAGGGCTTCGTCGCGCTGCCGCTGCTGGTCGGATACGACCTTGACGACGCCGACCCGCGCGCCGCGGGGCGCATCGTGTCCTTCGACGCCGCCGGCGGATGGCATATCGAGGACGAGGGCTACCAGGCCGTCGGCTCGGGCTCGCTGTTCGCGAAGTCGTCGATGAAGAAGCTCTACCCGGGCGTCAGCGACGCCGACTCCGCACTGCGCGTCGCGGTGGAGGCGCTCTACGACGCCGCCGACGACGACTCCGCCACCGGCGGCCCGGATCTGGTGCGCGGGATCTATCCCACGGCCGTCGTCATCGAAGCGGCCGGCGCGCAGGAGATCACCGAGGAGCGGGTGGCCGCACTGGCCCGCGACGTGATCTCCGAGCGCGAGCGCACCGACGAGTTCGGTCCGGGCCGCGGCCCGAGCAACCGGGCGCCTAGGGCGGACTCATGAGCTTTCCCTATTTCATCTCGCCCGAACAGGCGATGCGCGAGCGTTCCGAGCTCGCGCGCAAGGGCATCGCACGCGGACGCAGCGTCGTCGCGCTGGCCTACGCCGGCGGTGTGCTGTTCGTCGCGGAGAACCCGTCGCGCTCGCTGCAGAAGGTCAGCGAGATCTACGACCGGGTGGGCTTCGCGGCGGTCGGCCGGTTCAACGAGTTCGACAGCCTGCGCCGGGGCGGCATCCAGTACGCCGACACCCGCGGCTATGCCTATGACCGCCGCGACGTCACCGGCCGCCAGCTCGCCAACGTGTACGCCCAGACGCTGGGCACCATCTTCACCGAACAGGCCAAGCCATACGAGGTGGAGTTGTGCGTCGCGGAGGTGGCGCACTTCGGCGAGACCAAACCGCCGGAGCTGTACCGGATCACCTATGACGGGTCCATCGCCGACGAACCGCACTTCGTGGTGATGGGCGGCACCACTGAGCCGATCATCAACGCGCTCAAGGAGTCCTACTCCGAGAACGCCGAACTCGCCGGCGCGCTACGCGTGGCGATCGACGCCCTGCAGGCCGGGATCGCCAGCGCCGCGGGCGCCGCCACACCGCAGTCCGAACCGCGGGTGCTCGGCCCGTCCACCCTCGAGGTCGCCGTCCTCGACGCCAACCGGCCCCGCCGCGCGTTCCGCCGGATCAACGGCTCCGTGCTGCAGGAGATGCTGCCGGCCGAACCGGCTGAACCGGAGAAGCCGGCCGAAGCGCCGGACTCCGGCGGCGAGCAGCCCGGATCCCCGGCCAACCAGTAGGCTCGATCCCGTGCAGCGTCGGATCATGGGTATTGAGACCGAGTTCGGCGTCACCTGCACTTTCCACGGCCACCGCCGGCTGAGCCCCGACGAGGTCGCCCGCTACCTGTTCCGCCGGGTGGTGTCCTGGGGCCGCAGTTCCAACGTGTTCCTGCGCAACGGCGCGCGGCTCTACCTCGACGTCGGCAGCCACCCCGAGTACGCCACCGCCGAGTGCGACAACCTGATTCAGCTGGTAACCCACGACCGCGCCGGCGAGCGGGTGCTGGAGGACCTGCTCGTCGACGCCGAGCAGCGCCTGGCCGACGAGGGCATCGGCGGCGACATCTACCTCTTCAAGAACAACACCGACTCGGCCGGCAACTCCTACGGCTGCCACGAGAACTATCTGATCGTGCGCGCAGGCGAGTTCTCCCGGATCTCCGATGTGCTGCTGCCGTTCCTGGTCACCCGTCAGCTGATCTGCGGGGCGGGCAAGGTGCTGCAGACGCCCAAGGCCGCCACGTTCTGTCTGTCCCAGCGCGCCGAGCACATCTGGGAGGGTGTCTCCAGCGCCACCACCCGCAGCCGGCCGATCATCAACACCCGCGACGAGCCGCACGCCGACGCTGAGAAGTACCGCCGGCTGCACGTTATCGTCGGCGACTCCAACATGAGCGAGACCACCACCATGCTCAAGGTGGGCAGCGCCGCGCTGGTGCTGGAGATGATCGAGGCCGGGGTGCCGTTCCGGGACTTCTCGCTGGACAACCCGATCCGCGCCATCCGGGAGGTCAGCCATGACCTGACCGGCCGGCGCCCGGTGCGCCTGGCCGGCGGGCGGCAGGCCAGCGCGCTGGACATCCAACGCGAGTACTACGCCCGCGCGGTGGACTATCTGGCCTCCCGCGAGCGCGATTCCCAAAACGGGGCGCAGATCGAGCAGGTGGTGGATCTATGGGGCCGCCAGCTTGACGCGGTGGAGAGCCAGGATTTCGCCAAGGTGGACACCGAGATCGACTGGGTGATCAAGCGCAAACTGTTCCAGCGCTACCAGGACCGCTACAGCATGGAGCTGTCGGACCCCAAGATCAGCCAGCTCGACCTGGCCTACCACGACATCAAGCGCGGCCGCGGCGTCTTCGACCTGCTGCAGCGCAAGGGCCTGGCCGCCCGGGTCACCACCGACGAGGAGATCGAGGAGGCCGTCGACGTCCCGCCGCAGACCACCCGGGCCAAGCTGCGCGGGGAGTTCATCGCCGCCGCCCAGGAGGCCGGCCGCGACTTCACCGTGGACTGGGTGCATCTCAAGCTCAACGACCAGGCCCAGCGCACGGTGCTGTGCAAGGACCCGTTCCGCTCCAGCGACGAGCGGGTCAAGCGGCTCATCGCCAGCATGTGACCGCCAGCATGTGACTGCCACGGGTGGCGGGGTGATTCCGGTTAAGGTGGCCGCGTGACCGCCTCCAAGACTCACAAGGTCGAACGGCTTACCAACCTGTTCATCGCGCTGCTGTCCACCCGCGGGTTCCTCACCGCCGAGAAGATCCGCGCCACCGTCACCGGCTACAGCGAGTGCCCCACCGACGAGGCGTTCTCCCGGATGTTCGAGCGCGACAAGAACGAACTGCGCGATCTGGGCATCCCGGTGGAGACCGGGCGCATGTCGGCCTTCGACACCATCGACGGCTACCGGATCAAACGCGACGCCTACGCGCTGCCCGATATCGACCTCACCCCGGAGGAGTCGGCGGCCGTCGCGGTGGCCACCCAGCTGTGGGAGTCCCCGGAGCGGATCACCACCACCCAGAGCGCGCTGGTGAAGCTGCGCGCCGCCGGCGTCGACATCGACCCGGTCACCGAGGTGCTGATCACCACCGGCGCCGGACCCACCGGACTGCGCGGGTCGGAGGAGGCCCTGGGCGTCTTGTTCGCCGCCGTCGAATCCGGGCAGGCCGTGCAGTTCGAGCACCGGCCCACCCCCGTCGACGCCTACACCGTGCGCACCGTGGAGCCGTGGGGGGTGGTGACCGCACAGGGACGCTGGTACCTCGTCGGCCACGACCGCGACCGCGACGACACCCGCGTCTTCCGGATCTCGCGCATAGGCGCGGACGTGAAAACCGTTGGTCCGCAAGGAGCATTCAGCCGGCCCGACGGTGTGGACCTGCGTGAGCTGGTGAACCGGGCCATCGAAGCGGCCGTCAGTGGGGGGCAGGCCGCCCTCCCGGCGACGCTGTGGGTGGCCGACGGGCGCGCGGTGTCGCTGCGCCGCGCGGGCCGGCCGTCTGGGCGCCGCGTGATCGGCGGACGCGAGGGCGACGTCATCGACATCGACGTCGGCTCACCGGGCTGGCTGGCGCGTGAGATCGCCGGGCACGGGGCCGACGCGCTGGTGCTGGAACCGGAGTCGCTGCGCGCCGACGTGGTGGCACGGCTGACCGCGCAGGCCGGCTCGTGAACTCCGGGTCGGCCCGCCTGGTGCGACTGCTGAACATGGTCCCGTACTTCCAGGCCAACCCGCGGGTCAGCCACGCCAAGGCCGCCGCCGACCTCGGCGTCACCCGCAGGCAGCTGGTCATCGACATCAACCAGTTGTTCATGTGCGGGCTGCCCGGCTACGGCCCCGGCGATCTGATCGACTTCGCGCACTCCGAGGACTACATCGAGGTGACGTTCTCGGCCGGGATGGACCGCCCGCTGCGGCTCACCTCCACCGAGGCCACCGGACTGCTGGTGGCACTGCGCGCACTGGCCGACGTCCCCGGTGTGGTGGACCCGGCGGCGGCGCGCAGTGCGATCGCCAAGATCGAGGCGGCGGCCGGCAGCGCCGAACCGGCCGGCGCGCAGTCCGGTGCCGAGGAGAGTGCGGCCGCTGCGGCGGTGCGCGCCGCGGTGCACGACCAGCGCGCGCTGGCCCTGGAGTACCACTCCGCCTCGCGCGACGCGGTCTCGCGCCGGGTCGTCGACCCGATCCGAGTGCTGCTCGTCGGCGACCAGAGCTACCTGGAGGCGTGGAGCCGGGAGGCCGAGGGGGTGCGGCTGTTCCGCTTCGACCGGATCCTCGACGCCGAGGTGCTCGACGAACCGGCCGCCCCGCCGCGACCGGCGGTGGACGCCCCGCCGCACACCGCGCTGTTCGACGCCGACCCGTCGCTGCCGTCGGTCACCCTGCGGATATCGCCCGCGGCGGCCTGGATGCTGGAGTACTTCCCGATGCGGGTGGTCGCCGAGCTGCCCGACGGGCGCTGCGAGGTGCAGATGACCTACGCCGCTGAGGACTGGATGGCCCGCCAGCTGCTGGGCTTCGGCGCCGACGTGGAGGTCCTGGCGCCGGAGTCGCTGGCCGGGCGGGTGCGCCGGGCCGCCGCCGAGGCATTAGCGGCCTACGCGGCCATGGGGTCCGGGGCCGCCGGGTAGCATCGTCTCAACGTCTGGAGGTGACCGAATGGGTGCTCTACAACCGTGGCACTGGATCATTCTGCTGCTGGTGGCCGTCCTGCTGTTCGGGTCCAAGCGGCTGCCCGACGCCGCGCGCTCGCTCGGTAAGTCGATGCGCATCTTCAAAACCGAGGTCAAGGAACTGCAGGCCGACAACACCACCGGCACGCCGGTGACCCCGGCGCAGCCCGCCCAGCAGGTGGCGTCCGAGCGCGTCGAGGCGCCCGTCACGCCGCCGCAGAACCCGACCGACGCCCGCCCGGCCTGAAGCCGGCGAGCACAGCCCGGCGCCTCGGCGCCGCAAGGTAGAGCGTCGTGCGCACCCCACGGTTCCTGACCCGGCTCGACCCGCGGCGTGGACTGATGTCGCGGCTCGACCCGCGGCGTGGACTGATGTCGCGGCTCGACCCGCGACAGCGCCGCAGCCGCACCAACCCCGACGGCACCATGTCGCTGGTCGAGCATGTCCGCGAGTTACGCACCCGGCTGCTCATCTCGATGGCCGCGGTTACGCTGACCACGATCGTCGGATTCATCTGGTACGGCCACAGCCTGTTCGGGATCGAGAGCCTCGGCGAGTGGCTGCGTCAGCCGTACTGCGCGCTGCCGCCGTCGGCGCGCGCCGACATCAGCCCCGACGGCGGGTGCCGGCTGCTGGCCACCGCGCCGTTCGACCAGTTCATGCTGCGGCTCAAGGTCGGCCTCACCGCCGGCATCGTGCTGGCCTGCCCGATCTGGTTCCACCAGCTGTGGGCGTTCATCACCCCGGGTCTGTACCGCAACGAGCGCCGCTTCGCCGCGGTGTTCGTGGTCTCGGCGGCCACACTGTTCATCGCCGGCGCAATCCTGGCCTACGTGGTGCTCTCCAAGGCGCTGGGTTTCCTGCTCACCGTGGGCAGCGACGTCCAGGTCACCGCGCTCTCGGGTGACCGCTACTTCGGCTTCCTGGTCAACCTGCTGCTGGTGTTCGGCGTCGGTTTCGAGTTCCCGCTGCTGATCGTCATGCTCAACGTGGTCGGCGTGCTCAGCTACGAGAAGCTCAAGGCGTGGCGGCGCGGCCTGATCTTCGGGGTGTTCGCCTTCGCCGCGGTGGCCACCCCCGGCTCCGACCCGTTCTCCATGCTCGCACTGGGTCTCGCGCTGACCGTGCTGCTGGAGTTCGCTATCCAGATCGCCCGCCTGCATGACAGACGCAAGGCCAAACGGGAATCGGCCCGCGCCGCCGCCGAGATCCCCGACGACCAGGCCGCGCCGATCGAGCCACCGGCCCCGGTGGCCGTCCATGACGACGTCACCTGAGCCCGGCTCGAAGCTGGCCGAGTTCGCCGCGCAGCTCAGTTTCGCACTCGACCCCTTCCAGATCGACGCGTGTGACGCTCTCGAGCGCGGCCACGGCGTGCTGGTGTGCGCGCCCACCGGCGCCGGCAAGACGGTGGTCGGCGAGTTCGCCGTGCATCTGGCGCTGGCCGCCGGCCAGAAGTGCTTCTACACCACACCGATCAAGGCGCTGAGCAACCAGAAGCACACCGACCTGGTGCGCCGCTACGGCGCCGAGCGCATCGGGCTGCTCACCGGCGACCAGTCCATCAACGGCGACGCCCCGGTGGTGGTGATGACCACCGAGGTGCTGCGCAACATGCTCTACGCGGGATCGGATGCACTGCAGGGGCTTTCGTATGTGGTGATGGACGAGGTGCACTTCCTGGCCGACCGGATGCGCGGCGCGGTGTGGGAGGAGGTGATCCTGCACCTGCCCGAAGAGGTGCGGCTGGTCAGCCTGTCGGCGACGGTGAGCAACGCCGAGGAGTTCGGCGGCTGGATCAAGACCGTGCGCGGCGACACCACCGTGGTGGTCGACGAGCACCGCCCCGTTCCGCTGTGGCAGCACGTGCTGGTCGGTAAGCGCCTCTTCGACCTCTTCGACTACTCCCACGACACCCACCATGACCGCCCCGACAAGCGGCACCGGGTGGACCCGGAGTTGTTGCGCCACATCGCCAACCGGCGCGAGGCCGACCGGCTCACTGACTGGCAGCCGCGCGGGCGCGGCGGACGGGGCGGACGCGGCGGACGGCACGGCGGTTCGGGCCTGCACCGCCCGCCGTCGCGCCCGGACGTCATCGCCACCCTGGACCGCGAGGGCCTGCTGCCGGCCATCACGTTCATCTTCTCCCGCGCCGGCTGCGACGCTGCGGTCGCGCAGTGCCTGCGCAGTCCGCTGCGGCTGACCGACGAGTCCGAACGCGAGCGCATCGCCGAGGTGATCGACCGCCGCTGCGCCGATCTGGCCGACTCCGATCTGGAGGTGCTCGACTACTACGAGTGGCGCGAGGGCCTGCTGCGCGGGCTGGCCGCCCACCACGCCGGGATGCTGCCCACCTTCCGCCACACCGTGGAGGAACTGTTCACGGCCGGACTGGTCAAGGCCGTCTTCGCCACCGAGACGTTGGCGCTGGGCATCAACATGCCCGCGCGCACCGTGGTGCTGGAGAAGCTGGTCAAGTTCAACGGCGAACAGCACATGCCGCTCACGCCGGGGGAGTACACCCAGCTGACCGGGCGGGCCGGGCGCCGCGGGATCGACGTGGAGGGTCACGCGGTGGTGATCTGGCATCCCGGCGAGCCCACCGCCGAACCTGTCGAGATCGCCGGGCTGGCTTCCACCCGGACGTTCCCGCTGAAGAGTTCGTTCGCGCCGTCCTACAACATGACCATCAATCTGGTCGGCCAGATGGGCCCCGAACAGGCGCACCGACTGCTGGAGCGGTCCTTCGCCCAATTCCAGGCCGACCGGTCGGTGGTGGGGCTGGTGCGCGGGGTCGAACGCGGCGAGAAGATGCTCGAGGACATCGCCGCCGAACTCGGCTGGAAAGGCCGCGCCGACGGCGCCGAACCGGCGATCCTGGGCTACGCCCGGTTGCGCGCCGAGATCGGCGAACGCGAGCGTTCCCAGTCGCGGGCCTCGCGGCTGCAGCGGCGGCAGGCCGCCACCGACGCGCTGGCCGCGCTGGGCCGCGGCGACATCATCACCATCACCCACGGCCGCCGCGGCGGGGTGGCGGTCGTGCTGGAGGCGGCGCGCGACGCGGAGGACCCCCGCCCGCTGGTGCTCACCGAGAACCGCTGGGCCGGAAGGATTTCCTCCGCCGACTACTCCGGGGCCTCGGCCCCGCTGGGTTCGATGACGCTGCCCAAACGGGGGGAGCACCGCCAGCCCAAGACCCGCCGCGACCTCGCCTCCGCGCTGCTGACGGCCGCGGCCGGGCTGGACACCGCACCGCGCCGCGGGCGGCGGGGTGCTGCGAGCCCAACCCCCGATGTGGACCCGGAACTGGCCGCGCTGCGGACGAAACTGCGCTGGCACCCGGCGCACGGGCTGCCCGAGCGGGAGGCGAAGGTCCGGATCGCCGAGCGTTACCTGCGCATCGAGCGGGACAACGAGCAGCTGCAGCAGAAGATCCGCGGCGCCACCAACTCGCTGGCCCGGACCTTCGACCGGATCGTCGGTCTGCTGACCGAGCGGGGCTACATCGAAACCGGCGGCGGGGCGCCCCGGGTGACCGACGACGGGCGGCTGCTGGCCCGCATCTACAGCGAGAGCGACCTGCTGGTGGCCGAGTGCCTGCGGACCGGGGCCTGGAAGGGCCTGCAGCCCGCTGAGTTGGCGGCGGTGCTCTCGGCGGTGGTGTACGAGTCCCGCGGCTCAGACGGCCCCACCCCCGTCCACGCGGTGGAGATGCCCACCGCGGCGGTGCGCCGGGCCCTGGCCGACACCCGACGGCTCTCCGA
>VEQU01000014.1 GCA_018883075.1 Mycobacterium sp.
TCCGCGGTAGACGGTCGACATCCCGCCGGTCGCGATTCGGGCCTCAACGCGGTAACGGCCGTCGAGTACCGAACCGACCAGGGGGCCGACCAGCGGGCCGACTAGGGGGTCCGGCTTCACCGCCTCATCCTAAGTGGGTCCGCACTCCCGAATCGGTGGACGATTCGCAGGCCGCGGCGGCGTGTCCGCCCAGCGCCGTCCTAGACTGACGCAGTGGGCAGCATTCCGGCCGGTGAGGACGTTCTCGACCCCGACGAGCCGGTCTATGACCTGCCGGCCGTCGCTGAACTGCTCGGGGTGCCGGTGACCAAGGTGCATCGGCAGCTCAGGGAGGGGCAGCTGGTAGCCGTGCGGCGCAACGGGATTCCAGTGATACCGCGAGCCTTCTTCACCCGGACAGACGGCGGTGCGGCACAGATCGTCCGCGCCCTTCCCGGATTGCTGGCGGTGCTGCGTGACGGCGGCTATCAGGACGCAGAGATCCTGCGCTGGATGTTCACCGCGGACCCGTCGCTGACCGTCACCCGCGACGGGGTGCCGGTACCCACCACCAACGCCCGGCCGGTTGACGCCCTGCACGCCCATCAGGCGCGAGAGGTTCTCCGGCGCGCGCAGGCGATGGCGTACTGACGCCGGTTCAGCGGGCCGGTGCGGGACCGGGCACCGGACGCGGGCTGCGGCTCAATGCATACCAGGCGGCCACCGCGGACAGCGTTGCCAGCAACACGTGCAGCCAGTAGTACATCCCATGAGAGCCGTCCGGCTTGAAAATCAGCATGACCCACGTGGAGAAGCCGGCGATGAGGGCAAGGGCGCGGCGGGACTGGGCCAACGCCGACAGCACGGCCAGTGGCCAGGTGTAATACCAGGGCAGTGCCGCCGGTACGAAGAGCACCACCACCACCATAGCCACCGCGATACCCTGCAAAGCCTCCCGATCGCTGTGCCGGAACCGCCACCACAGCAGGGGAAGCGCCACCAGGATGACCCCGGCCCCGATCATCCTGCTGACCTCGAGAACCCCGTAGAAACTCACCGGTACGAAGTTTCCGACGACTGCGTCGGCCACGTTGGCCACCGCGGTGGGAACCGTGAGCCAGTTGATGATCCGCGCCGATCCGGACAGTGCGGTCAGCCAGCCCAGTCCGACTCCGGCCAGTCCGGATAACACCGCGAAAACGGCCAAAAAGGTGGCCAGAGCGGTTGCCGAGGCAATCGCGAAGGCCCGCAACCGGTTCCCACCGAGATGGCGTACCCAGACCCACACCATGAACGGCAAGGCCAACACCGCGGTCGCCTTCACCGCGACGGCAACGGCGATCAATGCCGCACCGGCGACGTGCCGGCCGGCCAGAGTCGACGCGATGCCGGCCATCATCAGGCCGACCATCAGCATCTCGTTGTGAACACCACCCACCAGATGGATGATCACCAACGGGTTGAGCACGCAGATCCACAGTGCCACCGCGCCGTTGGCGCCGACATGGCGAGCCACCCGCGGCGCGGCCCAGATCAGCAGTGCCAATCCGGGAAGCATGCACAGCCGCAGCAGGATGGTCCCCGCGATGGTGTTGTCGCCGACCAGAGTCGTGACGAACTTCGCGATCAGGATGAAGGCCGGGCCGTAAGGTGCCGTCGTGGTTGTCCACACCGAACTGACGTTGTCGAGCAGAATGTTGGGGTTCTCGATGGGGCCCACCACGTAGGGGTCGAATCCGTCCCTCAGCAGTGCGCCCTGGGCCAGGTAGGAATAGGCGTCGCGGCTGAACAGTGGGACGCTGACCAACAGCGGCGCGAGCCAGAACCCGGCGGTGGCGATCAAGGCGTGCTCGCTCACTTGGCGACCCTCGATCAGCCAGCGGCCCAACCAGATCCACGCCGCCAGCAGAACCAGAACCCCGATCCACAGCAGTAGCGATGACACGACCAGTCCGTGACCGAACCGCAGCCATGACAGGTGGGTGGCCTCCAGCACCGGATCGTGCTGGCGGGTGCTGCCCGCCCCGAGGCCGCCGAGGGCGAGCAGCACTGCGCCGACGAACCCCAGTAGCGCGGGTCGTCCCTCGTCGCCGCGCGCGAACGCCACCAGTCCGGTGACACCGGCGGCTGTGATTCGCGGGGATGCGGACATGGGCGACTAGGCCGAGCGGTTGGCGGCCAATCCGGCGAGTTCGGTCAGTCCCGCCCGGGCCGGCGCGTTGATCGGCGCCTGTTGAAGGGTCTCCAGCGCGCGCCGGGTCAGCAGACCGATGTGGTCCTCCACCGCCGCCAGGGCGCCGACCGACTCGATCACCGAGCACAGATCCCGGACCTGCTTGTCGGTCAGCTCGGTACCGATCGAGGTACAAAGCAGGTTCGCCCCGGCCGGGTCGGATCGTTCAGCGCGTTCGACGGCCTCGGCGAGGAGCACCGTACGTTTGCCCGACCGCAGGTCGTCCCCGGACGGTTTCCCGGTCACGGCGGGATCACCGAAGACCCCGAGTACGTCGTCGCGCAGCTGGAACGCCACCCCGAGGTCGTTGCCGAGACTGTGGAACGCCGCTTGGATCTCGGGCCGGTCGGCGGCCGCGGCCGCGCCGAGCTGCAGCGGCCTGGCGACCGTGTAGGAGGCGGTCTTGTAGGTGTTGACGTTCATCGCGGTAGCGATGGAATGCGCACCGCTGGATTCGGCGACAATGTCGAGATACTGGCCGCCCAGGACTTCGGTCCGGATGTCTGACCACACTCGCTGGACCCGGCGCGCCGCGGGCAGGGGAAGGTTCGCCCCGGCCACGATGTCGTCGGCCCACACCAGGGACAGATCTCCGAGCAGGATCGCCGCCGAACGGCCGAACTGTTCAGCCGAACCGCGCCAGCCGCGGCCGCGATGCAGTTCGGCGAAGTGCACGTGGGCGGTGGGCATTCCGCGGCGGGTGGCCGAATCGTCGATGACGTCGTCGTGGACCAGCGCGCAGGCGTGCAGTAGTTCCAGCGCCGACACCAGTCGGAGCACCTCGTCGTCGACGGGGTCGTTGGGGGCAGGGGTGACGGCACGGTAGCCCCAGTACGCGAAGGCCGGTCGCAGCCGCTTACCCCCGCGCAGTACGAAATCCTCCAGTGCGCCGATCAGACCGTCGTAGGCCTCGCCGATGTAGGCGGCTTCGGCGCGACGCCCGGCCAGATACACCCGTAGCTGGTCGGTGACTGCATCGGCCAACTCGGCGGCCGACGGTGCTGCGGCGTGCACGCTCGCACGGCCCCTTTCGTTTTTGGCGGCGGGATGGAATCAGATTAGAGGTCGTCGGCCTGCTCGGCCGCGGCGAACCGGGGCGAGGTGCGATCCCGGTCCCGCCAGGCCAGCGCTGCGATGATCCCGGCGGTCAGGCAGGCCGCCAGGCCCAGCCAGATCGCTGTCGCGGTGAAGGAGCGGGTGCTGGGGTCGGCGTAGCGGGACTGGGCGCTCATGGTGGTGACCGCACCGGGCTTGAGCTTCCACTCCACCACCCCGGTGCCGATCCGTTCGCCGTTGGTGGAGGTGACTTCGCCGGGAAAGGCGGCGGTCAGTTCCACCTGGGCCTCGGGGTCGGTGACATTGGTCAGGTCCACCCGGCCTTCCAGAATGACCAGGTTGCCGGCGCGGCGCAAGGAGATGTCGACGCCGGTCGCATCGCGACTGAGTCTGGCCAGTTGCGGCACCTCGGCAAAACTGAGATCGGAGAAGCTGGCCGTCGATCCGACGTAGCCGTCGGCGGTGTAGCGCCCCACACTGATCTTCTGACTGAAGCCGACATCCTCGTCGAACTGCGGACCGGCGTCCTTGTCGTCGCGGGGTTTGACGGCCGCGACGATCTCTCCGGACACCCGGTCCTCCGGGGAGACGGTGATGGCGGCGGTCACCCGCAGACAGCCGGTCAGCACGGGAGCGGCGAACACCAGCAGCAGCAGCGCCAGAAACCCCCGGCCGGTCAGCCGGGGACGGTCAGCTGCAAGGGACTGCACGAGGGGTATCGTGCCAGAACTTCGGGGTGTGCCGGCCTAGAGCCGGCCTAGAGCCACCCCAACGCCTACCTAGAGAGGCAATGCGCGACCCAGAATCGCGAAGGCCCGCGGGTCGCCGGAGAAGCGGTAGCCACGGATGATGTCGGCGAAGCCCAGCCGGCGATAGAGCCGCCAGGCCCGGTTGGGTTCCTCGCTCGTCTCCGGGGTGGACAGCAGCACGTTGGCCTCCGGACGGTCGCTGAGCAGCCGCCGCACCAGTGCCTCACCCAGTCCCTGCCCCTGGGCCCGCGGGTGGATGTGCAGCTCGGTGAGCTCGAAGTAGTCGCCCATCAGTCTGCTGATCTCGGTCTTCGGGAAACCGAAATGGTGAAGTCCGCGCAGCACCTGCTGCTGCCACCACTGGTCCGGCGCCCCGCGGTAGCCGTAGGCGACCCCGAGCAGAGGTGCGGCGGCAATCTGCTCGGCAGTGGGGACGTCCCCGGTGATGTCCACGGCGGCGACCGCCCGCCACCCTGTTCGGCGGGTGTGTTCCAGCCACATCGGTGCCCGCTGACCCTCGGTGCCGCGGGGGTAGCGCATGGCGTCGACGTAGACGCTGAGGGCCTCGCCGAGTCGGACCTTCATATCGTCGTGGGACAGGTCGATCAGGAAGGTCGCCAAGGTGTGCTGCCCCCCTTCGCCGCCGGTACGGGTCTCCCCAGCCATTATTGTGGCGCTGCCCGAAAACCGATGGTCAAACCGGGTGGTAAGAGGCATACTCACCTCGTATCATGTGGAGTAGTCCACGCGGCCGCAGCCGCGGCGGATCATTCACTTAGGCCGGGCACGTCGGGCAGAGGAGGGACGCATGCCACTCTCCGAACACGAGCAGCGGATGCTCGATCAAATCGAGAGCGCTCTCTACGCCGAGGATCCCAAGTTCGCATCGAGTGTTCGCGGGGGCAACCTGCGCACACCGTCGACGCGGCGACGCCTTCAGGGCGTCGGTCTGTTCATTCTCGGTCTGGCGATGCTCGTCGCCGGCGTGGCGATCAAGGCCACCATGGTGGGCGGATTCCCGGTGCTCTCCGTGTTCGGTTTCATGGTGATGTTCGGCGGCGTGGTTTTCGCCATCACGGGGGCGCGCGGTAAGGGCGGAACCGACCGAGGCGGTGCGCCGGGCAATGCCCGGCAGCCACGTCGTGGAAAAGGCGGCGCGGGAGGCTCGTTCACCAGTCGCATGGAAGACCGGTTCCGTCGCCGGTTCGACGAGTAGCGCGACCAGACGACGTAGCCGAACAGCCGCCGGAAGGCGGATTCAGGGGCAGCCACCTGGCTGCCCCCTTTTTTCTGCAGTCCCTTTTTTGTGTAGTCCCGGCTTTCGGCGTGGGTGAAACGCCGCCGAGATGGGGGCTGGATGACCGCCACGGCATCTTTTGGTCATAGTTGTGGAGAAAAGTGGGGGATAGTGGGGTATTGTGGCGGACAGGTGGAGCGGTGAGTGCTCCCGGACGCACAGGAGGTGCTGTGGATGTTCCTCGGCACCTACACGCCCAAGTTGGACGACAAGGGCCGACTGACGTTGCCCGCGAAGTTCCGCGACGCGCTGGCGGGAGGGCTGATGGTCACCAAGAGCCAGGACCACAGCCTGGCCGTCTACCCGCGGGCCCAGTTCGAGCAGCTCGCGCGCCGCGCCGCCGCCACCTCGCGCAGCAACCCCGAGGCGCGCGCGTTCCTGCGCAGCCTCGCCGCCGGGACCGACGAGCAACATCCCGACTCCCAGGGCCGGATCACCCTGTCCGCCGACCACCGTCGCTACGCCCAGCTGTCCAAGGACTGCGTGGTGATCGGGGCGGTGGATTTCCTGGAGATCTGGGACGCCCAGGCCTGGAACGACTACCAGCAGACACACGAAGAGAACTTCTCCGCGGCCTCCGATGATGCGCTCAGCGACATTATCTGAGCCTGCGGTGAGGCCGACCGCCCGTGCGGCGTGGCCCTTGCCCGAACCGACCCTGGCGTACTTCCCCGACGCCAGGTTCGTCTCGGACAGGGACCTCGCCGCAGGGGTGGACAGGAGATCGGGAGGTTCCATCGTGGCCGATGCGCACGTCCCTGTTCTGCTGCAACGCTGCGTCGACCTGCTCGCCCCCGCTCTTACCCGCCGCGCCGCCGACGGTTCCGGGGCGGTGCTGCTCGACGCCACCCTGGGCGCGGGCGGCCACGCCGAACGGTTCCTCGACACCTTCGCCGGCCTGCACCTGATCGGCCTGGACCGCGATCCGGACGCCCTGGAGCGGGCCGGACGGCGGCTGGCCCGGTTCGGCGACCGCGTCACGCTGGTGCACACCCGCTACGACGGCATCGCCGAGGCGCTGGCCGGGGCCGGGCTGGGCGCCGCCGGCTCACTGGACGGGGCGCTCTTCGACCTCGGGGTGTCCTCGATGCAAATCGACGAGCGCGAGCGCGGGTTCTCCTACGCCCACGACGCGCCCCTGGACATGCGGATGGACCCCGGCACCGGCCCGACTGCCGCCGAGATCCTCAACACCTACGACCGTCGCGCGCTCACCGACGTCCTGCGGCGGTTCGGCGAGGAGAGGTTCGCCGCCCGCATCGCCGGGGTGATCGTCGAGCGCCGCGACACCACCCCGTTCACCCGCACCTCCCAACTGGTGGAGTTGATCTACGACGCGATCCCGACTCCGGCCCGGCGCACCGGCGGGCACCCCGCCAAGCGCACCTTCCAGGCGCTGCGGATCGAGGTGAATGACGAACTCGACGCGCTGAGCGCCGCGCTGCCGGCCGCGCTGGCCGCGCTGCGGTTGGGCGGGCGGGTGGTGGTGATGGCCTACCAGTCCCTGGAGGACCGCATCGTCAAGAACGCCTTCGCCGCCGCGACGGCCTCCCGCAGCCCGCAGGGACTTCCGGTGGAACTTCCCGGGCACGAACCGCTGTTCGTCACGCTGACCCGCGGCGCCGAACGGGCGGGACAGGACGAGATCGCCGCCAATCCGCGCAGCGCCCCGGTTCGTTTGCGCGCCCTAGAACGGGTCGCCGGGGCACAGGGAGAGGATCAGTGATGAAGGCCGGCCGCACCGCACCCGCAACCGCCCGCCCGGCACGCCGGGCCGCCCCGGGCGCACGGCCGAACGAACCGCGCAGCACACGCAAACGCCCCCAGACCGCGCCCACCGCCTCCCCCGCCGCGCGCCCCGCGCGCCCCAAGACCACCACCCAGGCCAAGGCCAGGGCCAAGGCACGGAAAGCCAAGGCGCCCAAAGTCGTCCGCCCGCCGCTGCGTGAGCGGTTGCGCGAACGGATCGTCATCCGGCTGGCCGGCCTCGACCTGCGTCCGCAGGCGCTGATCGCGCGCGTGCCGTTCGTCGTGCTGGTCATCGGCTCACTGGGTCTGGGCCTGGCGATCACCCTGTGGCTGTCCACCGACTCCGCGCAGCGCTCCTACCAACTCGGCAGCGCCCGGGAGCTCAACAACGCGCTGACCCAGCAGAAGGAAGCGCTCGAACGCGATGTGCTGCAGGCCGAATCCGCCCCCGCGCTGGCCGACGCCGCCCGCGAGCTCGGCATGATCCCGTCCCGCGATACCGCACATCTGGTCCAGGATCCGGCGGGCAACTGGGTGGTCGTCGGCAAGCCCAAGCCGGCCGAGGGGGCGCCGCCGCCGCCGCTGAACACCAAGCTGCCCGATCCCAAGCCGCCGGCCCCGCCGGCGCGCCCGGCCCCGGCGCCGGGATCCCAGCCGCTGCCCGGCGCCGAGGTGCCCACCCGCATCCAGGCGCCCGGTTCCGCGGTCAGCGCCCTGGGCGCGACCGTCAACCCCGAGGTCCCGGTGCGGGTGCCCTCGCACGCCGCGACCGGCGCCGCGCTTCCCGGGCCCGCCGCCGCGCCCGGGCTGACGATCCTGCCGGTCGACCCGATGGCCGCCGCGCCGGCGGCACCGTTCGCGCCGGCGGCACCGGCGGCACCGGCCGCGCCGGGGGTGGCGCAATGAGGCGCACTCGGGCGTCCGCGGCGCGCCCATCGGTCCGCGCGGGCCGGCGCCGCGGTGCAGCACCGGCGGCCAAACCTCAGGGCCGCACATCCACCAGCCGGCCCACCCGCACCGCGCAGGACACCGGCGCGGACACCTCGTCGTTCGTCTACCGCTATCGCGTCGGCAACATCGTCATCGCCATCGCTCTCGTGGCGGCCGCGACCCAGCTGTTCAACCTCCAGGTGCCGCAGGCGAGCGCGCTGCGCGCCCAGGCCGCCGGGCAGCTGAAGGTCACCGACGTCGACAAGGCGGTGCGCGGCAGCATCGTCGACCGCAACTACGACAAGCTGGCGTTCACCATCGAGGCCCGGGCGCTGACCTTCCAGCCCAGCAAGGTGCGCAAACAGCTGGCCGAGGCCAAGCAGAAGTCGCCTTCGGCTCCCGATCCCGATCAGCGTCTCGTCGAGATCGCCAAGGAGGTCTCCACCCGACTGGGCAACCGGCCGGACTTCGCGACGGTGATCAAGAAGCTTCGCAGCAACGAGACCTTCGTCTACCTGGCGCGGGCCGTGGATCCAGCTGTGGCGCTGGCGATCTCGGACAAGTACCCCGAAGTCGGCGCCGAGCGCCAGGATCTGCGCCAGTATCCGGGCGGTTCGCTGGCGGCCAACGTGGTGGGCGGCATCGACTGGGACGGCTACGGTCTGCTCGGCCTGGAGGACTCGATGGACTCGGTGCTGGCCGGCACCGACGGCTCGCTCACCTACGACCGCGGCTCCGACGGTGTGGTGATCCCCGGCAGCTACCGCAACCGCCACGAGGCGGTCAATGGATCCACCGTCCAGTTGACCCTCGACGACGACATCCAGTTCTACGTCCAGCAGCAGGTGCAATTGGCCCGCGACGCCAGCGGGGCTCGCACCGCCACGGCGGTGGTGCTGGACGCCAAGACCGGCGAGGTCTTGGCGATGGCCAACGACGACACCTTCGACCCGTCCCAGGACATCGGCCGCCAGGGCGACCGGCAGATCGGCAACCTGTCGGTGTCGTCGCCGTTCGAGCCGGGTTCGGTCAACAAGATCGTCACCGCCGCCGCGGTGATCGAGATGGGGCTGTCCAACCCCGCCGAGGTGCAGCAGGTTCCCGGAACGATCGCCATGGGCGGGGTCAGCGTCAAGGACGCCTGGGCGCACGGCGTCGTGCCCTTCACCACCACCGGCGTGTTCGGGAAGTCCTCCAACGTCGGCACGCTGATGCTGGCCCAGCGGGTGGGCCCGGAGCGCTACTACGAGATGCTCGGCAAGTTCGGCCTGGGCCAGCGCACCGGTGTCGGCCTGCCCGGCGAGAGCGCGGGCATCGTCCCGCCCATCGACCAGTGGTCGGGCAGCACGTTCTCCAATCTCCCGATCGGGCAGGGCCTTTCGATGACCCTGCTGCAGATGACCGGGATGTATCAGGCCATCGCCAACGACGGCGTTCGGATCCCGCCGCGGATCGTCAAGGCCACCATCGGCCCGGACGGTTCGCGCACCGAGGAGAAGCGGCCCGAGGGCATCCGCGTGGTCTCCGCGGAGACGGCGCGCACCGTTCGCGAAATGTTCCGCGCGGTCGTCCAGCGCGACCCCACCGGCGTTCAGCAGGGCACCGGCCCGGCCGCCGCGGTGGAGGGCTATCAGATCGCCGGCAAGACCGGCACCGCCCAGCAGATCAACCCCGGCTGCGGTTGCTACTACGACGACGTCTACTGGATCACCTTCGCGGGGATGGCCCCGGCTGATGATCCCCGCTACGTCATCGGCATCATGCTCGACGCCCCGGTCCGCAACGCCGACGGTTCGCCCGGGCACTCCGCGGCGCCGCTGTTCCACAACATCGCCGGCTGGCTGCTGCAGCGCGACAACGTCCCGCTCTCACCGGATCCCGGCCCACTGCTGACGCTGCAGGCCACCTGATCCCCGGCCGATAGGGTGACGCGGTGTCCAGCCCCCTGCGCCCGCGCAACACATCCGGGGTTGAGCTGGCCGAACTGGCCGCCCGGGTGGGGGCGGTGGGCGCCGACGGGAACCGCCCCCCGCCGATCCCCATCCGCGGGGTGACCCTGCGCGCCCAGGACGCCGAATCCGGTGACCTGTTCGCCGCGCTGCCCGGCTCGGCCGTGCACGGCGCCCAGTTCACCGCCGAGGCCGTCGACGCCGGGGCGGTCGCGGTGCTCACCGACGCCGACGGCGCGGCGATCGTCCACCGGCTGCTCGGTACGCCCGCACCCGTGCCGGTGCTGGTGCACCCGGTGCCGCGCTCAGTGCTCGGCACGCTCGCCGCCGACGTCTACGGCCACCCGTCCGATCGGGTGGTGGTGCTGGGCGTCACCGGCACGTCGGGCAAGACCACCGTCGCGCACCTCGCCGAAGCCGGGCTGCGCGCGGCCGGGCGCGCCACCGGGCTGATCGGAACGGTCGGGGTGCTCATCGACGGTGAGGAGATGCCCAGCGCGCTGACCACGCCGGAGGCACCGGAGTTGCAGGCGCTGCTGGCGGCGATGGCCGAGCGCGGTGTGGACACCGCCGTCATGGAGGTCTCCAGCCACGCCCTCGAACTCGGCCGGGTGGACGGAATCCGTTTCGCGGTGGGCGGTTTCACCAACCTGTCCCGCGACCACCTCGACTTCCACCCGACGATGCAGGCCTACTTCGAGGCCAAGGCAAAACTGTTCGACCCCGCATCGCCCCGGCACGCCGCCGTGTCGGTGGTGTGCGTCGACGATGACGCCGGGGCGGCGATGGCTGCCCGCGCGCGCGATGCGGTCACCGTCAGCGCCGAGGGCAACGACGCCGACTGGCGCGCCGGGGACATCACCGCGCTCGAGGCCGGTCTGCAGGAGTTCACCGCGATCGACCCGGCCGGGGTTCACCACCGGCTGCAGATCCGGCTGCCGGGCCGCTACAACGTCGCCAACGCGCTGCTGGCGCTGGCCATGCTCGACGCGGTCGGGGTGTCACCCGAGCAGGCGGCCCCGGGTCTGCGCACCGCGGCGGTGCCCGGCCGGCTCGAGGTTGTGGCGCGCGGGCAGGACTTCCTCGCCGTCGTCGACTACGCCCACAAGCCGGGCGCGCTGGCCGCCGTGCTGCACACCCTGCGCCGCCCGGGCGGGCGGCTCGCGGTGGTGTTCGGCGCCGGCGGCAACCGCGACGCCGGCAAGCGCGAGGACATGGGGCGGGTGGCCGCCGGGGCCGCCGATCTGGTGGTGGTCACCGACGACAACCCGCGTGACGAGGATCCGGCGGCCATCCGCGCGGCGGTCCTGTCCGGCACTCACACCGGCACCGCGCAGGTGGTGGAGATCGCCGACCGGCGCGCCGCGATTGAGTACGCCGTGCGGTGGGCGGGTCCGGGCGACGTGGTGCTGATCGCCGGCAAGGGTCACGAACGCGGCCAGACCGCCGCCGGGGTCACCCGGCCGTTCGACGACCGCGAGGAACTCGCGCGCGCCCTGGAAACCCTTGGGGCACAGCGATGATCGACCTGACCGTCGCGCAGGTCGCCGAGATCGTCGGCGGCACCCTGGCCGACATCACCGCCGAGCAGGCCGCACTGCGGCGCGTCACCGGCACTGTCGAGTTCGACTCGCGCGCGGTGGGTCCCGGCGGGCTGTTCCTCGCGCTGCCCGGCGCGCGCGCGGACGGCCACGAGTTTGCCGCCGCCGCCGCCGCGGCCGGTGCGGTGGCCGTGCTGTCGGCCCGGCCGGTCGGCGTGCCGGCCATCGTGGTGCCGCCGGCCGCGGAGGATTCCGGGGCCGACCCGCACGCCGGCGTCCTCGAACACGACACCGACGGTGCCGGCGCCGCCGTGCTGGCCGCGCTGGCCCGGCTGGCCGCCGCGGTGGCCGCCGAACTGGTGGGGGGCGGGCTGCGCATCATCGGCATCACCGGGTCGTCGGGCAAGACCTCCACCAAGGACCTGATCGCCGCGGTGCTGCGGCCGCTCGGCGAGGTGGTGGCGCCGCCGGGCTCGTTCAACAACGAACTCGGTCACCCCTGGACGGTGCTGCGGGCCACCCGCGACACCGATTTCCTGGTGCTGGAGATGTCCGCGCGTCACCGCGGCAACATCGCCGCGCTGGCCCGCATCGCGCCGCCGTCGATCGCGGTGGTGCTCAACGTCGGCACTGCCCACCTCGGCGAGTTCGGCTCCCGCGAGATGATCGCGATGACGAAAGCCGAACTGGTGCAGGCGCTCCCGGCCACCGGCGTCGCGGTGCTCAATGCCGACGACCCAGTGGTGGCGGCGATGGCCGGGCAGACCGTGGCGCGGGTGGTCACCGCCGGCAGATCCGAGAGCGCCGACGTGCGCGCGGTGGACGTCGAGCTCGACGAACTGGCCCGGCCGCGTTTCGTCCTCGTCACGCCCGCCGGCCGGGCGGCGGTGACATTGGCGGTGCACGGTGAGCATCAGGTCGGCAACGCGCTGTGCGCGGCGGCGGTCGCGCTGGAGTGCGGCGCCACCCCGGACTCGGTGGCGGCCGCGCTGGCCGGCGCCGGCCCGGCGTCGCGGCACCGGATGGAGGTGCGCACCCGTCCCGACGGCGTCACCGTCATCAACGACGCCTACAACGCCAACCCGGACTCGATGCGCGCCGGTCTGCAGGCGCTGGCCGTGATGGCGCGGCGCAGCGGCCGGCGCAGCTGGGCGGTGCTCGGTGAGATGGGCGAGCTGGGGCAGGACTCGATAACCGAGCACGACCGGGTCGGCCGGCTGGCGGTGCGCTTAGATATCAGTCGGCTGGTCGTCGTCGGAACTGGGAGGCCCATGAGCGCCATGCACCACGGGGCCGTGATGGAGGGTTCCTGGGGGCCGGAGTCGACCATGGTCGATGACGCCGACGCGGCGCTGGAACTGCTGCGAGGCGAACTGGAGCCCGGCGACGTCGTGCTGGTCAAGGCGTCCAACGCGGCCGGTTTGGGTGCACTGGCCGACGCGCTGGCCGGGGACACAGCCGGGGACTCGGCCGGGGATACAGCCGGATGAGGCTGATCATCGTCGCCGTCGGCATCTCGCTGGCGGTCGCGATCCTGCTCACGCCCTGGCTGATCCGGCTGTTTACCCGCCAGGGCTTCGGCCAGGAGATCCGCGAGGACGGCCCGCCCAGTCACCACACCAAGCGGGGCACCCCGTCGATGGGCGGGGTGGCCATCATCGCCGCCATCTGGGCGGGCTACCTCGGCACGCATCTGGTGGGGCTGGCTCTGGACGGCACCGGGCCCACCGCCTCCGGTCTGCTGGTGCTCGGACTGGCCACCGCGCTGGGTGCGGTCGGCTTCACCGACGACCTGATCAAGATCCGCCGGTCGCGCAACCTCGGGCTGAACAAGACCGCCAAGACCCTCGGCCAGATCGGCGCGGCGGTGCTGTTCGGCGTGCTGGCTCTGCAGTTCCGCAACGCCGACGGGCTCACGCCCGCCAGCCAGCAGCTGTCTTATGTGCGCGAGATCGCCACCGTCACACTGCCTCCGGTGCTGTTCGTGCTCTTCGTGGTGTTCGTCATCAACGCCTGGGGCAACGCGGTCAACTTCACCGACGGCCTCGACGGTCTGGCGGCGGGATGTATGGCGATGGTCAGCGGGGCCTACGTGCTGATCACCTTCTGGCAGTTCCGCAACGCGTGCGCCACCGCACCGGGACTGGGCTGCTACAACGTCCGCGACCCACTGGATCTCGCGATCATCGCGGCGGCCACCGCCGGCGCCTGCATCGGCTTTCTGTGGTGGAACGCCGCGCCGGCCAAGATCTTCATGGGCGACACCGGGTCGCTGGCACTCGGCGGCATCATCGCCGGCCTGTCGATCACCAGTCGCACCGAAGTGCTCGCGGTGGTGCTCGGCGCGCTATTCGTCGCCGAGGTGACCTCGGTGGTGGTGCAGGTCCTCGCCTTCCGCACCACCGGGCGTCGGGTGTTCCGGATGGCGCCGTTTCACCACCACTTCGAACTCGTCGGCTGGGCCGAGACCACGGTGATCATCCGGTTCTGGCTGTTGACCGCCATCGCCTGCGGCCTCGGTGTGTCGCTGTTCTACAGCGAGTGGCTCGGTGCCATCGGAGACTGAAGTGCCATCGGGGACTGAAGTGCCATCGGGGACTGAGCCGCTGGGCCCCGGTGCACGGGTCCTGGTCGCCGGGGCCGGCATCACCGGCCGCGCGGTGCTGGCGGCGCTGCGCTCTTTCGGCGTCGATGTGCGGGTGTGCGACGACGACGCCGCAGCACTGCGGGCCATCGCCGGGCAGGGCGCCGACACCATCGACACCGCCGGCGCGGCGGCCGCGGTCGCGGAGTTCGACCTGGTGGTCGTCAGCCCCGGATTCCCCCCCACCGCAACGGTTCCCGCCGCCGCGTCCGCGGCCGGGGTGCCGGTCTGGGGTGACGTCGAACTAGCCTGGCGACTGGACGCGGCCGGGCACTACGGGCCGCCGCGGCGCTGGCTGCTGGTGACCGGAACCAACGGCAAGACCACCACCACCTCGATGCTGCACGCGATGCTCGTCGCCGGCGGGCGGCAGGCCGCGCTGTGCGGCAACATCGGCGAGCCCGTGCTCGACGTGCTGCCCGGGCCGTCGGAGGTGCTCGCGGTGGAGGTGTCCAGCTTCCAGCTGTATTGGGCGCCGTCGCTGCGGCCGGCGGCCGGCGCGGTGCTCAACGTCGCCGAGGACCACCTCGATTGGCACGGCAGCTTCGAGGCCTACGCGGCGGCCAAGGCCCGCGTACTGGACGGCGATATCGCGGTGGCCGGTCTCGACGACCCGCCGGCGCGCGCCCTGCTGGCCGCCGCGGCGGCGCCGCGCAAGGTCGGCTTCCGGCTCGGCGAGCCCGCCCCGGGGGAACTCGGCGTGCGCGACGGCGTCCTCGTCGACCGGGCGTTCGCCGGCGACTCGGCATCCGGACTCGCCCTGGCCGCCGTCGACTCCATCCCGGTGGCCGGGCCGGTGGGTGTGCTCGACGCCCTCGGTGCGGCGGCCCTGGCCCGTGCCGTGGACATCGCCCCGGAGGCGATCGCCGCGGCGCTGGCCGGGTTCCGGGTCGGCCGGCACCGGGCCGAGGCGGTGGCCGATATCGACGGCGTCGCCTACGTCGACGACTCGAAGGCCACGAACCCGCACGCCGCCCGGGCGTCGATCCTGGCCTACCCGCGGGTGGTGTGGGTGGCCGGCGGGCTGCTCAAGGGCACCTCGGTGGACGAGACGGTGGCCGCGGTGGCCGACCGCCTGGTGGGGGCGGTGCTGATCGGCCGTGACCGGCAGGCCTTTGCCGAGGCGTTATCGCGACACGCGCCCGATGTCCCGGTGATCCAGGTCGTCACAGGTGAGGATGCTGGGGTGGATGTGACAAAAGGGTCAACTGTGACAGGTGGGACTCAGGTGGTCGACCCGTCCGCCCAGCGGCCCGGGTCCGCGGTGATGGCCGGCGCCGTCGCCGCCGCGGCGCGACTGGCCCGCCCCGGCGACACGGTGCTGCTGGCACCGGCGGGGGCGTCGTTCGACCAGTTCAGCGGCTACGCCGATCGCGGTGAGGCGTTCGCCGCCGCGGTGCGCGCCGCGGCCCGCTAGGCGCGGACGTGCCGATTAGCGACCTGCTGTCGCGGCTGCGCCGCCGGCCGGCGGCCGGCGAGACCGCCGACCCCGACGCCTCAGACACCCCGGACACCGCCGCCGAGACCGCCGCGGCCCGGGTGGCATTCCGCCCGGGCAAGAGCGTCCTGGCCTGGCTGTCGAGGCCGCTGACGTCGTTTCACCTGATGGTCTCGGTCGCAGCGCTGCTGACCATCCTGGGACTGACCATGGTGCTGTCCGCCTCCGGCGTGCACTCCTACGACGAGGACGGCTCGCCGTGGACGATCTTCGCCCGCCAGCTGATCTGGGCCGCGGTGGGACTGTTCGCCTGCTGGTTCGCGCTGCGCCTGCCGGTGAGCTTCATGCGCCGCACCGCCTTCCTCGCCTTCGCCGTCACGATCGTGCTGCTGATCGTGGTGCTGATCCCCGGAATCGGCCGCGAATCCAACGGCACCCGAGGCTGGTTCGTCGTCAGCGGTCTGTCCATGCAGCCCTCCGAGCTCACGAAGATCGCGTTCGCGGTGTGGGGCTCGCACCTGCTGGCGTCGCGCCGGATGGAACGCGCCTCGCTGCGCGAGATGCTGATCCCGCTGTTCCCCGCGGCGGTGATCGCCCTGGCGCTGATCGTCGCCCAGCCCGACCTGGGCCAGACCGTGTCGCTGGGCATCATCCTGCTGGCCCTGCTGTGGTTCGCCGGCCTGCCACTTAAGGTGTTCGTCTCCTCGCTGCTCGCCGCGGTCAGCGCCGCCGCGATCCTGGCGGTCTCCGAGGGGTACCGCTCCGCCCGGGTGCAGTCCTGGCTGGACCCCAGCGCCGACACCCAGGGCGCGGGCTACCAGGCCCGGCAGGCCAAGTTCGCGCTGGCCAACGGCGGCGTCTTCGGTGACGGTCTGGGCCAGGGCACAGCCAAGTGGAATTACCTGCCCAACGCCCACAACGACTTCATCTTCGCGATCATCGGCGAGGAACTCGGCTTCATCGGCGCGGCCGGCCTGCTGGCGCTGTTCGGGGTGTTCGCCTACACGGGGATGCGCATCGCCCGCCGCTCGGCCGATCCGTTCCTGCGGCTGCTGACCGCCACCGCCACCGCATGGGTGATCGGCCAAGTGTTCATCAACGTCGGCTACGTCGTCGGCCTACTGCCCGTCACCGGCATCCAGTTGCCGCTGATCTCGGCCGGCGGAACATCAACGGCCACAACGCTGTTCATGGTCGGCCTGATGGCCAACGCGGCCCGCCACGAACCGGACGCCGTCGCCGCGCTGCGCGCCGGGCGTGACGACCGGATGAACCGGCTGCTGCGGCTGCCGATGCCGGAGCCCTATGTCCCCAGCAAGGTGGAGGCGCTGCGCGACCGGCTGAAGTCCCGGCCGCAGGCCGCCGCACCGGCCAAGCCCGCCAAGCCCGCCAAACCCGCTCGCTCCGGCGGCGCCCGGCCGGCGGCGGCCCGAGCCGCACGCGGGTCGGCGAAACGCTCAGGGCATCATGGAAGTGCCTCGCATCGCAGGCGTGCCGCCGCGGCACAGGGCCACGTGCAGCAGGGGAACGGCCGGCAACGGCGCTCCCGCCGACTGGAAGGTCAGCATCACGGGTGAGTCCGGACTGCGTCGACGGTCCCGCGGGCGGCGACTCGGGCAGTCTGTCGGTCGTGCTGGCCGGTGGTGGCACCGCCGGGCACATCGAACCCGCGCTGGCGGTCGCCGATGCGCTCACCGCGCTTGATCCGGGCGTGCGGATCACCGCCCTGGGCACCGCCCGCGGCCTGGAGACCCGGCTGGTGCCCGACCGCGGCTACCGGCTCGAACTGATCACCCCGGTGCCGCTGCCGCGCCGGCTCAACACCGACCTGCTGCGGCTGCCGGGCCGGCTGCGCCGCTCGGTGCGCGAGACGCGCGCGGTGCTGCGCGATGTGCACGCCGACGTGGTGGTCGGTTTCGGCGGCTACGTCGCCGTGCCGGCCTACCTGGCCGCGCGCGCCGGCCGCGCACATCGCCTTCCCGTGGTGGTGCACGAGGCCAACGCCCGGGCCGGACTGGCCAACCGGATCGGCGCGCGCATCGCCGACCGGGTGCTGGCCGCGGTGCCCGACTGCGGCCTGCCGCGAGCGGAGGTGGTCGGGGTGCCGCTGCGCTCGGCGATCACCGGTCTGGACCGCGCGTCGTTGCGCGCCCAGGCCCGCGCCCACTTCGGGTTCGGCGACGCCGATCGGGTGCTTCTGGTGTTCGGCGGATCGCAGGGCGCGGCCTCGATCAACCGGGCGGTCTCCGGCGCTGCGGCGGCACTGGCCGCGGCCGGGGTCGCGGTGCTGCACGCGCACGGCCCGAAGAACACCGTCGAGCTTCCCGCGCCGCGCCCGGGCGACCCGCCGTACGTCGCCGTGCCCTACCTGACCCGGATGGACCTCGCCTACGCCGCCGCCGATCTGGCGATCTGCCGGTCGGGGGCGATGACGGTGGCCGAGGTGTCCGCGGTCGGCCTGCCCGCGGTGTATGTGCCGCTGCCCATCGGCAACGGCGAGCAGCGGCTCAACGCGCTGCCGGTGGTCAACGCCGGCGGCGGTCTGCTGGTCGACGACGCCGATCTCACGCCGGAGTACATCGCCGCACAGGTGGCGGCGCTGATCACCGACGAGCCCCGACTGGCGGCGATGACCGCCGCCGCGGCCGGTGCCGGACACCGCGACGCCGCGCGCCGGGTCGCCGAGGTGGTCCTCGACGTCGCCGGGCGCTCCCGGCAGGGAGCGCACCGGTGAGCGCGCGCGCGCCGCTGCCGCCGGAGTTGCAGCGGGTGCACATGGTCGGCATCGGCGGGGCCGGCATGTCCGGCATCGCCCGTATCCTGCTCGACAGGGGCGGTGAGGTTTCCGGCTCGGACGCCAAGGAGTCGCGCGGGGTGGCCGCGCTGCGGGCCCGCGGCGCACGCATCAGCATCGGCCACGACGCGACGAACCTCGATCTGCTGTCCGACGGACCGACGGCGGTGATCACCACCCACGCCGCCATCCCGAAGACCAATCCGGAACTCGTGGAGGCGCGCCGCCGCGCGATCCCGGTGATCCTGCGCCCGGCGGTGCTGGCCAAGCTGATGGCCGGCATGCGCACCCTGATGGTCACCGGCACGCACGGCAAGACCACCACCACCTCGATGCTGATCGTCGCCCTGCAGCACACCGGCTTCGATCCGTCCTTCGCCGTCGGCGGCGACCTGGGGGAGGCCGGCACCAACGCCCACCACGGCAGCGGCGACATCTTCGTCGCCGAGGCCGACGAGAGCGACGGCTCGCTACTGGAGTACAACCCCGACGTGGCCGTGGTGACCAACATCGACGCCGACCATCTCGACTTCTTCGGCAGCGCGGCCGCCTACGCGGCGGTGTTCGACTCCTTCGTCGAACGGCTGGCGCCCGGCGGAACGCTGGTGGCGTGCGCCGACGATCCCGGTGCGGCCGCGCTCGCCGACCGCAGCGCCGCGATGGGGGTGCGCGTGCTGCGCTACGGCGGCGTGCCGTCGGCCGGACTGGCCGGCACGCTGATCGCCTGGGAGCAGCAGGGCACCGGTGCCCTCGCCCACATCCAGCTCGCCGGTGAGAGCCGCCCGCGCACGATGCGGCTGGCGGTGCCGGGCCGGCACATGGCGCTCAACGCGCTGGCCGCCGTGCTCGCCGCCGTGCAGGCCGGCGCACCGGTCGACGGTGTGCTCGACGGACTGGCCGCCTTCGAGGGTGTGCGGCGGCGCTTCGAACTGGTCGGCACCGCGGGCGGTGTGCGGGTGTTCGACGACTACGCGCATCACCCCACTGAGGTGCGTGCGGCGCTGACCGCGCTGCGCGCGGTGGCCGGCCAGGACCACACCGGCCACCCGGCCGCGGTGCCCGGGCGCGCCATCGTAGTTTTTCAGCCCCACCTCTATTCGCGCACAAGGGCTTTCGCCCGCGAATTCGGTGACGCGCTGGGTATCGCCGACGAGGTGTTCGTCCTCGACGTCTATGCCGCCCGCGAACAGCCGCTGGCCGGGGTCAGCGGCGCGAGCGTCGCCGAACACGTCACGGTGCCGGTGCACTACCTGCCGGACTTCTCCAGCGTCGCGCAGCGGGTGGCCGAGGCGGCCCGTCCCGGCGACGTCGTGGTGACGATGGGCGCCGGCGATGTGAGCATGCTGGGGCCGCAGATCATCGCGGCGCTCGACGCCCGGGCCGGCGAAAGATGGGGGTACCGGTGACCGAACACCCCGACCCCGAACACCACGACCCCGAACACCACGAGCCAGAGTCCGAACCGGTGATCGAGCGCGACCTGCTCGACGACCCGGGCGACGATGCGGTGACCGAACCGGTAAGCGCACCCGTTACCGGCGACGAACACGACGCGCCAGGGGACGAAGAAGAAAGACAAGAGCAAGAAGAACAAGAAAAAGAAGCCACCGGCGAACAGGCCGCGCCCGCCGATCCGGAGGGCCCGCGCCGGCGCGCCCGCCGGGAACGTGCCGAACGCCGCGAGGCCCAGCAGCGGGCCAGGGCCATCGAGGACGCGCGCCGCGAGGCCAAACGCCAGGCACGCGGCGCGCTCGCCGAGCAGCCGGCCCGGCTCGCCGATCGCACCGTCAAAGGTCTGCGCATGCTGATCTGGCTCATCGTGCTGGCGGTCGTGAGCGTGGTGCTGGGCCTGGTGCTCTATTTCACGCCGGTGATGTCCGCGCGCTCGCTCGTCGTCGTCGGCACCGGTGCGGTGACCCGTGAGGAGGTGGTCGACGTCGCCAAGGTCGCCCCCGGCACGCCGCTGCTGCAGATCGACACCGACGAGGTGGCCGACCGGGTGGCCGGGATCCGCCGCGTCGCCAGTGCACGGGTGCAGCGCGAGTACCCCTCGGCGCTGCGGATCACGATCGTCGAGCGGATCCCGATCGTCGTCAAGGACTTTCCCGACGGCCCGCACCTGTTCGACCGCGACGGCGTGGACTTCGCCACCGCGCCGCCGCCGCCCGGGCTGGCCTACATCGACGTCGACGATCCCGGCCCGGCCGATCCGCCGACCCGCGCCGCCCTGCAGGTGATGACCGCGCTGCGGCCCGAGGTGGTCGCTCAGGTGAGCCGGGTGGCCGCGCCGTCGGTCGCGTCGATCACCCTCACCCTGACCGACGGCCGCACCGTGGTGTGGGGCACCACCGACCGCACCGCGGAGAAGTCCGAGAAACTGACCGCACTGCTGACCCAGCCCGGGCGGGTCTACGACGTCTCCAGCCCGGACCTGCCGACGGTCAAGTAGCGCCGGAAAAACCGACGGCGACACGCCCGCGCGCATCCCCAATCTCGGGCCGTGCGGTCCTAGCGTGCGTGGTGTGCGGCACAACTTGACATAACTCTAAGTCTCTGGTTGAGGTTTAGGGTTTATCAGGAGGGTCGCGCCCAACCGAGTCCCCAGCACGGAGGAAGACCAGTCCGATGACCCCACCGCACAACTACCTCGCCGTCATCAAGGTCGTCGGAATCGGCGGCGGCGGCGTCAACGCCGTCAATCGCATGATCGAACAGGGACTCAAGGGCGTCGAGTTCATCGCGATCAACACCGACGCGCAGGCGCTGCTCATGAGCGACGCCGATGTCAAACTCGACGTCGGCCGCGACTCCACCCGTGGGCTGGGCGCTGGTGCGGACCCCGACGTCGGCCGCAAGGCCGCCGAGGATGCCAAGGACGAGATCGAGGAACTGCTGCGCGGCGCGGACATGGTCTTCGTCACCGCCGGCGAGGGCGGCGGCACCGGAACCGGCGGCGCGCCGGTGGTGGCCAACATCGCCCGCAAGCTCGGCGCGCTCACCGTCGGCGTGGTCACCCGGCCGTTCTCCTTCGAGGGCAAGCGCCGCTCCACCCAGGCCGAGACCGGTATCGCGGCGCTGCGCGAGAGCTGCGACACCCTGATCGTCATCCCCAACGACCGGCTGCTGCAGATGGGCGACGCCGGCGTCTCGCTGATGGACGCCTTCCGCAGCGCCGACGAGGTGCTGCTCAACGGCGTGCAGGGCATCACCGACCTGATCACCACCCCGGGTCTGATCAACGTCGACTTCGCCGACGTCAAGGGCATCATGAGCGGAGCGGGCACGGCACTGATGGGCATTGGCTCCTCGCGCGGGGAGGGCCGCGCGCTCAAGGCCGCCGAGACCGCGATCAACTCCCCGCTGCTGGAGGCCTCGATGGAGGGCGCCCAGGGCGTGCTGATGTCCATCGCCGGCGGCAGCGACCTCGGATTGTTCGAGATCAACGAGGCCGCCTCGCTGGTGCAGGAGGCTGCGCACCCGGACGCCAACATCATCTTCGGCACCGTCATCGACGACTCGCTCGGCGACGAGGTGCGGGTCACCGTGATCGCCGCCGGCTTCGACGCCAGCAGCCCGGGCCGCAAGCCGGTCTTCGGCAGCACCTCCATCGCCGCGGCCGGTTCCATCGCGCCGGGAGCCGCCGGGCAGTTGAGCACCTCGCTGTTCGACGGCGAGTCCATCGAATCGGTCGGCGTGCCGGTGCACACCAACGGCTCGTCGTCCTTCGGTGACGATGACGACGACGTCGACGTGCCGCCGTTCATGCGGCACTGACCCCTCGGTGACCGTCCGCATCCGTCGCGTCACCACCACCCGGGCCGGCGGGGTCTCCGCACCGCCGTACGACACCTTCAACCTCGGCGACCACGTCGGCGACGATCCGGCCGCCGTCGCCGCCAACCGGGCCCGGCTGGCGTCGTCGATCGGGCTGGCGGAAGACCACGTGGTGTGGATGAACCAGGTGCACGGCACCCGTGTCGAGGTCGTCGACGGCCCGCGCACCGATCCCTTCGACGACACCGACGCACTGGTCACCGCGACTCCGGGACTGGCGCTGGCGGTGGTGACCGCCGACTGCGTGCCGGTGCTGATGGCCGACGCCCGCGCCGGGGTGATCGGCGCGGCGCACGCCGGACGGGTGGGCGCGGCGAACGGCGTCGTGCTGCGCACACTGGAGGCCGTGCTCGCACTCGGCGCCCACGCCGCGGACATCTCGGTGCTGCTCGGCCCGGCCGTCAGCGGCCCCAATTACGAAGTGCCCCAACAGATGGCCGACGACGTCGAGGCTCGGCTGCCCGGCAGCCGCACCACCACCGAACGGGGCACACCGGCGCTGGACCTTCGGGCCGGTATCGCGCGGCAGCTGATCGACGCGGGTGTGAGCGCCATCGACATCGACCCGCGGTGCACGGTCGCCGACGAGAACCTGTTCAGTCACCGCCGCGGCGCACCCACCGGCCGGCTCGCCTCGCTGTTGTGGATGCAGTGACCCGGCGACGGACCCGGCGATGGACCCGGCGATGAATGACGCGACCGGCCGGGTGGCCGAGCTCACCGCCGCCCTGGCGGGCTTGCGCGCCCGGCTGGCCCGCGCCGCCGAGGCGGCCGGCCGTCCGGTGGAGGACATCGAGCTGCTGCCGGTCACCAAATTCTTCCCGGCCTCCGATGTGTCCATCCTCTGGCGGCTGGGCTGCCGGGCGTTCGGCGAGTCCCGTGCCCAGGAGGCGGCGGCCAAGGTGGTCGAGGTGCAGCGCCTGCTGCACTCGCCGCCCGGGGGCGGCCCGCGCTGGCACATGATCGGCAAGCTCCAGCGCAACAAGGCCCGGGCCGTCGCCGACTGGGCCCACACCGTGCACTCGGTGGACTCACCGAGGATCGCCGCGGCGCTGGGCGCCGCCGCCGCCGAGGGGCTCGACGCCGGCCGGCGCAGCGCGCCATTGGAGGTGTTCGTGCAGGTCAGCCTCGATGGGGACCCGGACCGCGGGGGAGTGGACATCGGCGACCCGGCTGCCGTCGACAGGCTGTGCGCCCTGATCGCCGAGCAGCCCGCGCTGGCGCTGGCGGGGCTGATGGCGATCGCTCCACTGGGGGCGGACCCCGACACCGCCTTTGCCGCCCTGGCCCGCGAGCACCGGCGGGTGCTGGCCCGCCACCCCGGGGCGCGGGGGCTGTCGGCCGGCATGTCCGGCGACCTGGAGGCGGCCGTGCGACACGGATCCACCTGTGTGCGTGTCGGTGCGGCGCTTCTCGGCGAACGTCCTCTAACGTCTCCCTAAATCACAGCAGTCACAGCGTCACCACGACACAGCCTCAATACAAGATCGTCAATACAGATCGCCAGAAGGGTCCCGCGCACATGAGCACGCTGCACAAGGTCAAGGCCTACTTCGGTATGGCGCCGATGGACGACTACGAGGACGACTACTACGAAGACGACCGCGACTCCGGCCGCGGCCGCGGCCGCGGGTTCCGTTCCGAGCGGTTCGACGACGGATACGACCGTCGCTACGACGACCATGACCCGCGCGACTACGACGACCGTGACGCCGACTACCCGCCCACCGGCGGCTTCCGCTCCGGCTACGACGGCGGGTTCGCCGAGCCGCGGTTCCGGCCGCGCGAGTTCGACGACATGCCGCGCTCGCGGTTCGCCCCGCTGCGCGGCTCCACCCGCGGCGCGTTGGCGATGGACCCGCGCCGGATGGCGATGCTCTTCGAGGAGGGCAGTCCGCTGTCGAAGATCACCACACTGCGCCCCAAGGACTACAGCGAGGCCCGCACCATCGGTGAGCGCTTCCGCGACGGCCAGCCGGTGATCATGGACCTGGTGTCGATGGACAACGCCGACGCCAAGCGCCTGGTGGACTTCGCCGCCGGTCTGGCCTTCGCGCTGCGCGGCTCCTTCGACAAGGTGGCCACCAAGGTCTTCCTGCTGGCGCCGGCCGACGTCGACGTCTCCGCCGAGGAGCGCCGGCGCATCGCCGAGGCCGGGTTCTACAGCTACCAGTAGAGCGACCGTCGGGAGGTCCCGGAGTCTCGGTAGGCTGCGGCGGTGGCGCCGTTCTTCCAGATCCTGGGTTTCGCACTGTTCGTCTTCTGGCTGCTGCTGATCGCCCGGATCGTGGTGGAGTTCATCCGCTCCTTCAGCCGGGACTGGCATCCGCGGGGGATCACGGTGGTGATCCTGGAGGCCATCATGACCGTGACCGACCCGCCGGTGAAGCTGCTGCGGCGGGTAATTCCGCAGCTCACGATAGGTGCGGTCCGGCTGGACTTCTCCATCATGGTGCTGCTGCTGCTGGCGTTCATCGGGATGAACGCCGCCTTCAGCGCCGCCGCCTGAACCCCCTAATTTCCCCGGGACATGTGCAACCGGCGGGTCAGGTGTGACAGGATGTGCGCCAGTTACAGCTTCGGGACGCCGAAAGCCGGCGTCCTACACTGCACAGCGGGGTTTTCCACCCTCCCAAGGGAAGGGGCAGACGATGCCACTCACACCGGCCGACGTCCACAATGTGGCCTTCAGTAAGCCTCCGATCGGCAAGCGTGGCTACAACGAGGACGAGGTCGACGCCTTCCTCGACCTGGTGGAGACCGAACTCGCCCGCCTGATCGAGGAGAACGCCGACCTGCGCCAGCGGGTGGGCGAACTCGACGCCGAGCTGGGCTCCGAGCGCGGCGGCGTGGTCCAGCCGACTCAGGCCATCCCCGTCTACCAGCCGGAGACGTCGTCCGCCGAGCCGGTCAGCCCGTCGATCACCGAGGAGCAGGCCGTCAAGGCCGCCCGCGTGCTCAGCCTCGCGCAGGACACCGCCGATCGGCTGAGCGCCTCCGCGCGCGCCGAGGCCGACAAGCTCGTCTCCGACGCCCAGGCCAGCGCGGAGCAGATCGTCTCCGAGGCCCGCCAGATCGCCGAGACGACCGTCAGCGACGCCCGCCAGCGCGCCGACGCGATGCTCGCCGACGCGCAGACCCGTTCGGAGAACCAGTTGCGTCAGGCCCAGGAAAAGGCCGAGTTCCTGCAGGGCGACGCCGAGCGCAAGCACTCCGAGCTGATGAACACCATCAACCAGCAGCGCACGGTGCTGGAGGGCCGGCTCGAGCAGCTGCGCACCTTCGAGCGCGAGTACCGCACCCGCCTCAAGACCTACCTCGAATCCCAGCTCGAGGAGCTCGGTCAGCGCGGCTCGGCGGCGCCGGTCGATTCGGGCGACGCCGGTTACGCCTGAGCTGTCCGACGCTGATCCGATAACGACCACGCAGGAGGCCGCCCGATGCTGATGGTGGCGCTCGTGCTGGCCGTGATCGGTCTGGCCGCCCTGGTGACCGCGGTCGTCACCAGCAACGAGATCGTGGCCTGGGTGTGCATCGCGGCCAGTTCGGTGGGCGTCATCCTGCTCGTCGTCGACGCCGTCCGGGAACGGCAGGCCAAGCGCGCTGCGGGCCCGGCTCTCGCCGACGCCGAGGCCAGCGAGGCCGGCGAGGCCACCGAGGTGATCGAATCAGTCGAGTCCGTCGAGGCCGAGGCCACCGAGGTGATCGAGACCGACGGCGGTGTCGAGGAAGAGATCGACATCGACGAGGAGATCGCCGTGGAGGACCACCCCGAAGAGGTGGTCCACGACGAACCCGAGTTCGACACCTACAGCGACGACGAGCAGGAGTTCCCGGAATCGGCCGAGGAGGCGGCGCTGCACACCGTCGACGAGGACATCGACGAGGACGAGGTGAGCGACGAAGCCGCTGCGGATGCCGCCGACGACATCAGCCCTACCGACGGCCCCTCCGACCCGGAGAAGCGGTGACGGCCGCCGCAGGCCGCTGATGGGTATCGAGTACGCGAGCGTCGTCAACCACCCGCTGCAGCAGGTGTGGGACTGGCACACGCGCCCCGGTGCGATGCGCCGGCTGGTGCCGCCCTGGCAGCCGATGCGCGTGGTCAAGGAGACCGATTCACTGGCCGACGGCACCGCCATCCTCGGTCTGCCCGCCGGCCTGCGCTGGATCGCCCGCCACGACCCGGCCGGCTACGACCCGCCGTACCAGTTCGTCGACGTGCTCTCCAGCTCCGCGGACCTGGGCGGGGTGATGACGCTGCCGCCGCGGGTGATCGGCTGGTGGCGCCACACCCACCGCTACAGCGACGCGGGCCCCGGACCGATGGGATCGGGCGCCACCCGAGTGCATGACATCGTCGACACCACGGTGCCCGGATTCGCGTTACGATCCACCTTTGCCTACCGGCACCGCCAGCTCGCCGAGGACCTCGCCTCCCACGCCGACGCCGCAGCGCGCCTGCCCGGGCCGCTGACCGTCGCCATCACCGGATCCTCCGGCCTGGTCGGCACCGCACTGGCCGCATTCCTGTCCACCGGCGGGCACCGGGTGATCCGCCTGGTGCGCGGCGAACCGACCGGCGATGCCGAACGCCGTTGGCAGCCAACGCAACCCGCGGCCGATCTGCTCGACGGTGTCGATGCCGTCGTGCACCTCGCGGGGGAGTCCATCGCCGGCCGGTTCACCGAGGCGCACCGCCGCGCGATCCGCGAGTCCCGCATCGAACCGACCCGGCGGCTGGCCGAACTGGCCGCTATGACCGGCGGCCGGCTCACGACGTTCGTCAGTGCATCGGCCATCGGCTACTACGGCTACGACTGCGGTGACACCCTGCTCGACGAGGACAGCCCGCGCGGTGACGGATTCCTCGCCGGCGTCGTCGCCGACTGGGAGGCCGCCACCGCGCCCGCCGCCGAGGCCGGGCTGCGGGTGGTGGCGGTGCGCACCGGCATCGTGCAGGCCGCCGCGGGCGGGACGCTGCGGCTGCTGCGACCGCTATTCGCCGCCGGACTCGGCGGGCGAATGGGCAGCGGACGGCAGTGGCTGTCCTGGATCGGCATCGACGACCTTCTCGACGTCTACTACCGGGCGCTCTATGACACGTCGCTGGCCGGTCCGGTGAATGCCGTCGCCCCCGATCCCGTCCGCAACATCGACTACACCCGGGCGCTGGCCGCCACCGTGCGCCGCCCGGCGGTGCTGCCGGTGCCCGGCTTCGGCCCGCGGCTGCTGCTCGGCAGGCAGGGTGCCGCCGAACTGGCCCAGGCCGACCAGCGGGTGTCGCCCGCCGCACTGCTGCGCTGCGGCCACCGGTTCCGCCAGCCCGAGATCGCCGACGCGCTGGCCCACCAGCTCGGGCACGACCCCGCCCCGGGGGTGCTGTAACCCGTCCCAACCCGTTTGCGGCGGTGACTTTATCCCCGCGCGGTGACCGCTGCGATGGGGCACGATGGGGCTCATGGCCCCTGCCGATCCCGCGGTGATCGACCATGCCGGACTGGGCCACCTCATCGACGAGCTGCGCCGGCACGGCTACCGCGTGGTCGGCCCCACCGTCTCGGGTAACGCGATCGTGCTCGCCGAACTGAGCAGCGCCGCGGACCTGCCGAGGGGATGGGGCGTCGACGTCGCGCCCGGGACCTACCGGCTGCGGCCGCGCTCCGATGGGGCGGCGTTCGGGCACTCCGCCGGTCCGCAGTCCTGGAAGCAGTTCCTGCACCCGCCACGCCAGCTGCTGTGGTCCTCGGAAGGCGATCAAAGTGAACCTGATCCGCGCTATGCCTTTCTCGGGGTGCGCGCGTGCGATCTGGCCGCCATCGGCGTGCTGGACCGGGTCATGGTCGGCGGCGCGCACCCGGACGGTTCGTATCAGGGCCGGCGTAGCGGTGCCTTCATTGTCGCGGTCAACTGCACCGAACCCGGCGGGCTGTGTTTCTGCGCTTCGATGGACACCGGCCCGGCCTGCCGCGGCGGATACGACCTCGCGCTCACCGAGCGCGTCGACGGCGACGCGGTGAGCTACCTCGTCGAGGTGGGCAGCGAGTCGGGCGCGCAGATGCTGGCCGGCGTGCCGAGCCGGCCGGCCGATGCCGGGGAGTGCGCGGCCGCCGAGGCCGAGATCGCCCGCGCGGCGACGATGATGGGCCGCGCGATGCCCGACACCGACCTGCGCGCGCTGCTCGTCGACTCCCGCGAGTCGCCGCACTGGTCCCAGGTCGCCAGCCGCTGCCTGACCTGTGGCAACTGCACCATGGTGTGCCCGACGTGTTTCTGCACGTCCACCTCCGAGGTCACCGATCTCACCGGTGAGCATGCGCAGCGGTGGATGGAGTGGGCGTCCTGTTTCGAACTGGACTTCACCTACGTCCACGGCGGTGCGGTCCGCCGCTCCGGCGACTCGCGTTACCGGCACTGGCTGACCCACAAGCTCAGCGCGTGGCACGACCAGTTCGGCAGCTCCGGGTGCGTCGGGTGCGGCCGCTGTATCGCGTGGTGTCCGACGGGTATCGACATCACCGAGGAGATGGCGGTTTTCGAGGTGGAGCGGGGGCGCGCCGGTGACTGAGACCGCGGTGCGCGCGCCGGTGTCCGCGATGGCGCCGGTGCCCTACCGGGTGCGCTCGCGGACAGTCGAGAACGCCGACTCGGTCACGCTGTGCCTGGAGCCGGTCGAATTCGCGCTGCCGGTGCCCGCGCCGGGGGAGTTCAGCATGCTTCACGCCTTCGGCATCGGCGAGATCGCCATCTCGGTCAGCGGCGACCCGTCGGTCACCGACGCCACCATCACCCACACCATCCGCTCCGTCGGCGCGGTCAGCGCCGCGCTGTGCCGCGCCGAACCGGGATCGGTGATCGGGGTGCGCGGCCCGTTCGGCACCACCTGGGGTCTGGCCGAGGCCACCGGACGCGATCTGGTGATCGTGGCCGGCGGGGTCGGGCTGGCGCCGCTGCGGCCGGTGGTCCTCGGGGCGCTGGCCGCGCGCGAGCGCTACGGCCGGGTCATCGTGATCGCCGGCGCGCGCACCCGCGGCGAGTTCCTCTACGCCGGCGAACTCGAAAGCTGGCAGCACGACCCGCGGCTGGAGATGCACATCACCATCGACGTCCCGCTGCAGGGCTGGCCCGGTGAGACCGGACTGGTCACCGAACCGCTGCTTGCGCTGGCGCTGCAGCCCGAGCGGACCACCGCGTTCCTGTGCGGGCCGGAGAAGATGATGCAGTCCAGCGCTCAGGTGCTGGCCGCCAAAGGTATTGCCGAACAGGACATCCGGGTGTCGCTGGAGCGCAACATGCAGTGCGGCATCGGATGGTGCGGACACTGCCAGCTCGGTCCGCTGCTGCTGTGCCGGGACGGCCCCGTCGTCGGCTACGACGTGGCACGGCCGCTGATGGACATCGAGGAGCTCTGATGCCGACCCTGGCGGTGTGGAAGTTCGCATCCTGCGACGGCTGTCAGCTCACCCTGCTCGACTGCGAGGACGAGTTGCTCACCTTGGCCGAGCAGGTGCAGATCGCCGCCTTTGCCGAGGCGTCCAGCGCGGTGATGGGCGGGCCGTACGACGTGTCGCTGGTCGAGGGGTCGGTCACCACCCCCGCCGACGAGCGGCGGATCCGGGAGATCCGCGAACAATCGGCGGTGCTGGTGACCATCGGCGCGTGCGCCACCGCCGGCGGCATCCAGGCGCTGCGCAACTTCGCCGATGTCTCCGAGTTTGCCTCGGTGGTGTACGCGCGACCGGACTACATCCAGACCCTGGCCACCTCGACGCCGGCCTCGGCGCATGTCACGGTGGACTACGAGCTGCGCGGCTGCCCGATCGACCGCCGCCAGCTGCTCGACACGCTGGCCGCCCTGCTGGTCGGGCGCAAGCCGCGGCTGCCGGACGCGACGGTGTGCACCGAGTGCAAACGGGCCGGGGTGAGCTGCGTGACGGTGGCCGACGGACTGGCCTGCCTGGGCCCGGTCACCCACGCCGGCTGCGGGGCGCTGTGCCCGCGCCACCACCGCGGCTGCTACGGCTGCTTCGGGCCGATGGCCACGCCCAACATGGGCGCGATGATTCCGCTGCTGCGCCGCGACGGGATGTCCGGCGGCGAGGTCGACCGGGTGCTGCAGACCTTCAACGTCACCCAGTTCGAAGCCGCCCGCGACGATCAGGCGGACCCGAGGTGAGCCCGCCGGTCTCGCGCAACATCCGGGTGGCGGCACTGACCCGGGTGGAGGGCGAGGGAGCGCTCAACGTCGAACTGCGCAACGGCGTGCTCGAGCGGGTGGAGCTGAACATCTACGAGCCGCCGCGATTCTTCGAGGCGTTCCTGCGCGGGCGGGCCTACACCGAGCCGCCGGACATCACCGCCCGCATCTGCGGCATCTGCCCGGTGGCCTACCAGGTGAGTGCGTGCAACGCGATCGAGGACGCGTGCGGGGTGAGCCTCGACCCCGACCTGGTTGCGCTGCGCCGGCTGCTGTACTGCGGCGAGTGGATCCACAGCCACTCGCTGCACATCTACATGCTGCATGCGCCGGACTTCCTCGGCGCCCCCGACATCATCACCGTGGCCCGCGATCAGCGCGAGGCCGTCGAGCGCGGACTGGAACTGAAGAAGGCCGGCAACCGGCTGATGGAACTCGTCGGCGGGCGCGCCATCCATCCGATCAACGTCCGCCTCGGCGGGTTCTACTCGGTGCCGTCGCCGGCCGATATGGCCGCGATGGGCGAGGTGCTGCGCCGCGCACTCGACGACGCGCTGGCCACCGTCGCCTGGGTGGCCGGCTTCGAGTTCCCGGATCTGTCCCTCGACCACGAACTGCTCGCGCTCACCGCCGAGCGCTACCCACTGGAGAACGGCACCATCACCCGCAGCGCGGGCCCGGCGTTCCCGGTGGCGCAGTTCAGCGATCACGTGCGCGAGACGCAGGTGCCGCACTCGACCGCCCTGCACGCCACCCTCGACGGCCGGCGTCACCTCACCGGACCGCTGGCCCGGTACTGCCTTAACTACGACAAGCTCTCCCCGCTGGCCAGCGAGGCCGCCGTCGGCGCCGGGCTAAGCCGAGAATGCCGTAATCCGTTCCGCAGCATCGTCGTCCGTGCGGTCGAGGTGGTCTACGCGGTGGAGGAGGCGCTGCGAATCATCGAGTCGTATAGCCCGCCGTCCCGGCCGTTCGTGGACGTCGAACCGCGCGCCGGCACCTCGAGCGTCGGCCACGGTGTCAGCGAGGCGCCGCGGGGGCTGCTCTACCACCGCTACGGCATCGGCGCCGACGGGCTGATCACCGAGGCCGAGATCGTGCCGCCGACATCGCAGAACCAGGCCGCGATCGAGGACGATCTGGCCCGCGTGGTGATGGCCGGCGAATTGCTCGACGACGCCGCCCTCACCGCGATGTGCGAGCGCACCATCCGCAACTACGACCCGTGCATCTCATGTGCCACTCACTTCCTCACCGTGAACGTCACGCGCCGGTGACCGGCGCCGTCGTCATCGGGATCGGAAACGAGTTCCGCCGCGACGACGGCATCGGGCCGGCGGTGGCCGCCGAACTGAGCGTCCGCGCCCTGCCCGGCGTGCGGGTGCTCACCTGCGCCGCTGAACCCACCGCACTTCTCGACGCGTGGGCCGGGGCGACGCGGGCGGTGCTCGTCGACGCCGCCGCCGGCGACGAACCCGGCCGGGTCCGCACCTGCGGCCTCGACGAACTCACCGAGGCGTGCCCGGTGAGCTCGCACGACCTGGGCCTGCGGCAGGCCTTCGAACTGGGCCGGGCACTGGGACGGGCGCCCGGGTCGGTGGTGGTGGTCACCGTCGACGTCGCCGACACCGGCCACGGGCAGGGCCTTAGCCCGGCGGTGCGCGCGGCGCTACCCGAGGCGGTGCGCGCCGTGCAGCGAGTCGTCCTCGCAGCGGGCGAGGAACGCGCGCACCAGCAGCCGTAGCCGACGCGCCGCGTCGGGAACCTCGGCGGAGGTCCGGGCCCGCAACTCGTCGGCGTCCAGGCCCAGCCCGGCGATGTCGCCGCCGGTGTCCTCGTCGATCCAGTGCCCTACCAGCTGCTCGTCGACCTCGGGGTGGAACTGTAGGCCGGTTGCGCGTCCCTGCACGAAAGCCTGTGTGGCGCAATTGTTCTCGGCGATCACGGTGGCGCCGGGCGCAACGGTGAATCGGTCGAAGTGCCACTGGAACCACGGCCCGGGCGGCACCGCTGCGGGATCAGCGCTGCGGACGTCGCACCAGCCGATCTCCGGGGCGCTGGATCGCGCCACCGTCCCGCCGAGCGCGCGGGCCAGCAACTGGCCGCCGAAGCACACCCCGAGCACCCCGACGCCTGCATCGAGGCCGCGGCGCACCATGTCGATCTCCGCGCCGATCCACGGCAGCCGCTCGTCGTACACCGCCCACCGCGATCCCAGCGGGACGATCACGTCGTAGCGGGCCGGGTCGGGCAGGCTCACCTCGATCGCCGGATCGCCCGCGTGCTCGGCGGGTACCACGTCGAACGTCGTGATGTCGAAGCCGGACTCGGCGAAGACCTCGCCGAGCAGCGCCGCCGGTGCGGACGGGTCGTTGTGCAGGAACAGCACCTGTCGGGCCACCCGATCACGGTACGTCCACACCGCGGATCGGCCGGTAGCGTGGGGTCATGCGGCTCGCCTGCACCGTGCTGGTCTGGCTGGCGGTCGCCGCGCACACGGCGTTCCTTATCTATCTGCCGCTCGGCGGACTGCTGGCGCTGCGGTGGCGGCGCACCATCGGTGTGCACGCCGTGGCGGTGCTGTGGGCCGTCGCCAGCGTGGCGGGCCGGCTGCCGTGCCCGCTGACCGATCTCGAACGCTGGGCCCGGGCGCGGGCCGGCATGGCGCCGCTGGACCCGGCGGGCTTCATCGAGCACTACATCACCGGCGTGCTGTACCCGGCCGGGGCGGCCGGATACGTGCAGGCCGCACTCGCCGCGGTGGTGGCCGCGTCATGGGTCGCCTACGCGCGGGGCACCCGGATCGGGACCGGCGCGAGGGCCGGTGCCGAGCCCCGAAACGCTTTTCCGGAATAATGAGTTCAATGGGCGTCTCCACAGCGGTATGGGTCATCACCTGCCTGGCCATTCTCGGCCTGTTCATCTTCGACTTCTTCGCCCATGTGCGGGTGGCGCACGAGCCGACGTTCAAAGAGTCGGCCACCTGGTCGGCCTTCTACATCGGCTTGGCGATCGCATTCGGTTTCGGGATCTGGTGGTACTGGGGCGGGCAGTTCGGCGGGGAGTACTTCGCCGGTTACGTCACCGAGAAGGCGCTGTCGGTGGACAACCTGTTCGTCTTCACGGTGATCATGAGTTCGTTCGCGGTGCCGCGGATCTACCAGCAGAAGCTGCTGCTGATCGGCATCGTCATGGCGCTGGTGATGCGGGCCGCCTTCATCGCGGTGGGCGCGGCGGCCATCAACGCGTTCAGTTGGGTCTTCTACCTGTTCGGGCTCTTCCTGATCCTCACCGCGGTGAAACTGGCCCGGGAGAGCGGTCACGAGCGCGAGGCCGAGGTGGAGCGGGAGAACCGTCTGGTCACCTTCGTCCGCCGCTTCATCCCGACCACCGACACCTACGACGGCGACAAGTTCCTCACCCGGGTCAACGGCCAGCGCGCGGCCACCCCGATGCTGCTGGCGCTGGTCGCCATCGGGTTCACCGACCTGCTCTTCGCGCTGGACTCCATTCCGGCCATCTACGGCCTGACCGAGGAGCCCTACATCGTCTTCACTGCCAACGCCTTCGCCCTGATGGGCCTTCGGCAGCTGTACTTCCTGATCGGCGGGCTGCTCGACCGGCTGGTCTACCTCTCGGCCGGCCTGTCGATCATTCTCGGGTTCATCGGCGTGAAGCTGATGCTGCACGCGCTGCACAAGAACACCCTGCCGTTCATCAACGGCGG
>VEQU01000093.1 GCA_018883075.1 Mycobacterium sp.
ATCCTCCGCTCCGCCCAGGGTGTAGAGGTCCAGCGAGTCTGGAACCGCCTCTGCCAGAGTGATTTCGACGATCTCAGCGGGGATTCCGCGCAGCAGCAACCGCTGTCTTAGGACCACGGCGTTGCCGCCGTCGCCGTAGGTGCCCATCACGTCGGGCAGCACCAGGCCGATCCGCACCGTCACGAGCGCACCCCCAGCGCGCGCTGCAAATGCAGGAAGGCGGTGTAGTTGGCGACGACCTCGACGTGCCCGGGCGGACAGGACTCGATGGCTTTGACGGTGTCGTGCACCAGGGAGTGCTCCACTCCGGCGTAGCCCAGACGCACGGCGAGGTCCGTTCCGCGTTCGCCGGCCGCCACCACCGACGTGCCCTCGAAGTGTTCGAAGCGCACGTCCCACAGCCACGACAAATCCTCGCCGTCGGGAACCTGGCCGTTGACCGCGATCACCACGCCGGGGGCCGTCTTGTCCACCATCGACAATGCCTCCTGCCAGCCCGCCGGATTCTTGGCGAGCAGCAGCCGCGCGGTGTGATCGCCGATCCGCACCGTCCGGTACCGCCCGGCGACCTCCTTCACCGCGGACACCGCGGCGATGGCCGACACCGGATCCGCACCCATCGCGACCGCTGCCGCGACCGCTTGTGCGGCGTTGCCGCGGTTCACAGAACCGGGCAGCGATAAGCGCATCGGGAGCACCAAACCATTTGGGCCGTAGAGTTTTTCGTCGTCAAACCACCACTGCGGCTCGGGCCTGGAGAATTCGGCGCCGCTGGAACGCCACCGCGAACCCTCCCGCACGATGACCTCGCCGCTACGCGGGCAGCTCACCGAGTCCCCCGCCCAGCCGCCGCCGGCGGCCACCCACACCACTCGTGGACAGTCATAGGCGGCCGATGTCATCAACACGTCGTCGCAGTTGGCCACCACCACCGCCTCGGGGTGGCGGGCCAGGCCGGTGCGCAGGGTGCGTTCGATGTGATTGATCTCGCCCACCCTGTCGAGTTGGTCGCGGGAGAGGTTGAGCAGCACCACGACCGACGGGTGCAGAGCGTCGCAGACATGCGGCACATGCATCTCGTCGACCTCGAGGGCGGCCAGGCCGGCATCGCGGGCCGAGGCCAGCGCCGCGACCAGGCCGGCGTCCATGTTGGCGCCCTCGCCATTGGTGGCGACCTCGCCCATGGCCGTCAGGGCGGCAGCCAACATCCTGGTGGTGGTCGACTTGCCGTTGGTGCCGGTGATGACCGCGGTGCGCCGCCCGGCCCCGAGTTGGCCGAGCACCGAGCGGTCCAGCGTCATCGCGACCAGGCCGCCGATCATCGCCCCCGCGCCGCGTCCGGTCACCCGGGAGGCCCAGCGTGCGGCCGACCCGACGCCGAGGGCCGCACGTCCGCGCAGGGTCATCCCGGGGGTCATCCCCGGCGTCTGGTGCGACCGGGGCTCATTGGCCGCCATCGGGGGGAGTTTATGCCGGTCAGGTATCGGATGGCCGACACGGATCGCGATGTCCGGCCCGCTGTCGGGAGGCCGTGCCATCCTGACCGACATGAGCCACACCTGGGGCCGGCCGGTCGACGCACAGGGTGACGGCTGGGTCGTCGTCGATGTGGAGACCTCCGGCTTCCGTCCCGGTCACGCCCGGGTGCTCAGCGTCGCAGCCCTCGCGCTCGACGGAGACGGCAACGTGGAGCACTCGGTGGTCAGCCTGGTCAATCCGGGCGTGGATCCCGGCCCCACCCATGTGCACGGAATCACCGCGGAGATGCTGGAGGATCAGCCCACCTTCGGCGAGATCGCCGAGAGTGTCGCCGAGTTGATGCACGGACGCACCCTGGTAGCGCACAACGCCTCCTTCGACTACTCGTTCCTCATCTCCGAAGCTGAGCAGGCAGGCGTCGTGTTGCCGGTCGACAGTGTGATGTGCACCGTCGAATTGGCGCGCCGGCTCGACCTCGGGTTGGAGAATCTGCGACTTGAGACGCTGGCCCGGCACTGGGACGTGCCGCAGACACGCGCGCATGACGCATTCGACGACGCGCTGGTGCTCTCCCGCGTCCTACTCCCGGCGCTGGAGCGGGCCCGGGAGCGCGATGTGTGGCTGCCGGTTCGGCCGGTCAGCCGGCGCCGTTGGCCCAACGGTTCAGTGACCCATGAACAGTTACGTCCCCTGAAGATGCTGGCGTCGCGGATGCCGTGCCCCTATCTCAACCCGGGCCGGTACGTCCGCGGGGGACCGCTGGTGCAGGGCATGCGGGTGGCGCTGTCGGCCGAGGTCGACCGCACCCACGAGGAACTCGTCGAGCGCATCCTGCACGCCGGGCTCGCCTACAGCGATACCGTCGGCCCGGACACGTCCCTGGTGGTCTGCAACGAGCCGCAGCCGGGCCAGGGCAAGGGCTATCAGGCCCGTGAGCTGGGTGTGCCCACCGTGTCCGACCGGCAGTTCATCGACAGCGTGGCCACCGTGGCCGGCGGAACCGGCATCGACGAGTTCGTACCCGCCGACGGCGGTCAGTTCGCGCTGTTCTGACCGTTGCCGTCTAGCGGTGCCGTGCGGCGCGGTTGACCGCGGAGACCACCGCCCGCAGTGATGCGGTGGTGATCGAGGTGGCGATGCCGACCCCCCACACCGTGCGGCCGTTGACCGACGCCTCCACGTAGGCGGCTGCCGCCGCCTCCTCGCCCGCGGACATGGCGTGCTCCGAATAGTCGAGCACCGAGACGTCGATGCCAACGCTGCCGAGTGCGTTGACGAAGGCCGCCAGCGGTCCGTTGCCCTCGCCGCGGATCTCGGTCTCGACGCCGTCGATCTTCACCGTCGCCTCGATGACGTCGATACCGCCGTCGACCTCGGAACCGATCACCCTCTGCCTGATGCGCTCCAGCGGCCGGATCGGGGCGAGGTACTCGTCGGCGAAGGCGTCCCACATCTCCTTGCTGGACACCTCGCCGCCCTCTCCGTCGGTGATCTTCTGAATCACCTGGGAGAACTCGATCTGCAGCCGCCGCGGCAGCATCAGGCCGTGATCGGCCTTCATGATGTAGGCCACCCCGCCCTTGCCGGACTGAGAGTTCACCCGGATGACGGCCTCGTACGTCCGGCCGACGTCGCGGGGGTCGATCGGCAGATACGGCACCTGCCAGAGGATGTCGTCGACATCGGCGTCGGCATCGTCGGCGGCGATCTTCATCGCGTCGAGGCCCTTGTTGATGGCGTCCTGGTGACTTCCGGAGAATGCGGTGTACACCAGGTCTCCGCCGTAGGGGTGCCGCTCCGGTACCGGGAGCTGATTGCAGTGCTCCACCGTGCGCCGGATCTCGTCGATGTTGGAGAAGTCGATCTGGGGATCCACGCCGCGTGAGAACAGGTTCAGGCCGAGGGTGACCAGGCACACGTTGCCGGTGCGTTCACCGTTGCCGAACAAGCATCCCTCGATGCGGTCGGCACCGGCCTGGTAGCCGAGTTCCGCTGCTGCGACAGCGGTTCCGCGATCGTTGTGGGGGTGCAGACTCAGGATTATCGAGTCCCGCCGCGCCAGGTTGCGGCTCATCCACTCGATGGAATCCGCGTAGATGTTGGGAGTCGCCATCTCCACCGTGGCCGGCAGGTTGACGATCAGCGGCCAATCGGGCGTCGGGTCGATGACGTCGGCGACGGCGTCGCAGACCTCTTTGGCGTACGCAAGTTCGGTGCCGGTGTAAGACTCCGGGGAGTACTCGTAGCGCCACCGCGTTCCGGGTCGGCGGGCCTGCTCCTCGAGACACTTGCGCGCGCCGTCGGTGGCGATCTTCTTGACCTCGTCACGGTCGGCGCGGAACACCACGCGGCGCTGCAGGATCGAGGTGGAGTTGTAGAAGTGCACGATCACGTTCGGCGCACCGGCGCACGCCTCGAAGGTGCGCTCGATCAGCTCGTCGCGGCACTGGGTGAGCACCTGGATGGTCACGTCGTCGGGAATCGCGCCGTCGGCGATGATCTCCCGGACGAAGTCGAAGTCGGTCTGGCTGGCCGACGGGAAGCCCACCTCGATCTCCTTGTAGCCCATCCGCACCAGCAGGTCGAACATCCGCCGCTTGCGGGCCGGGCTCATCGGGTCGATCAGCGCCTGGTTGCCGTCGCGCAGGTCCACCGCGCACCACCCCGGGGCGCGGTCGATCACGGTGTCCGGCCAGGTGCGGTCCGGCAGCGAGATCATCTCGACCTCGTCGGCGAACGGGCGGTAGCGCTGTACCGGCATCGCGGTGTCGCGCTGGGCATTCCACGACGGCTGGCCGGGACTGCGCGGGCCGGCGGGGGTTTTGATGGTTCGTGCCGACACGTAGGCGTCGACCGAATCAAAGTTCTGGGTGGTCACGATGTTCGCTCCGGGAAGTTGAAGGGGACTTCAGACCGGCGCATCGCGAAACACCCGCGACGGGAAGCCGGTCTGGATCAGACCCCGTCGCGGCGTCCGAGAAGGAGCACCCGCTGCACGGGTCACACTGTACTCCGGTCGCCCCAGCAGGCATAGTCGCTGCTATGACGACCGCGCCGGGCCACGGCCGTCCGGCAGCCGACCGGATCGCCACGGTGCTCGGCGCGATACTCGCCCTGCTCGCGGCGGCCGGCTCGGTGATGCTCTCGCCGTTCTTCGTGATGACCACCGACGCCTGCGGTGCCGACAACTGCGACCTGACCAGGCTGACCTGGGCCTACGCGGTGACCTGGGGTGGGGTGGCGCTGGCCGCGGTGCTGGCCGTGGTCGGGATAGTTCGCGCTGCCCGCCGGGGAACCGCGATGTGGATCTGGCCGGTGGTGGCGATCGCCCTGATAGCCCTGACCTTCGGGGTGGGCTTCCTGCTGGCGACCTCGGTGATGCGGTCGGCGTAGATACCCGGAGCTACCGCCAGGATCGGCCCCAGGTGCCGCTGAAGGCGACCTCTTCGAGGGGCTTTCGGCTGCGTGGCGTGGCGTCGCGGGCGGCGATCTCCGGATCCACCCGGTCGTGGTCGGCCAGCACGCCGACCGCGATCACCATCAACGGCCGGACCTGCTCGGGTATGGCGAAGGCGGCCCGGGCGCCGTCGATGTCGAAGCCGGCCATCGGATGGGTGATCAAGCCGCGGGATACCGCTTCGATGATCAGGTTGGCCTCCGCCGCGCCGGCATCGACGGCGCTGTACAGCGCGGTGTCGGCATCCTCCCCCTCGTCGGCGCACACCAGGATCAGCGCCGAGGCGGCTTTGGCGTAGGCGTTTCCGCGGCTGAGAAGCCCGGCGATGGTGTCGAACGTGTCGTCCCCGGCTTGCCGGACCCCGACCACGAACCGGACCGGCTGGCGCCGGCCCCAGGTCGCGGCCCACCGGGCAGCCTCGAGCAGGGCGGTGACCTGTTCGGCGGTGACCACCGCATCGGGATCGAAGGCCCGCGGACTCCAGCGCTGCGCAATCGGCGGGTGAATGGGAACGCTGGTCTGGGCGAGTCGATCCGCCGTCTGGTCGTGCATCGCAGTGAGATTACCCGCCGATCCGCCCGGAGGCGCCGCCCGTGATCCGGCCCCCTTATCCTTTAGAGCGACCTCCCTTCTTGAGCGACCGAACCCCGGAAAGGTGACGCAGTGGTGCTCGTCGTGCAGAAGTACGGCGGATCCTCGGTGGCCGACGCCGACCGGATCCGCCGGGTCGCCGAGCGCATTGTCGAAACCAAACGCCAGGGCAACGACGTGGTCGTCGTGGTGTCCGCGATGGGCGACACCACCGACGAGTTGCTCGACCTGGCCCGCCAGGTGGCGCCGTCACCGCCGCCGCGGGAACTGGACATGCTGCTGACGGCCGGGGAGCGGATCTCCAACGCGCTGGTGGCGATGGCCATCGAATCCCTGGGCGCACAGGCCCGCTCGTTCACCGGGTCGCAGGCCGGTGTCATCACCACCGGCACGCATGGCAACGCCAAGATCATCGACGTCACCCCGGGGCGGTTGCGTTCGGCACTGGACGAGGATCAGATCGTCCTGGTCGCGGGCTTCCAGGGGGTCAGCCAGGACAGCAAGGACGTCACCACGCTGGGCCGCGGCGGCTCGGACACCACCGCGGTGGCACTGGCCGCCGCCCTGCACGCCGACGTCTGCGAGATCTACACCGACGTTGACGGTGTCTTCACCGCAGACCCCCGCATCGTGCCCAACGCACGGCGGCTGGACACCGTGACGTTCGAGGAAATGCTCGAGATGGCCGCGTGCGGGGCCAAGGTGCTGATGCTGCGCTGCGTGGAGTACGCCCGCCGCTACCACGTTCCCATCCATGTCCGGTCGTCGTACTCCGACAAGCCCGGCACCATCGTCACCGGATCAATCGAGGACACCGCCTTGGAAGACGCAATCCTGACCGGAGTTGCCCATGACCGCAGCGAGGCCAAGGTCACCGTGGTCGGCGTGCCCGACGTTCCGGGCTACGCCGCCAAGGTCTTTCGCGCAGTGGCCGACGCCGACGTCAACATCGACATGGTGCTGCAGAACATCTCCAAGGTGGAGGACGGCAAAACCGACATCACCTTCACCTGCTCGCGGGACTCCGCGCCGAAGGCGGTGCAGAAGCTGACCTCGCTGCAGGACGAGATCGGCTTCACCAGCGTGCGCTACGACGACCGGATCGGAAAGGTGTCGCTGGTGGGTGCGGGGATGCGGAGCCATCCCGGGGTGACCGCAACGTTCTGCGAGGCACTGGCACGGGTCGGTATCAACATCGACCTGATCTCCACCTCGGAGATCCGGATCTCGGTGTTGATCAAGGACTCCGAACTCGACAAGGCGGTGGCCGCCTTACACGAGGCGTTCGGACTCGGTGGCGACGAGGAAGCCGTCGTTTACGCCGGCACGGGGCGCTAGACCATGGTGGCGATCGGCGTGGTCGGCGCCACCGGCCAGGTCGGCGTGGTCATGCGAAAGCTGCTGGAGGAGCGCGACTTTCCTGCCACCAGCGTGCGATTCTTCGCCTCGGCGCGGTCGGCGGGACGCAAGCTGGAGTTCCGCGGCCAACAGATCGAGGTCGAGGATGCCGAGACCGCCGACCCCGCGGGCCTGAACATCGCGCTGTTCTCGGCCGGGGCCACCATGTCGCGGGTGCAGGCGCCACGATTCGCCGACGCCGGGGTGATCGTGATCGACAACTCCTCGGCCTGGCGTAGGGACCCGGACGTTCCGCTGGTGGTCAGCGAGGTCAACTTCGACCGCGACGTGCGCGATGTGCGTCTGATGAAGGGCATCATCGCCAACCCGAACTGCACCACCATGGCGGCGATGCCGGTGCTCAAACCGCTCCATGACGAAGCCGGTCTGGTGCGGATGATCGCCTCCACCTACCAGGCGGTATCCGGTAGCGGCGTCGCCGGTGTGGAGGAACTGGCCACCCAGGCCCGCGCGGTGATGGGCGAGGCCGAGAAACTGGTTCACGACGGCGCAGCGCTGGACTACCCGGCGCCGCACAAATACGTCGCACCCATCGCGTTCAACGTCATCCCGCTGGCCGGCTCGCTGGTCGATGATGGGTCCGGGGAGACCGACGAGGACCAGAAACTGCGCTACGAGAGCCGCAAGATCCTCGGCATTCCCGATCTCGCGGTCAGCGGCACCTGTGTGCGGGTGCCGGTGTTCACCGGGCATTCGCTGTCGATCAACGCCGAGTTCGCTCACCCGCTGTCACCCGGACGCGCCCGTGAAATCCTGGCGGACGCGCCGGGGGTGACCCTGGTGGAGGTGCCCACCCCATTGGATGCCGCGGGTCGGGACGACTCCCTAGTGGGCCGCATCCGCCACGATCCCGGAGTGCCGGGCGGCCGCGGCCTGGCGCTGTTCATCTCGGGGGACAACCTGCGAAAAGGCGCTGCGCTGAACACCATTCAGATCGCGGAGCTGCTTGCCGCCCGCTAGCTCCTGACCCGCCCGTCGGCAACGGCGAGGCTGCAGCCTGGGCGCAGGTGTCCGGCGTGTCGCCGCCAAGGCTTCAGCCTCGGCCGGCCTGTGGACTGCCGAAAGCCCGGAGGCGCTGTCTCCGCAACGCTGGGGTGGTGCGAACCGCCTTCATCGGTGCCGAGGCGATGGCCTCGGGACTGCTCACCCGACACCGTCTGCGTACCGACCACTCCCCGCTCTTTCCGGGTGTCTACCTGCCCAACTCCGTCGCGCCCACACTTGATGTGCGGATCTTGGCGGCGTGGTTGTGGTCGAGGCGCGATGCGGTGATCGCTGGGGTGGCCGCCTCCGCGGTGCACGGCGCGAAGTGGGTCGACGATTGCGTGCCGATCGAGATCATCAGCGCGAACACCCATCCGCCGAGGGGCCTCATCACCCGCAACGAATCTCTGAGGCAGGATGAAGTCGTTCAGCTGAGGGGGATTGCGGTCACCAGCATCGCCCGAACGGGCTTCGACCTGGGCCGGCGTGGACCGCAGGGCGCGGCGGTGGCT
>VEQU01000094.1 GCA_018883075.1 Mycobacterium sp.
AGTTGCTGTTCCTGGACGGCCACCTCGATAGGCCGGCCCAGCGCCGCGGCGAGTTCGGTGACCACCGGGGCGATCCGTTCGCGGTCCTTGCCGAGCAGGACCACCAGATGGTGCGGGGCGACCTTGGCGACGGCGTGCAGGGCGTGCGCGAGCATGCTGCGGCCGCCGAGGGTGTGCAGGACTTTGGGGGTGTCCGAGCGCATCCGGGTGCCGGCTCCGGCGGCGAGGACCAGGACGGCCGACTCACTCGTTGTCATGCGGACCTCCCCAGGCGCGCCGATCGCTATGAGCTTCGCCGCCAGGACTCGAACCTGAACTATCTGAACCAAAATCAGAGGTGCTGCCAATTACACCACGGCGAACGGTCCGCCCCCAGACTCTAGTGCAGTGCTCTCCAGAGGGCCTTTACCCTGGTAGACGTGGAACAGCCGCGCCCGCCGCGCGCCCGGATGACCGGCAGCGAACGCCGTCATCAACTCATCGACGTGGCCCGGTCGCTGTTCGCCGAACGGGGCTATGAGGGCACCTCGATCGAGGAGATCGCGGCGCGGGCCAACGTCTCCAAGCCGGTGGTCTACGAGCACTTCGGCGGCAAGGAGGGCCTCTACGCCGTGGTGGTCGACCGCGAGATGTCGGCCCTGCTGGACCGGATCAGTTCCTCGCTGACCAACAACCGGTTCCGGCCGCGTCTGGAGCAGGTGACCCTGGCCCTGCTGACCTACGTCGAGGAGCGCACCGATGGTTTCCGTCTGCTGATCCGCGATTCGCCGGCCTCGCACACCTCGGGCACGTACGCCACCTTGCTCAACGACGCCGTCGCGCAGGTGGCCTCGATCCTGGCCGGTGATTTCGCCCGGCGCGGCCAGGATCCGGACCTGGCGCCGTTGTACGCCCAGGCGCTCGTCGGGTCGGTGACGATGACCGCCCAGTGGTGGCTCGACGCGGGTGAACCGAAGAAGGAAGTCGTTGCGGCGAACCTGGTGAACCTGATGTGGAACGGCCTGGGCCGCCTCGAACCCGACCCGCAACTGCGCGCCGACTAGCCTTGGTCACATCATGACCGCACCGGGGCACCACCATGTCCAGACCCCGCTGGCCGGACTTGCCGAGTCGGTGCTGGCGGCCCCGGAATTCGTCGCACTGTCCCAGCGTGCCGAGAGTTCACCCGATCACCTCGCCGTCGTCGGCCCGTCCAGTGCTCAGTTGTTCGTCGCGTGTGCGCTGTCGCGGCACCGGCCGCTTCTGATCGTCACGGCCACCGGCCGGGAGGCCGACGATCTCACCGCCGAACTGCGCGCGGTGCACGGCGAGGCGGCGGCGATGTTCCCATCCTGGGAGACGCTCCCGCACGAGCGCCTCTCGCCCGGCGTCGACACCGTCGGCGCGCGCATGCTGCTGCTGCGCCGGCTGGCCCGACCCGACGACGCACGGCTGGGCCCGCCGCTGGCGGTGGTGGTGACGACGGTGCGCTCGCTGCTGCAGCCGATGGCCGCCGGACTGGCCGAGATCGAGCCGGTGATGCTGGAGGTCGGCGCCGAGCACGACTTCCACACCGTGGTGGCCCGGCTGGCGGGCCTGTCCTACGAGCGCGTCGACATGGTGGCCCGCCGCGGCGAGTTCGCGGTCCGCGGTGGAATCCTCGATGTGTTCCCGCCCACCGCCGAACATCCCGTGCGGGTGGAGTTCTGGGGTGACGAGATCACCGAGATGCGGATGTTCTCCGTCGGCGACCAGCGCTCGATACCCGAGCTGGAGGTCGGCATCCCGGGTCGGCCGGTGGTCGCCGTGCCGTGCCGCGAGCTCCTACTCACCGACGAGGTGCGTTCCCGCGCAGCACAATTGGCTGCCGCAGCGCCCCGCGGCAGCGACACCCGCGTGACCGGCAGTGTGGCGGACATGCTTGCCAAACTGGCCGACGGCATCCCGGTCGACGGGATGGAAGCGCTGGCGCCGGTGCTCAGCCCGCAGCGCCTCGGTCTGTTGTCCGACCACCTGCGGCCCGGCACCCCGATCCTGGTGTGCGATCCGGAGAAGGTCCGCACCCGCGCCGCCGACCTCATCGTCACCGGCCGGGAGTTCCTGGAGGCGTCGTGGTCGATAGCCGCGGTCGGCGGTGACGCGCCGATCGACGTCGAACAGCTCGGCGGCTCAGGTTTCCGCGAACTCGACGACGTCAGTGACGCCGCCCGTACGGCCGGACACCCCTGGTGGACGGTGGGCCAGCTTGCCGGCGATCAGACGATCGACCTCGACCTGCGGGCCGCCCCGACCGCGCGCGGGCAGCAGGGTGCGGTGGACGAGATCTTCGCCATGCTGCGCGCCCATGTTCTGACCGGGGCCGCCAGCAACCCCGCGGTCGTGGTGGCGCCGGGCGCCGGCACCGCACACCGGGTGGTCGAACAACTCGCCGAACGCGACACCCCCGCGGCGATGCTGGAGCCCGGTGAGCGTCCCCGCCCCGGAGTGGTCGGCGTCCTCAAAGGCCCCCTGCACGGCGGGATCGTGATACCCGGCGCGAACCTGGTGGTGATCACCGAGACCGATCTCACCGGCAACCGTGCCACCGGGCCGGAGGGTAAACGGCTGGCCGCCAAGCGGCGCAACACCGTTGACCCGCTTGCACTGACTGCGGGCGATCTCGTGGTGCACGACCAGCACGGCATCGGACGGTTCGTGGAGATGGTGGAGCGGACGGTCGGCGGCGCGCGCCGCGAATACCTGGTGCTGGAGTACGCGTCGTCAAAGCGCGGTCAGCAGGCCGACAGGTTGTTCGTGCCGATGGACTCCCTCGATCAGCTCTCCCGCTACGTCGGCGGCGAGCAGCCGGCGCTGAGCCGGCTCGGCGGCAGCGACTGGACCAACACGAAGAACAAGGCGCGCAAGGCCGTTCGCGAGATCGCCGCCGAACTGGTGGCGCTCTACGCCAAGCGTCAGGCCGCACCGGGGCACGCCTTCGGGCCGGACACACCCTGGCAGGCCGAGATGGAGGACGCCTTCGGCTTCACCGAGACCGTCGACCAGTTGACTGCCATCAGCGACGTCAAAGCCGATATGGAGAAGCCCGTCCCGATGGACAGGGTGATCTGCGGTGACGTCGGCTACGGCAAGACCGAGATCGCGGTCCGCGCGGCGTTCAAAGCCGTGCAGGACGGCAAGCAGGTCGCCGTGCTGGTACCCACCACCCTGCTGGCCGACCAGCACCTGCAGACCTTCACCGAGCGGATGGCGGGTTTCCCGGTCACGGTCAAGGGTCTGTCCCGATTCACCGACGCCGGCGAATCCCGGAGAGTCCTCGACGGCATGGCCGACGGAACCGTGGACATCGTCATCGGCACACACCGGCTGCTGCAGACCGGGGTGCGGTGGAAGGACCTCGGCCTGGTGGTGGTCGACGAGGAGCAGCGCTTCGGCGTCGAGCACAAGGAACACATCAAGGCCCTGCGGACACACGTGGACGTGCTGACCATGAGCGCCACCCCGATCCCGCGCACACTTGAGATGAGCCTCGCCGGCATCCGGGAGATGTCCACGATCCTCACCCCGCCCGAAGACCGCTATCCGGTGCTGACCTACGTCGGGCCGCAGGATGACAAGCAGGTCGCCGCCGCTCTGCGCCGCGAACTGCTGCGCGACGGACAGGTTTTCTACGTGCACAATAGGGTCAGCACCATCGACGCCGCCGCCGCGCGGGTCAAGGACCTGGTGCCCGAAGCCCGGGTGGCCGTAGCGCACGGCCAGATGCCCGAGGACCTCCTCGAAGGCACCGTGGCTGCCTTCTGGAACCGCGACTACGACGTGCTGGTCTGCACCACGATCATCGAAACCGGCCTGGACATCTCGAATGCCAACACCCTGATCGTCGAACGGGCTGACACCTTCGGGCTCTCCCAGTTGCACCAGTTGCGCGGACGGGTGGGCCGCAGTCGGGAACGCGGCTACGCCTACTTCCTGTATCCGCGGGAAACCCCGCTCACCGAGACCGCCTACGACCGGCTGGCCACCATCGCGCAGAACAACGAACTCGGCGCGGGCATGGCCGTGGCGCTCAAGGATCTAGAGATCCGTGGAGCGGGCAATGTGCTCGGCGTGGAGCAGTCCGGTCACGTGGCCGGTGTCGGCTTCGACCTGTACGTGCGGCTGGTGGGCGAGGCGGTGGAGGCCTACCGGGCGGCCGCCGACGGTAAGACGGTGGCCGGCGCCGAGGAGCCCAGGGACGTCCGCATCGACCTGCCGGTCGACGCGCATCTGCCAACGGACTACATCGGCAGCGACCGGCTGCGACTGGAGGCCTACCGGCGGCTGGCCGCCGCGGCCAGCGACGGCGACATCGCCGCCGTCGTCGACGAACTCATAGACCGCTACGGGCCGCCACCCGAACCGGTGAGGCGACTTGTCGCCGTGGCGCGGCTTCGCCTGCTCTGCCGCGAGTACGGCATCACCGAAATCGCTGCCACCGCAACGGGTGTGAAGGTCTCCCCGCTGGTGCTGCCGGACTCGGCGCAGGTGCGCCTGTCTCGCGTATACCCGTCGGCGGGCTACCGCGCCACCACCTCCACGGTGCAGGTGCCGATTCCACGCGACGGCGACGGCGTCGGTGCGCCCCGCATCCGGGATCTGGCGCTGGTGCAATGGGTGGTGGATCTCGTTGCGGCCCTTGCCGGCCGGCCGGCCGGTGAGATTGATATCACGACCTTCCGCTCTCATGCGGACGATCACAGCGGTGGGCGCCGATGACCGTCATCCTGGTTGATCCCCGCTCGCCCTCGATGGTTCCGATCGAGGCCGTCGCGATGCTGCACGGCGACGTCCAGTACACCGAGGAGATCCCGATCCGGGTGCCGTGGTCACTACCGTCGGCCCGCCCGGCTCTCGCCGGCCCGGATGCACCGGTGTTACTGTCCTCGGATCCGCACCACCCAGCGGTGGCGGCGCGGCGCGCCTCCGGGGAACAGATGATCACCGTCGCCGCACCCCGGCGCGGCGAGCGTCTCATCGATGCGGTGGCCGTAATGGACACCCTGCGCACGTCGGGCCCGTGGGAGAGCGAGCAGACACACGACTCGCTGCGGCGCTATCTGCTCGAGGAGACCTACGAGTTGTTCGACGCCGTGCACAACGGCAGCGCCGAGGACCTGCGCGACGAGCTGGGCGATGTGCTGCTGCAGGTGCTCTTCCACGCACGTATCGCAGAGGAGGCCGGGCAGCGGGGATTCACCATCGACGACGTCGCCGACGCGCTGGTGCGCAAGCTGGCGAACAGGGTGCCCGCGGTGCTGGCGGGGGAGCCGATCTCGCTGGAGGATCAGCTGGCCCAGTGGGAACAGCGCAAGGCTCTCGAACGGTCCGCCCGCCGCTTCTGCGTGGACGGCGTGCCGACGGCGCAACCCGCGCTCGCCCTTGCACAGAAGGTGATCTCGCGGGTGCGCGCCGCAGGACTTCCCGACGATCTCATCCCGGTGTCGGTCACCGAGGTGCGACTGGGCGCCGACACCGACGCCGAGAACGACCTGCGCACCGCGGTGCTGCATTTTATGGAAACCGTGCGCGCCGCCGAGGCGGCCGCGGGCCGCGGCGGGCGGTCGGGCCCGATCACCGCCGAACAGTGGCGCAACCACTGGCCGTGATCCGGACCCCGGCGTTGCGGTCCCGGCTAACACCGCCCCGCGCGTGGGACGATGGAATTGATCAGTCGATTTGCTAGGAGTTCTGGTGTCAACGTCGCGCTGGCTGCGGGTCGTCGTCGCGGTTGCGGCGGCGGCGATGCTGCTCGCGTCGAGTTGCTCCTGGCAGCGCGGAGCGCCCATTCCCGAGGGCGTCCCGCCGCCGCCGGGTGAGCCGGTGCCGGCGATCAACACCCACGCCGCCGGGCGGCCCGCCGACCAGTTGCGCGAGTGGGCGGCCGAGCGCGCGCCGGTGCTCGGCATCCCGGTTGAGGCCCTTGAGGCCTACGGCTACGCCGCCCGCGTGGCCCAGGTGGAGAATCCGGGCTGTCATTTGGCCTGGACCACCCTGGCCGGCATCGGGATGGTCGAGAGCCATCACGGCACCTATCGCGGCGCGGTGATCGCGCCCAACGGCGACGTCAGCCCGCCGATCCGCGGGGTGCGACTCGACGGCACCAACGGGAACATGGCAATCCTCGACACCGAGGCCACCGAGGCGCGCGAGCGTGCGGGTGTGAGCAGCGACCCGGTCTACGCGCGGGCGATGGGCCCGATGCAGTTCATCCCGGAGACCTGGCGGCTCTACGGGGTCGACGCGAACAACGACGGCATCGTCAGCCCGGACAACTTCGACGACGCCGCGCTCTCGGCGGCCGGCTACCTCTGCTTTCGCGGCAAGGACATGGCGACGCCGCGCGGCTGGATGAACGCCCTGCGCGCCTACAACCATTCCGACTACTACGCCCGCTCCGTGCGGGACTGGGCCACCGCCTACGCGGCAGGTCATCCGCTGTAGGGCGCGATAGAGAACCGGCGACCATCTACGCTTAGGGTCGCCGACAGCCGCGGATCCCCCGACGCGAAGGAGAACCCCGTGCCCATCATCGAGCAGGTCGCAGCCCGCGAAATCCTGGATTCGCGCGGCAACCCGACCGTCGAGGTCGAAGTGGCCCTGATCGACGGCAGCATGGCCCGCGCCGCCGTCCCGTCCGGGGCGTCCACCGGCGAGCACGAGGCGGTCGAGCTACGTGACGGCGGGACCCGCTACGGTGGCAAGGGCGTGAAGAAGGCGGTCGAAGGAGTGCTTGACGAGATCGCGCCGGCGGTCATCGGCCTCAACGCCGACGACCAGCGACTGGTCGACCAGTCGCTGCTGGATCTCGACGGCACCGCCGACAAGTCCCGCCTGGGAGCCAACGCCATCTTGGGCGTCTCACTGGCCGTGGCCAAGGCCGCCGCCGATTCGGCCGGACTGCCGCTGTTCCGATACCTCGGCGGACCCAACGCGCACATCCTCCCGGTGCCGATGATGAACATCCTCAACGGCGGCGCGCACGCCGACACCGGTGTCGACGTCCAGGAGTTCATGGTCGCCCCGATCGGCGCCGCCAGCTTCTCCGAAGCCCTGCGCTGGGGCGCGGAGGTCTACCACGCGCTTAAGGCCGTGCTCAAGAAGCAGGGCCTGGCCACCGGCCTGGGCGACGAGGGCGGTTTCGCGCCCGACGTGGCGGGCACCAAGGCTGCGCTGGACCTGATCTGCTCGGCCATCGAGTCGGCCGGATTCAAGCCCGGCAATGACATCGCCCTGGCGCTCGACGTCGCGGCCACCGAGTTCCACACCGCGGGAACGGGTTACAGCTTCGAGAAGCAGACCCGCACCGCCGCCGAGTTGACCGAGTTCTACGCAACGCTGCTCGACGCCTACCCACTGGTGTCCATCGAGGACCCGCTCAGCGAGGACGACTGGGACGGGTGGGTGGCGCTCACAGCCGCGATCGGCGAGCGGGTTCAGATCGTCGGTGACGATCTGTTCGTCACCAACCCGGAACGCCTCGAAGAGGGCATCGAACGTGGTGCCGCCAACGCCCTGCTGGTCAAGGTCAATCAGATCGGCACTCTCACCGAGACCCTGGACGCCGTCGCGCTGGCGCACAACAGCGGCTACCGCACGATGATGAGCCACCGCAGCGGCGAGACCGAGGACACCACGATCTCCGATCTTGCGGTCGCGGTCGGCAGCGGCCAGATCAAGACCGGGGCACCGGCGCGCAGCGAGCGCGTCGCCAAGTACAACCAGTTGCTGCGCATCGAGGAGGCACTCGGTGACGCCGCTCGCTACGCGGGCGATCTGGCTTTCCCCCGGTTCGGCGCGGCCGACTAGGTAACGGTGGGAGAGTCCAGTGGCGGAAGGTAAGCGCTCCGACCCGAAACGTCGGGGCCCGGCATCACGGCCCGGCGCGTCGGGGCGCGGCCGCTCGCGTCCGGCCAAGATCTCCGCCCGCGAACCGCAGCGCCGCGGATTGCGCGCCCAGGCCGAGTCGGTGGGCCACGGACTTGCCGCGCCGATCAGGCGGGCGCTCGCGGCGACGGCCGCCCAGCAGAGCGAGGAGCGGCTCGGTCTCACCGCGCGACGCGCCGCCATCCTGGCTGCGCTGGTGTGCGTCCTCGCGCTCACCATCGCCGGCCCGGTGCGCACCTACTTCGCGCAGCGTACGGAGATGAAACAACTCGCCGCCAGCGAGGAGGCGTTGCGCGCTCAGATCGCCGAATTGGAAGGCCAGAAAGCCAAACTCGCCGATCCGGTCTACATCGCGGCGCAGGCCCGCGAGCGGCTCGGCTTCGTGATGCCCGGGGACATCCCCTATCAGGTTCAGCTGCCGGGCGGCGCGGCGGGAGCGCCCGAGAGCGGGCCGCCGAACGAGGCCATGCGCAGCGGCGACCCGTGGTACTCGGCGCTGTGGCACAC
>VEQU01000015.1 GCA_018883075.1 Mycobacterium sp.
GGGCTAGGACAGCCGCTCGACCACCATCGCCATACCCTGCCCGCCGCCGACACACATGGTCTCGATACCGAACGTCTTGTCTTGCGTCGCAAGGTTGTTCAGCAGCGTGGCGGTGATGCGCGCGCCGGTCATGCCGAACGGGTGGCCGAGGGCGATCGCGCCGCCGGAGACGTTCAGTTTGTCCTCGTCGATTCCGAGGTCGCGGGCCGAGCCGAGCACCTGAACCGCGAAGGCCTCGTTGATCTCGAACAGGTCGATGTCGGAGATCGACATCTTCGCGTTCGCGAGAGCCTTGTTCACCGCCTCGATCGGGCCCAAGCCCATGATCTCCGGCGACAGCCCGGACACCCCGGTGGAGACGATGCGCGCCAGCGGTGTGAGCCCGAGCTCCTTCGCCTTCGCCTCGGAGGTGACGATCACCGCCGCCGCCCCGTCGTTGAGCGGGCAGGCATTCCCGGCGGTGACGGTGCCGTCCGGCCGGAACACCGGCTGCAGCTGGGAGACCTTCTCGTACGAGGTGCCGGCGCGCGGCCCGTCGTCGGTCGAGACGACCGTGCCGTCCGGGAGGGTGACGGGGGTGATCTCGCGGGCGAAGAAGCCGCTGTTGATCGCCTCCTCGGCCCGGTTCTGGCTGCGCACCCCCCAGCGGTCCTGATCCTCGCGGCTGATGCCGGTGTAGAGCGCGACGTTCTCCGCCGTCTGGCCCATCGCGATGTAGACGTCCGGCAGCTGCCCGTCCTCGCGTGGGTCATGCCAGGATCCGGCGCCCCCGGCGGTGGCGGCGGTGCGTGCCTCAGCCTCGCTGAACAACGGGTTGTGGGAATCCGGCCAGCCGTCGGAGGTGCCGTGCGGGAAGCGCGACACCGTCTCCACGCCCGCGGAGATGAAGGCCTGGCCCTCGCCGGCTTTGATGGCGTGGAACGCCATCCGCGTGGTCTGCAGTGACGACGAGCAGTACCGGTTGACCGTGACGCCGGGCAGGAAGTCGTAACCCAGTTCGACGGCGACCACGCGGGCGATGTTGAAGCCGGCCTCACCTCCGGGCTGGCCGCAGCCCAGCATCAGATCGTCGATGTCATGGGGATCCAGTGCCGGGACCTTGTCGAGTGCGGCCCGCACCATCTGGGCGGCGAGGTCGTCGGGGCGCATGCTCACCAGTGACCCCTTGCCGGCGCGGCCGATAGGGGAGCGGGCGGTGGCGACGATGACGGCTTCAGGCATTCCTAAAACCTAGCCGCCTCCCAGCGCGCGGCGCAGCGCGGGCAGCAGTTCGCCCGCCGCCAATGCGTATCCCTGCGCCGACGGGTGGTAGCGGTCGTCGGCGAACAGCCGGTGCGGATCGGTGCCGAAGTGCGGCGCGAGACGGTCGGCCAGCGGCACCGGAACACCGCCGGCGGCGCGGACCTCCGCGGCCTGGGCCCGGGCCAGCCGCGACCCGATCGATCGGGCCGTCCAGCGCAGCGGCTGCGGGATCGCGGTGATCACGCCGAGATCCGGGCAGGTGCCCACCACGACGGCCGCGCCCGCCGAGCGCAGGCGGTGAACCGCCGAACCCAGCCGGCGGGCCGACGGCCCGATGCCGTTGAGTGTGGTCACATCGTTGGCGCCGATCATGATCACCGCCGCGTCCGGGGGCGGGCCGGCGACGAGCATCGCATCCACCTGTCCGGCCAGGCCCTTCGACGTGGCGCCCACGATCGCCTTCGTGGACAGCCGCACCGAGCTGCCGAAGTGATCGGCGATGCCGCGGGCGAGCAGCACGCCCGGAACATGGTCGGCCTCAGCGCAGCCGTACCCGGTGGCCGTCGAGTCACCGAAGATCATCAGGTGCGTGTCGACGGCCGTGCCGCGCTCCCGGCTGACCGGGCCGCCGCCGGGCAGATACACGCCGTCGGCGCGCGGCGGGGTGTCCCATGCCCTCGGGATGAGGCTGCGGGCCTGCTCGGCCTGACCGGTCAGAAAGTTGCGGGCGCCCACCACCGCGCTGCCGGTGGAGGCCAGAACTCCGGCCATCACCAGCGCCCGGGTGGACCCGATCCGCATGACCACGCCCGTCAGTTTAGGGCGGTCTGCGGCGGGAAAACAGTGGTCAAGAGGGTCACAGAGCGATATCAGATCCGCCAAGAAACCGCCGTGAAGGGTTGTGGTGCGCGTCACACCTGCCAGGCTCTAGGCAGCACAGATGCCGGCGTAGGGAGTTAGCGACAATGGCTGCACCGATCAGGATTCCCCAGAGCGATTCGGTCCGTGTCACACGCGCGCGGCGGTACCCGGTCAGCGACGGAGCACCGGTCGAGGTCGTCGAGGACGGCCCCAGCATCCAGGCCCGCCTCGTCTCGCTGGGAACCCGCTTGACCATGTGGCCCGCCCTCGCGGTGCTCAGCCACGTCCCGCACTGGCCGTGGCCGTTCGGACTGGTCGACTCCGTCGCCCGCGCGTTGCTTCCCTCGCCCGGCACGGTCCGGGCCACCGTCGGTCTGCCGAACGCGTCGGCGCAACTGGTTCGCGCCCCCGGCGTCCTGCCCGCCGACGGCCGTCGGCGGGTAGTGCTCTACATGCACGGCGGCGGTTTCATGACGTGCGGTGTGAACTCGCACAGCCGCCTGGCGGTGGCCCTGTCGAAGTTCGCCGACTCGCCAGTGCTGGTGGTGGACTACCGGCTGATCCCCAAGCACACCATCGGCATGGCCATCGACGACTGCTACGACGGCTACCAGTGGCTGCGGCTGCGCGGATACGAGCCGGATCAGATCGTGCTCGCCGGTGATTCCGCGGGCGGCTATCTGTCCCTGGCGCTGGCCCAGCGGTTGCAGGCCGAGGGCGAGACCCCGGCCGCGATGGTGGCGATCTCACCGCTGCTGCAACTGGAGACGGACCCCAAGTGCGCGCACCCCAACATCACCACCGATGCGATGTTCCCGCCGAAGGCCTTCGACGCTCTGGTCGCTCTGGTCGCGCGGGCGGCGGCCGGCAGTGTGGTCAACGGGGAGCCCGAGGACGTCTACGAGCCGCTGGACCACATCGAGCCGGGGCTGCCCCGCACGCTGATCCACGTGTCCGGGTCGGAGGTGCTGCTGCATGATGCGCGGCTGGCTGCCCGGCGACTGGCGGCCGCGGGGGTGGCCACCGAGGTGCGGGTGTGGCCGGGCCAGATTCACGACTTTCAGCTGGCGGCCCCGCTGATCCCGGAGGCGACGCGCTCGCTGCGCCAGATCGGCGAGTACATCCGCGAGGCCACTGGCTGAATGCGCGTCTGACACCATGGAGTCATGCGCATCGCCCGGCACATCAGCGAGCTGATCGGCGACACCCCGCTCGTCGAGCTGACCTCCGTCGTTCCCGAGGGCGCGGGCCGGGTGGTCGCCAAGGTCGAGTACCTCAACCCGGGCGGGAGTTCCAAGGACCGCATCGCGGTGAAGATGATCGACGCCGCCGAAGCCAGCGGCGCGCTGAAACCGGGCGGCACCATCGTCGAGCCAACCTCCGGCAACACCGGTGTGGGTTTGGCTCTGGTGGCCCAGCGCCGCGGCTACAAGTGCGTGTTCATCTGCCCGGACAAGGTCAGCGAGGACAAGCAGAACGTGCTGCGCGCCTACGGCGCCGAGGTGATCGTCTGCCCGACGGCCGTCCCTCCGGACCACCCGGACAGTTACTACAGCGTCTCCGACCGGTTGGTGGCCGAGATCGACGGCGCCTGGAAGCCCGACCAGTACTCCAACCCCAACGGCCCGGTCAGTCACTTCGAGACCACCGGCCCGGAGATCTGGGCCGACACCGACGGCACGGTGACCCATTTCGTCGCCGGCGTCGGCACCGGGGGAACCATCACCGGTGCGGGCCGCTATCTCAAGGAAGCGTCCGGCGGGCGGGTCAAGGTCATCGGCGCCGACCCGGAGGGGTCGGTGTACTCCGGCGGCAGCGGACGGCCCTATCTGGTCGAAGGTGTGGGCGAGGACTTCTGGCCCGCGGCCTACGACCCGGCCGTGCCGGATCAGATCATCGCCGTGTCCGACGCCGACTCGTTCGACATGACCCGGCGCCTGGCCCGCGAGGAGGGCCTGCTCGTTGGCGGGTCGTGCGGGATGGCGACGGTCGCGGCACTGCGCGTCGCGGTCGAGGCCGGCCCGGGCTCGCTGACCGTGGTGCTGCTGCCCGACGGCGGTCGCGGCTACATGTCGAAGATCTTCAACGACGCGTGGATGTCGTCGTACGGTTTCCTGCGCAACCCGCTCGATGACACCAAGCCTGAGCCGACGGTCGGCGACATTCTGCGGGGCAAGTCCGGCGCGCTGCCCGACCTGGTGCACACCCACCCGTCGGAGACCGTGCGCGACGCCATCGGGATTCTTCGCGAGTACGGCGTCTCGCAGATGCCGGTGGTCGGGGCCGAGCCGCCGGTGATGGCGGGGGAGGTGGCCGGCAGCGTCTCCGAACGCGAACTGCTCTCGGCGGTGTTCGAAGGACGGGCCAACCTCGCCGACGCCGTGTCGATGCACATGAGTCCGGCGCTGCCGTTGATCGGCGCCGGCGAATTGGTGAGCGTCGCGGCCAAGGCGCTGCGCGACGCCGACGCCGTCATGGTTGTCGAGGGCGGCAAACCCGTGGGCGTGATCACCCGGCACGATCTGCTGGGTTTCCTGTCCGACGGCCCGCGGCGGCGCTGAGTGTCGGCGTGGCCGAACCGGCACCCCGGCGGTTCAGCAGCTAGGGTGAAGTCGCTCGTAGCTGACGTGCGCTCCCGCTGAGCGCTGGCCCTCGGAGGGACATGACCGACCAACCGCCCGGCAACTATCCGCCGCCCGGGAACTATCCGCCTCCCGAGGGCTTCCCCCCGCCCGGCAACCATCCGCCCGCCGGGGGGTACCCGCCACCGCCGCCGGGCGGCTATCCGCCACCATCGCCGCCGGGCGGCTATCAGCCACCACCGCCGCCGGGATGGGGCTACCCGCCGCCGGCTCCGGGCGGTTATCCGCCACCGCCTCCCGGCTACGGATATCCGCCGCCCCCCTCGCCCGGCGGCGGTTACCTCCCGCCACCGCCCGGTTACGGGATGCCCGGCCCGATCTACAGCGTCGGCGACGCTCTGTCGTGGGCCTGGAACAAGTTCACCCGCAACGCCCTCCCGCTGGTGGTGGCCACGCTGCTGTTCGGCCTGCTGCTCGCGGTGCTCAACACGCTGTCGGGGCAGCTGCTGCAGTCGGTCTCGCCGGAGGCGTTCACCACCATCGACACCGGTGACGGCCTGATCGAGTCCACCACGACCACGATCACGGGCGCCGGTATCGCCGTTCTGGTGCTGTCCACCCTGGTGCAGATACTTGTCAGCGGCGTGATCGCCGCGGCCTACTACGGGGGCCTGCTCGACATCGCCAACGGTCAGCCGGTGACGATCGGCTCGTTCCTGCGGCCGCGCAACGTCGTCTCGGTGGTCCTAGCCTCGCTCATCGTCGGCCTGCTGACGGTGATCGGTCTGCTGTTGTGCATCCTGCCCGGACTGCTGGTCGGCTTGTTCACCTTGTTCACCACGGTGGCGATCGTGGACCGCAATCTCTCGCCGGTCGACGGCATCAAGGCGAGCATCGACATCACCAAGGCGCACTTCGGGAAGGTGCTGCTGGCATGGCTGACCAGTCTGGCCCTGCTGTTCATCGGAGCCCTGCTGTGCGGTGTGGGCCTGCTGGTCACCGCGCCGCTGTCGTACCTGTTCCTGGTGTACACCTACCGCAAGCTCAGCGGGGGTTCGGTGGCGCCCGCCGCCGTCTAGGCGGATGATCCGCCGCCGTTAGGCTCGTCGGTGATGACTGACTCGCACCGCCGGTACGGTTTCGCCACCAGGGCCATCCACGCCGGCTACCGCCCCGACCCGGCCACCGGGGCGGTCAACGCACCCATCTACGCGAGCAGCACCTTCGCCCAGGACGGCGTGGGCGGCCTGCGCGGCGGATTCGAGTACGCCCGCACCGGCAACCCGACCCGTTCGGCGCTGGAGAGCGCACTGGCCGCGGTCGAGGACAGCGGCTACGCACGAGCGTTCTCCTCGGGTATGGCCGCCACCGACTGTGCGCTGCGAGCGGTGCTGCGCCCGGGTGACCACATCGTCATTCCCGACGACGCCTACGGCGGCACCTTCCGGCTGATCGACAAGGTGTTCAGTCAGTGGGGCGTGGCGCACACGCCGGTGGCGCTGTCCGATCTCGACGCCGTGCGCTCCGCCGTCACAACCGCCACCCGGATGATCTGGGTCGAGACGCCGACGAACCCGCTGCTGTCGATCGCCGACATCGCGGCGGTCGCCGACATCGGACACGCCGCGGGGGCAATGGTGTTGGTGGACAACACGTTCGCCTCACCCGCGCTGCAGCAGCCACTGCACCTCGGCGCCGACATCGTGCTGCACTCCACCACCAAGTACATCGGCGGGCATTCCGATGTGGTCGGCGGTGCCCTTGTGACCGACGATGAGGAACTCGACGCCAAGTTCGCCTTCCTGCAGAACGGGGCGGGCGCGGTTCCCGGACCCTTCGACGCCTACCTGACCATGCGCGGGCTGAAGACGCTCGAGGTGCGGATGCAGCGGCACAGCGAGAACGCGGCGCGCGTCGCCGCGTTCCTCGCCGAGCACCCTTCGGTGAACCAGGTGCTCTATCCCGGCCTTCCCGGTCACCCCGGACATGACGTCGCGGCACGCCAGATGAGGGCATTCGGCGGAATGCTGTCGGTGCGCATGCGCGGCGGTGCGCAGGCCGCACGCAAATTCTGTTCGGCCACAGAGATTTTCATTCTCGCCGAATCGCTCGGTGGCGTCGAATCCCTGATCGAGCACCCCGGCGCGATGACGCACGCTTCCACGGTCGGCTCGCAGCTGGAGGTGCCCGAGGATCTGGTCCGGTTGTCGGTGGGGATCGAGGACGTCGTCGACCTGCTCGCCGATATCGAGCAGGCTCTGCCCTAACTCGGCGGTCCCTTACCCGGCGGTTTTCAGTTCAGCGCCGGCAGCACCGCGGCGGCCGTCGCAGCGAGGTTCGCCTCGGCGGGGGACTCCTGCGACACATACGACCCGGCCCCGAAGGTGACTTCACTCGCCCGCTGCGCCGCGTGCTTGGCGGCGTCCTCGTCGAGATTCAGCGCCGGGCCGAGCCCGCCGACGGTACTGAGCACGGCGACGATCGCGGCGGTCGGAGTGGGTGGCTGCAGGCCGTGGAAAAGCGCTGAGGTGATGGCCTGGCGGACCGCCCCGACCCGCCGGCGGTCACTGAGCGGCCAGGCGTAGCTGTTGCGCAGCAACCGATGCGAGGACAACTGGATCTGATGGATCTGCCCGGTCCGCAGCAACTGGTCAAGCACGTCGTCCTCCGCGCGCTTGCGCATCCGGCCGATCGCCGCGCCGGCGGTCAGCGGGCTGCGCTCGAGCAGCGCGAGGGCCGGCCGCACCGCAGGGTCCATCGGCACCGGACCGGCCAGCGCGATCAGCTGCCCCGGCGCCGCGGCGTCGCCGGCCACGGCCGGCCTGATCCGGCAGTCGTAGGCCAGATCGAGCAGCAGGGCGCCGGCGAGCGCACGGCCACGCTGGTTGCGGTTCAGACGCGGCTGCGCCGACTCGTTGTCGAGCAGCAACAGCAGCAGGTCTTCGGCGATCCGCGCCATGGGAGTCGCCGGCTAGGGCTGGTAGGGCTTGGCCTTGAGCAGCTTCACCTTGACGGTCTTACCGCTGGGGATCGTGTACTCGCGCGTCTCGCCCTCGCTGGCGTTGAGCAGCGCGGCGCCCAACGGGGAGTTCGGCGAGTAGACCTCGAGCTTGTCCTCGACGACGCCCTGCTGACGGGTCGCGATGAGGAATGTCTCAGTTTCCTTCTTGCCGTCCTCGTAGATGAACTGCACCTCCACCACCGAACCGGGCAGCGCAACGCCGGACTGCTTAGGCGCTTCGCCCACCTTCGCTGTATTGAGCAGTTCCTGCAGCTGCCGGATGCGGGCCTCTTCCTGGCCCTGTTGCTCCCGCGCGGCGTGGTAGCCGCCATTCTCCCGCAGGTCGCCCTCTTCGCGGCGGTCGTTGATCTCGGCCGCGATGACGGGCCGGTGAGCGATCAGTTGATCGAGTTCGGCCTTGAGCTTGTCGAAGGACTCCTGGGTGAGCCAGACCACCTGGGTATCGGTCATCTCGCCAGCGCTCCCTTGATCGTGTCCGCGCAGTATCGCGGTGCAGTGTCTTTCGCTGCCGGGAAGATGCGGGCTGTTTCCGCGTGTATTGCTGAAAGCGGCGGGGACGCTAATGAAGCAATACACGGCTCCCAGCAGGAACCGTGTATGCGCCGATTGTAGCACCGCGCCCGTGGGCTTTTGGCCGGTTCGCGCGCGCTCAACTCCCGGTCAGGTACCCCGGAACATCGGTGCCGCAGCCGTAGATGTCGGCCACGGCGGGCAGCCGGTAGGACTTCACCGTGGTGGTGACCTGCACCGTCTTGCCCGCCGCAGGCCCGACGAGGATCTCCCGGCGGCCGGTCTCCGCGCCGTCGCGGGCTCGCGCGCGCACGATGCAGACCACCGGCCGGGACGGGTCCTTGCGGGTCACGCTGATCGTGATCTCGACGGTCCGGTCGTCGAGCACGGTGAAGGCGGCGGACTCGCCCTCGACGTCCACGGCCTCGTAGCGCTGATAGCCGACCGCCGCGATCGCCACCCCGGCCATCGCGACCAGGCTGCCCAGCCCGATCGCGATGCGGCGTCGCCTGCTCATCGGCATGGCGGCCCGGCCGTACCTCGATTCGGGCCGGCGCGGTGCGGAACCGGGGTCGGTGATGGTCATCGCGCGTCCCCCTCCGGGCGTGAGTGCGGCCACCGCAGGCGCGGATGGGATCATCGATAGCGGAACTGATACTGGAACTTGGTACTGGAAACTACCAACCGCCCCACGTAGAGACCCGAGTAGACACCCGAGTAGAGACCCGAAGAGGACGATGTGACCGAACTGCGCTTGATGGCGGTTCATGCCCATCCGGACGACGAGGCGAGCAAGGGTGCGGCGACGTGCGCACGGTACGTCGACGAGGGCCACCGGGTGATGGTGGTGACCCTGACCGGCGGTGAGCGCGGTGACATCCTCAACCCTGCGATGGATCTCCCGGAAGTGCACGGCCGGATCGGCGACATCCGGCGCGACGAGATGGCGCTGGCTGCCGAGATCCTCGGCGTCGAGCACCGCTGGCTGGGCTTCGTGGATTCCGGTCTGCCGCAGGGCGACCCGCCACCGCCGCTGCCGGACGGGTGCTTCGCGCTCGTGCCGTTGGAGGAACCGGTCGGGGAACTGGTGAAGGTGATCCGTGAGTTCCGTCCGCACGTGATGACCACCTATGACGAGAACGGTGGCTATCCGCATCCGGATCACATTCGCTGCCACCAGGTTTCGGTCGCCGCCTTTGAAGCCGCAGCCGATCCGGAGCAATATCCGCACGCGGGTCCGGCGTGGGCGGTCAGCAAGCTCTACTACAACCACGGCTTCCTGCGGAAGCGCATGCAGATGCTGCAGGACGAGTTCGCCGCCAACGGGCAGGAGGGCCCGTTCGCCCAGTGGCTGGAGAACTGGGACCCCGACAACGACCCGCATGTGAACCGGGTGACGACCCGGGTGCACTGCGCCGCCTACTTCGACCGGCGTGACGAAGCCCTCCGCGCGCACGCCACCCAGATCGACCCGGACGGCTTCTTCTTCGCAACGCCCCTAGAGTGGCAGCAGCGGCTGTGGCCCACCGAGGAGTTCGAACTGGCCCGGTCGCGGGTGGCGGCGACGCTGCCGGAAGACGACCTGTTCGCCGGAATCGAGGTCTTCGAATGACGTACCTGACCATCGGCCTGCTCCTCGCCGAGGAAACCAACCGGGGCCCGGACTACGGCAAGGCAAGTCCGGTGGGCCTGTTGGTCGTCGTGCTGCTGCTGATCGGGGTGTTCCTGCTGATCCGCTCGATGAATCGCCAGCTCAAGAAGGTGCCGGAGTCCTTCGACCCGCCGTCGGCCGTCCCGCCGGAGGACGCCGCGCCGGACGGCCCGGCCACCGAGGTGCCCCCGCGTGAGTCCGCCGGCTAACCGGCTCGGCGAGGCCACCAGTCCCTACCTTCGCCAGCACGCCGACAACCCGGTCGCATGGCAGGAATGGAGCGCCGGGGCGCTCGATGAGGCCCGCCGCCGCGATGTGCCCATCCTGCTGTCCATCGGTTATGCGGCCTGCCATTGGTGCCATGTGATGGCCCACGAGTCGTTCGAGGACGTGGACGTGGCGGCGGTGACGAACGCCGGCTTCGTCTGCATCAAGGTCGACCGGGAGGAACGCCCCGACCTCGACGCCATCTACATGAACGCCACCGTCGCGCTGACCGGCCACGGCGGCTGGCCGATGACCTGCTTTCTCACCCCGGACGGGCGGCCGTTCTTCTGCGGCACCTACTACCCCAAGCCGCAGTTCCTGCAACTGCTCGCCGCGGTGGCCGAAACGTGGGCCAACCGCCGCTCGGAGGTCGAGGAGGCCTCTGAGCAGATCGCCGGCGAATTGCGCCGCGCCGCATCCGGTCTGCCGGCCGGAGGCCCCGAGGTCACCGACGCACTGTGCGATCACGCGGTGGCCGCCGTCCTCCGCGATGAGGACACCGCGCGCGGGGGATTCGGCCGCGCCCCCAAGTTCCCGCCCTCGGCGCTGCTCGAGGCGCTGCTGCGGACCTACGAGCGCACCCGCTCGCCGGTTTCTGTCGCGGCGGTGCGCCGCAGTTGCGAGGCGATGGCCCGCGGCGGCATCTATGACCAGCTGGCCGGTGGCTTCGCCCGCTACAGCGTCGACGACGACTGGGTGGTGCCGCACTTCGAGAAGATGCTCTACGACAATGCGCTGCTGTTGCGGGTGTACGCGCACTGGGCCCGCCGCACCGGCGATCCGCTGGCCCGGCGTGTGGCGGCCGAGACGGCGGCATTCCTGATCGAGGACATGACGGCCGATGGCATGTTCACCTCGTCGCTGGATGCCGACGCCGCAGGCAGCGAGGGATCGACCTATGTCTGGACGCCCGCACAACTGCGCGACGTCCTCGGGGACGCCGACGGCGATTGGGCGGCAGAGCTTTTCGCGGTGACCGACGACGGGACTTTCGAGCACGGGACCTCCGTGCTGCAACTGCGGGCCGACCCCGACGACGCCGAGCGATTCGCCCGGGTGCGCGACGCCCTGATCCTTCAGCGGGGGACCCGCCCGCAACCTCCGCGCGACGACAAGATCGTCACTGCGTGGAACGGTCTGGCGATCACCGCGTTGGCGGAGGCGAGTGTGGCGCTGGACGACCCGTCGCTGCTTGATGCCGCGCAACGCTGCGCAGCGTCGATCGTCGAGCTGCATATCGTCGACGGCAGACTGCGCCGCGCCAGCCTCGGCGGGCGCGTCGGCCAGAGCGCGGCCATCCTCGAAGACCACGCCATGCTGGCCACCGGACTGCTCAGCCTCCATCAGCTGACCGGGCAGGCGTCCTGGCTGGTGACCGCCACCGATCTGATCGACATCGCGCTGCGGCACTTCGCCGACCCGGACCGGCCGGGCCGCTGGTTCGACGCCGCCGATGACGCCGAACAGCTGATGGTCCGGCCCGCGGACCCGGTCGACGGCGCCACCCCCTCGGGGGCGTCGGCGATCGCCGAGGCCCTGCTCACCGCCGCGCACCTGGTCGACGCCGACCGCGCCGGCCGCTACGGCGAGGCGGCCGCCGAGGCGCTGCTGGCCGCCTCACCGCTGCTCGCCCGGGCGCCCCGCTCCGCCGGCCACTGGCTGGCGGTGGCCGAGGCGGCGGTGCGCGGCCCGCTGCAGGTGGCCGTCTCGACCGAAGGCGCGGACTCGGACCTGCTGGCCGCCGCGCGCCGGATGGCGCCGGGCGGCACCGTCGTCGTCGGCGGCGCGGCGGACTCCGCTCCGCTGCTGGCCGGTCGCGGCCGAGTCGGCGGCGCCGACGCCGCGTACGTCTGCCGCGGCCGGGTGTGCGATCTGCCCGTCATCGGCGCCGCCGAACTCGCTTCCGCCCTCGGTGTGCCCGTGTAGCGTGACGCCATGGTCAGCGCCGAGCACATCGAGAAAACGGTCCATCGCTACCTGGAACTGGTGGCCGACGGAACCGCCGACGAGATCGCCGCACTGTTCGCCGACGACGCCACGGTCGAGGATCCCGTCGGCGGCGGTGAGGTGCACATAGGCCGCTCCGCCATCCACGGCTTCTTCAAGAACGTCGAAAGTGCCGAGCGGGCAACGGAACTGCTTGCGCTGCGGGTAGCCGGGCACGAGGCGGCGTTCATGTTCGTCATCACCGTCGACGCGGGCGGGCACAAGGTGCGTATTCAGCCGATCGACGTGATGTCGTTCAACGCTGACGGCAAGATCACGTCGATGAAGGCCTACTGGTCGTTCGCCGACGCCACGCAGGTCTAGGGGGGCGCGGTGGTCAGAAGACCGCGAACCACATCGCGATGTAGTGGCAGATCGCCGCGACCGCGGTGCACGCGTGGAAGAACTCGTGGTGGCCGAAGGTCTCCGGCCAGGGGTTGGGCCATTTCAGCGCGTACAGCACCCCACCGACGCTGTAGAGCACCCCGCCGACGATCAGCAATACCACCGCCGCCACCCCGGCGCCGTGGGTGATCGGACCGATGAACCAAACCGCCACCCAGCCCAACAGCAGGTACAGCGGCACCCCCAGCCACCGCGGCGCCGACGGCCAGCACATCTTGAGCAGCACCCCGGCCAGCGCGCCGCCCCAGACGATCCAGAAGAGCACCCAGCCGTCGCGCTCGGGAAGGGCCAGCAGCGCGAAGGGCGTGTAGCTGCCGGCGATGAACACGAAGATCATCGAGTGATCCAGGCGCTTCATCCAGGTATGCGCCACCGGTGACGTCCAGCGCAGCCGGTGGTAGGCGCCGCTGACGCCGAACATGGCGACGATGGTGCAGGTGTAGATCAGCGTCGCGATGCCGGCACGGGTGGAGTCCAGCGCCCACGACACCGACACCAGCGCGGCCCCCGCGATGGTGGCCACGATCGAGGAGTAGACGTGAATCCAGCCGCGTGCACGCGGCTTGCCGAGGAACTGCGCGACTCCCTCGACAACGGCTTCCGGGAAGTCCTCGGCCCTGGTGTCGGCTATCGGCTGGGACGGCTTCGCGATCTCGATCACCCCCGCATTCGCTTGCCGACAGTAGCCCCTCACGGACAGTCGCCACAGTAGTCTGACTAGCCGTGGAGCTCATTCCGAGGCGACTCAAGGAGCCGGCCTACCGGCTCTACGAGATGCGGCTGCGCCAGGAGCTCGCACTCTCCAAAGCCGCACTTCCGCGCCATATCGCCGTGCTGTGCGACGGCAATCGGCGCTGGGCCCGTGACGCTGGTCACCACGACGTCAGCTACGGCTACCGGGTGGGCGCGGACAAGATCGCCGAGATGCTGCGGTGGTGCGCCGACGCCGGCATCGAGATGGCCACCGTCTACCTGCTCTCGACGGAGAACCTCCAGCGCGACGCCGGCGAGTTGAACTGTCTGATCGACATCATCACCGAGGTGGTCGAGGAGATCTGTGCACCGGTCAACCGGTGGAGCGTCCGCACGGTGGGAGATCTCGAACTGCTCGGCGAGGACACCGCCCGACGGTTACGCGATGCCGTGGACTCCACCTCGGCGACGCCGGCCTCGTTCCATGTCAACGTCGCCGTGGCCTACGGCGGCCGTCAGGAGATCGTCGACGCCGTGCGCACCCTGCTGGGCAAGCAGCTCGCCGACGGCGCCACCGCCGAGCAGATGATCGAGGCCGTCACCACCGAGGGCATCTCGGAGAACCTCTACACCTCCGGCCAGCCCGACCCGGATCTGGTCATCCGAACTTCCGGCGAACAGCGGCTGAGTGGATTCCTGCTCTGGCAGAGCGCGTACTCGGAGATGTGGTTCACCGAGGCGCACTGGCCCGACTTCCGCCGGGTCGACTTCCTGCGCGCCCTGCGCGACTACACCCGACGGCACCGTCGCTACGGGGCCTGAGCCTGCTCAACGGCCGGCTAGAGCTTGCGCAGCCGCAACCGGTTGATCGCGTGGTCGGCGTCCTTGCGAAGCACCAGGGTGGCGCGGGGCCGGGTGGGCAGGATGTTCTCGATCAGGTTGGGGCGGTTGATGGAGTGCCAGATCTCGCGGGCCGCCGTGACCGCCTGTTGATCGCTGAGGCTCGAGTAGTGGTGGAAATGCGACGCCGGGTCGGCGAACGCGCCGGCGCGCATCGCGAGGAACCGCTCGACATACCAGTGCTCGATGTCCTCGATGCGGGCGTCGACGTAGACGGAGAAGTCGAATAGATCCGACACCATGAGCCGGGGTCCGGTCTGTAGGACGTTGAGGCCCTCCAGGATGAGAATGTCCGGGTGTGTGACAACGTGCTTTTCGTTCGGCACGATGTCGTAGACCAGGTGCGAATAGACCGGCGCGCACACCTGATCCGACCCGGACTTCACCGATGTGACGAAGCGCATCAGCGCCCGGCGGTCGTAGCTTTCCGGAAAGCCCTTGCGATGCATGATGTTCCGCCGAGACAGCTCGGCGTTCGGATAGAGGAACCCATCAGTGGTCACCAGATCGACCCGCGGATGATCCTCCCACCGCGACAGCAGCGCCTGCAGCACGCGCGCGGTGGTCGACTTACCCACCGCCACGCTTCCGGCCACGCCGATGATGAAGGGCACCGGCCGGTCCGGGTTCTGCATCGGTTCGCCGAGGAACTCCCCGGTGGCCGCGAACAGGGCCTGGCGCGCGGCCACCTGCAGGTGGATCAGACGGGCGAGCGGCAGGTAGACCTCCTCGACCTCCAGTAGGTCGATCTGCTCGCCCAGACCCCGCAGGCCGACGAGTTCCTCCTCGGTGAGCTTGAGCGGAGTCGACATGCGCAACGCACGCCACTCGCTGCGGTCGAACTCCACATAGGGGCTCGGTTCGCTTAGCCGCGCCATGTGCTCAGTGTTGCAGTTAGCGTGAGGGGCATGGAGCCCGACCGGCTGATCCGCGAATACCTGTTACTCGGACTGCGCTTCGACCGCATCGAGGAAGGGTACGTCGACTCGTTCACCGGCGAAGCGGGGCTGCGCCGGCAGGTGGCCGGCGAACCCGCACCCGAACCCGCCGGCCTGGCCGCTGGGGCCCAGCGGCTGCTGGCCGAACTGCCGCAGGTCCCGCGATCGGGCGACTTCACCGACCAGCGGGCCGACTTCATCGCCGCGCACCTGCGGGCGCTGTGGTTCTCGGCGCGGAAGTTCGCCGGCGAACAGGTCGGATTCGTCGACGAGGTCCGGCACTACTTCGACGTCGACATCAGCCGCGGTGACGAGGAGGGCTACCGCGCCGCCCACGTCCGCATCGACGAGGTGCTCGGGGGCAGCGGGTCACTGGCCGAGCGGATGGAGGTGGCGCGGCGCGCTGACGAACTGCCGCCCGCGCGTCTGCCGGAGGCCATCGGCGCGTTCTCCAGCGCGCTGCGCGACATCGTCCGCGCCACCTATCCGCTGCCCGACGCAGAGACCGTCGTCTACGAGGTGGTAACCGACAAACCGTGGTCGGGGTTCAACTACTACGAGGGTGACTACCGCTCCCGGGTGGCGGTGAACGCCGACCTCAAGCAGCAGATGTCGCATCTGCCCGCGTTGATCGCCCACGAGTCCTACCCGGGCCATCACACCGAGCACTGCCGCAAGGAAGCCGGCCTGGTGGCCGTCCTGGGCCACGCCGAGCAGACCATCTTTCTGGTCAACACCCCGCAATGCCTGATGGCCGAGGGGCTGGCCGACCTGGCGCTGCATGCGGCCGTCGGAGCGGGCTGGGGGCGGTGGGCGCAGGAGATCTACGCCGATCTGGGCCTGCGCTTCGACGGCGAACGGGCCGAGGCGCTGGCGGCGGCGAGGACCGGGCTCGCCGGGGTGCGCCAGGACGCGGCGATGATGCTTCACGACGAGCACCGCGACGTCGATGACGTCGCCGCCTTCCTGCAGCGGTGGCTGCTGGTCGACGACACCCGCGCGCGGCAGATGCTGAGGTTCCTGTCGTCCCCGCTGTGGCGGGCTTACACCTCGACCTACGTGGAGGGATTCCGGCTGCTGCGGGCCTGGCTGGACGAGCGCCCGGATGGCGTGGGGATGGCCGAGCGGTTCGGGCGGCTGCTAGACGAGCCGCTGATCCCCTCGGCGCTACGGGCCGAGCTCGCCGTCTAGTCGCGGATCGGCCGCCGACTGTGCGGTGTCCCGCGCGACACGCCGCGCGGCTGTGGAAATCCGCACACTCGGCAGGGGTGGGGGAGTCGCTGCGGGCCGACTACGCTCTTCAACCATGAGCACCGAAGCGATCCTGCCTGCCGCGACGGCCCCCGGCGCCGAGTACGCCGCCACCGCCAGCGAGGCCTATAAAGCGGCGCTGAGCATCATCGAGACAGTGGAACCGCGGATCGCGGCGGCCACCCGCAAAGAACTCGCCGACCAACGCGAATCGCTGAAGCTGATCGCGAGTGAGAACTACGCCTCCCCGGCCGTGTTGCTGACCATGGGCACCTGGCTGTCCGACAAGTACGCCGAAGGCACCGTCGGGCACCGCTTCTACGCCGGCTGCCAGAACGTCGACGAGATCGAATCCATCGCCGCCGAGCATGCGCGCGAACTGTTCGGCGCCCCGTACGCCTATGTGCAACCGCACTCCGGCATCGACGCGAACCTGGTCGCGTTCTGGGCCATCCTCGCCACCCGTGTCGAGGCGCCCGCTCTTAACGAGTCCGGCGTGAAGAACGTCAACGACCTCTCCGAGGCGGAGTGGGAACGCCTGCGCGCCAAACTCGGAAGCCAGCGGCTGATGGGCATGTCGCTGGATGCCGGCGGACACCTGACCCACGGCTTCCGGCCCAACATCTCCGGCAAGATGTTCCACCAGCGCAGCTACGGCACCGACCCGAAGACGGGCCTGCTCGACTATGACGCCGTCGCCGCCGCCGCGCGCGAGTTCAAGCCGCTGATCCTGGTCGCCGGGTACTCCGCGTATCCGCGGCGGGTCAACTTCGCCACGATGCGCGAGATCGCCGACGAGGTGGGCGCGACGTTCATGGTCGACATGGCGCACTTCTCCGGTCTGGTCGCCGGCAAGGTGCTCACCGGCGATGAAGACCCGGTGCCGCACGCCCACGTCGTCACCACCACCACGCACAAGTCGCTGCGCGGTCCGCGCGGCGGTCTGGTGCTGGCCACCAAGGAGTACTCCGACGCCGTCGACAAGGGCTGCCCGATGGTGCTCGGCGGACCGCTGTCCCACGTGATGGCCGCCAAGGCCGTCGCCTTCGCCGAGGCGCGCCAGCCGTCGTTCCGCGCCTACGCCCAGCGGGTGGCCGACAACGCGCAGGCGTTCGCCGACGGCCTGATGCGCCGCGGCGCCAACCTCGTCACCGGCGGCACCGACAACCACCTGGTGCTGCTCGATGTGCAGAGCTTCGGTATCACCGGACGGCAGGCCGAGTCGGCGCTGCTGGATTCCGGCATCGTGACCAACCGCAACTCGATCCCGGCCGATCCCAACGGCGCCTGGTACACCAGCGGCATCCGGTTCGGCACCCCGGCGCTGACCACCCGCGGCTTCGGGCCCGCCGAGTTCGACCGGGTGGCCGAACTCGTGGTCGAGACGCTGTCCAACACGACCGCTGAGGGGACGTCGAAGGCCAAGTACACCCTCGTCGACCAGACCGCCGACTGGGTGCGCTCGGCTGCCGCCGAACTGCTTGACGCCAACCCGCTGTACCCGGGCCTTACCCTCTGATATCCGTTAACATCGGTTACACTTAGTTCATGGCTCAGAAACCTGCCGCGAACGCGCTGACCCTCGAACTCGAGTCCGTGGTCGCCGATTCCCTCGCCGTGTACCTCGAGCACGCCGACGAGTGGTACGCCCACGACTACGTGCCCTTCGACCAGGGCGAGAATTTCGCCTTCCTCGGCGGGCGTGACTGGGATCCCTCTCAGGCCACCCTTCCCGCCGATGTCGTCGACGCCCTCGAAGTGCTGCTGGTGACCAAGGACAACCTGGCCGGCTACCACCGCGAACTCGTCGAGCACTTCATCCTCGAGGACAAGTGGGGCCGGTGGCTCGGCCGCTGGACCGCGGAGGAGAACCTGCACGCCATCGCGATCCGCGAGTACCTGGTGGTGACCCGCAATTTCGACCCCAACGCCAACGAAGAGGTGCGGGTCGCCCACGTGATGCGGGGCTATCGCGCCGACCAGTACACCCAGATCGAGACGCTGGTGTTCATGGCACTCTACGAGCGCGCGCACGCGGTTTACCTGCGCAACCTCGAGGAGAAGGTCGACGAGCCCGTCTTGAAGACGCTGATCGGCCGGATCGCCCGCGACGAGGAACGCCACGAGCAGTTCTTCGGCAAGCTCGTCGCGCACTGCCTCAAGCACCACACCGACCAGACCGTCGGGGCGATCGCCCGTCGCGCGCCGGAATTCACAGTTGTCGGCGGCGACATCCTGGAGTACCGGGAGAACAAGCTTCGCGCGGTAGCCGAGGCCGGTATCTTCGACCAGGACGCCGCGCGGAAAGTCGTCTCCGACCTCATCGTCGCCTGGGGTGTGGCCGACGAAGCGATGCTCAAGAAGTTCGTCCTCGGCTAACCGCCCGACCCCCGGCGCGCCTCACCCGCGTGCCGTGCGGCGGGGGTAGCGTCGGCTCCGATGGCTCAGCGAGCTTCAGGAGCGCCCGTGACCGAAACGCACGCGCCCACCCGGACGTACGTGCTCGACACCTCCGTACTGCTTTCCGATCCCTGGGCGTGTACCCGGTTCGCCGAGCATGACGTGGTCGTCCCGCTGGTCGTGATCAGCGAACTGGAAGCCAAGCGCCACCACCACGAACTCGGTTGGTTCGCACGACAGGCGCTGCGCCTGTTCGACGATCTCCGCCTGGAGCACGGACGTCTTGATCAGCCGATACCCATTGGCACACAGGGCGGGACGCTGCACGTCGAGCTCAATCACAGCGATCCCGCGGTGCTGCCGGCCGGCTTCCGGACCGACACCAACGACGCCCGGATTCTCACCTGCGCGGCGAATCTGGCAGCCGAGGGCAAACGGGTGACCCTGGTCAGCAAGGACATCCCCTTGCGCGTGAAGGCCGGTGCGGTGGGCCTGGCGGCGGACGAGTATCACGCGCAGGACGTCATCACGTCCGGCTGGACCGGCATGTCCGAACTCGAGGTGTCGGGCGACGACGTCGACACGCTGTTCACCGAGGGTGAGATCGACCTGGTCGACGCCCGGGATCTGCCGTGCCACACCGGCATTCGGCTGCTCGGTGGCAACTCGCACGCACTCGGCAGGGTGAACGCGGACAAACGGGTGCAGCTGGTGCGCGGTGATCGCGAGGTCTTCGGGCTGCGCGGCCGCTCCGCCGAGCAGCGCGTCGCACTGGACCTGTTGCTCGACGAGTCGGTCGGCATCGTCTCGCTCGGCGGGAAGGCCGGAACGGGTAAGTCAGCGCTCGCGCTGTGCGCCGGCCTGGAGGCGGTGCTGGAGCGGCGCAGTCAGCGCAAGGTCGTGGTGTTCCGTCCGCTCTACGCAGTCGGCGGACAGGAACTCGGTTACCTGCCGGGCAGCGAGAGCGACAAGATGGGCCCGTGGGCGCAGGCGGTCTTTGACACACTCGAGGGTCTGGCCAGCCCGGCGGTGCTTGAGGAGGTGCTCTCCCGGGGCATGCTCGAAGTGCTGCCTTTGACGCACATCCGCGGCCGCTCACTTCATGATTCCTTCGTGATCGTCGACGAGGCTCAGTCTCTCGAGCGCAACGTGCTGCTCACCGTGCTGTCGCGTCTCGGCGCCGGTTCGCGGGTGGTGCTCACCCACGATGTTGCGCAGCGCGACAACCTGCGTGTCGGCCGGCACGACGGTGTGGCCGCGGTCATCGAGAAACTCAAAGGGCATCCGCTGTTCGCGCACGTCACGCTCATGCGCAGCGAACGGTCACCGATCGCCGCGCTGGTCACCGAGATGCTCGAGGAGATCAGCCCGGGCGCCCTGCCCTGACGGTGCCCGCGGCTGGGTAAAATCGGCAGGTGCTGCGCCGTTCTTTCGTCTCGACGCTGGTGGCCGCTGTGCTCACGGTGCTCACCGGTTGCGCCGCGCCGTCGTCTCCCCAGGCCGACACGGTCGACTGCGCACGCCAGAAGTGTGTGGCGTTAACCTTCGACGACGGACCGTCGCCCTACACCGACCGCCTGGTGCAGGTACTGAGCGACGCCGGCGCCACAGCGACGTTCTTCATGATCGGCAACAAGGTTACGGCCAACCCCGAGGGTGCCAGGCGCGTCGCGCAGGCCGGTATGGAGATCGGCAATCACACCTGGGAACACCCCAACATGACGACCATCCCGGCTCAGTTCGTGCCGGAGCAGTTGTCCAGGGCGCAAGAGGCAATCGCCGCGGCCACCGGCCAGACGCCGACGCTGTGGCGCCCGCCGGGCGGGCTCACCGACAACGCGGTCAACGCAGTCGCCGCCAAGGAGCGGCTGGCCGGAATCCTTTGGGACGTCATCCCTTTCGACTGGATCAACGACTCCGACACCGCGGCCACCCGCTACATGCTGATGACGCAGATCCGTCCCGGATCGGTGGTGCTCTTCCACGACACCTATTCATCGACGGTCGATCTGGTCTATCAGTTCCTGCCGGTGCTCAAGGCCAACGGCTACCGGCTTGTGACTGTGAGCCAGCTACTCGGCCGGCGTGCGCCCGGCAGCGTGTACGGCGGTCGCGAGAACGGGCCGCCCGCCGACGCGCTGCGCGACATCCCCGCCTCGGAGATTCCGGGTTTGCCGGCAACACCGTCGCCGTCGCCGATGCCGAACTTCCCGATCACCGACATTCCGGGCGCCAACTCCGGCGGTCCCACCAACGGCGCGTAGCGGCCGTGCATCAGACGACCCCGCTGGTCCTCGCCGTCATGGTGCTCGGGTACGCGCTGGTCTCCGAGAGAGTCAACAGCAGCTTCATCGCCCCCGCGCTGGTGTTCATGCTCGTCGGGGCGGCGCTGGGGCCCTTCGGTCTGCATCTGCTCGATGCCGGGCCGGGGACCGAGGGCTACACCGCGCTCGCGCAGTTGGCACTGACCGTGATCCTGTTCAACCAGGCCGCCAAACTCCGATTCGACCGCATCCGTGTGCACGGGCCGGTGACGCTGCGGCTTCTGGTGGTCGGCATACCGCTCACGGTCGTACTGGGTGCGCTGACCGCCACCGCACTGCTGCCGGTGCTGCCGTGGTGGGAGGCGGTGTGTCTCGCGGCGATCGTCGCGCCGACCGAGGCCGCCCTGATCGAGGCACTGCTGGAAGACCGCCGGATTCCCGAACGGGTGCGCCACGCGCTGTCGGTGGAGAGCGGGTTCTACGACGGATTCGCGCTGGCGATTCTGCTGATCGCGCTCGGACTGGCGTCGCAGCGCGCCGACCCGGCCGACGGACATTGGATGCGTTTCATCTTCGCCACCGAGGTGCTCTCGCTCGTCGCCGGCGCCGCGATCGGCCTCACCGGGGGACTGGTGGTGCGATGGTCGCGGCGGCAGGGGTGGATGAGCGACACCTGGGCCCAGTTGGCCACCCTCGCGCTGGCGCTGGTCTGCTTCCAGATCGGCGAGCGCATCGAGGCGAGCGGGTTCGTCGCCGCCTTCACCGGCGGGCTGGCGTTCTCGTTCATCACCCGGCGCACACAATCCGAGGGCGATGTTCATGAGGTACCGACGGCGGTGTCGGATGCCACGGGGCAGCTGCTCGAGTTGCTGGTGTTCGCGATGTTCGGCGCGTTCGCCGTCATCGACGGATGGCGGCGTGCCGACTGGCGGGTGGTCGCGTTCTCCGTGCTGGCGTTGTTCGCCGTCCGCATCGTCGCGGTGTCTGTGGCTCTGCTGCGCACCGGGCTACCGGTCTCCAACCGGCTGTTCATCGGCTGGTTCGGCCCGCGCGGCATCGGGACCGTCGTGCTGGGTCTGCTGGTGATCGATCGCGGCGAAATCGCGCACGCCGACGTGATCGCCGTCGTCGTGGTCGTGTCCGTGACCGTGAGCCTGGTGCTGCACAGCCTTACTGCGGGACCCGCCATCCGCAGACTGGGCGCTAGCCCTGTTCGCGGACCTTCGCCATAGCCAGTACGTCGAGGCGGCGGTCCAGTTCCTCCTCGGAGAGCTTGTCGCCGATCAGGCCGCGGTCGATCACCGTCTGGCGGATCGTCTTGTGCTCCTTGAGCGCCTGCTTGGCCACTGCGGCAGCCTCCTCGTAACCGATGGCCGAGTTCAGCGGAGTCACGATCGACGGCGATGACTCGGCCAGCCGGCGCAGCCGCTCCTCGTCGGCCACCAGGCCGTCGATGCAGCGCGCGGCGAACAGTTTCGACACGTTGGCCAGCAGGGTGAACGACTCCAGCAGATTGCGGGCCATCATCGGGATGTACACGTTGAGTTCGAACGCTCCCGACAGTCCGCCCACGGTGATGGCGGCGTCATTGCCGATCACCTGCGCGGCGACCTGGGTGACCGCCTCGGGGATCACCGGGTTGACCTTTCCGGGCATGATCGAGGAGCCCGGCTGCAGATCGGGCAGGTGCAATTCCGCCAGGCCGGTCAGCGGGCCCGAACCCATCCAGCGAATGTCGTTGGCGATCTTGGTCAGCGACACCGCGATGGTCTTCAATGCGCCGGAGGCCTCGACGAGCCCGTCGCGGGCGGCCTGGGCCTCGAACGAGTCCTTGGCCGTTGTCAGCTCGGCCAGACCGGTCTGGGCGACGAGCACCTCGACCACCTTCGCGCCGAATCCGTCGGGGGCATTGAGGCCGGTGCCGACGGCGGTGCCGCCGATCGCCAGTTCGCCCAGCCGGGGGAGCGTCCCGCGGACCCGTTCGATGCCGGCCTCGATCTGACGGGCGTAACCGCCGAACTCCTGGCCGAGGGTCACCGGGACGGCGTCCATCAGGTGGGTGCGGCCGCTCTTGACGACGGTGCGCCACTGGCGGGACTTGGCCTCTAGCGAGGCGTGCAGAACCTCCAGCGCCGGGATCAGCTGGCGCACAGCGGCTTCGGTGGCCGCGATATGGGTCGAAGTCGGGAATGTGTCATTGGACGACTGCGACATGTTGACATCGTCATTGGGGTGCACCGTCACACCGTCGCGGGCGCAGATCGAGGCGATCACCTCGTTGGCATTCATATTGGAACTGGTGCCCGAGCCGGTCTGGAAGACGTCGATCGGGAACTGATCGTCGTGCCGGCCGTCGGCGATCTCGTTGGCCGCGGCGATGATCGCGTCGGCCTTCTCGGCCGCCAGCAGACCAAGGTCCTTGTTGACCTGTGCGCAGGCCGCCTTCAGCAGCGCCATGGCCCGGATCTGGTTGCGGTCCAGACCCCTGAAGGAGATCGGGAAGTTCTCCACCGCACGCTGGGTCTGCGCACGCCACAAGGCTTTGGCCGGCACCCGGACCTCGCCCATGGTGTCGTGCTCGATCCGGAACTCGCCGTCAGCCGAGATGCTGGTCATCTACTGCCTTTCTCAGGGAAGGGGATACGCGGCCGAGATGTCCCCGGTGAAATCCACCGCGGAGTACTCGTTGAGCTTGGACAGCCGGTGATAGGCCTCGATAAGACGGACGGTGCCGGACTTGGCACGCATCACGATCGACTGGGTGGTGCAGCCGCCGCCGAAGTACCGCACACCTTTGAGGAGATCGCCGTCGGTGACGCCGGTGGCACTGAAGAAGACGTTCTCGCCGGAGACCAGGTCCTCGGTGCCCAGCACCTGGTTCAGGTCGTGGCCGCGGTCGATGGCCTTCTGCCGCTCAGCGTCGTCGGTGGGAGCGAGCTGCGCCTGAATGGCTCCGCCCATGCACCGGATCGCCGCAGCGGTGATGATCCCCTCGGGGGTTCCGCCGATCCCGGCAAGCATGTCGGTGCCGGATCCCGGGCGGCACGCGGAGATCGCGCCGGCCACGTCGCCGTCGGTGATCAGCCGGATCCTTGCGCCCGCCTCCCGCACGTCGGCGATGAGTTTCTGGTGCCGGGGCCGGTCCAGGATGCACACCGTCAGGTCGGCCACCGATGACTTCTTCGCCTTCGCCACGCGCCGGATGTTCTCGCCGATCGGCGCGGTGATGTCGATGGCGTCGACGGCATCGGGTCCGACGGCGATCTTGTTCATGTAGAACACCGCCGAGGGGTCGAACATCGCCCCGCGCTCGGCGACGGCCAGCACCGAGATCGCATTGGGCATGCCCTTGCTCATCAGGGTGGTGCCGTCGACCGGGTCGACGGCGAAGTCGCAGTCGGGGCCGTCGCCGTTGCCCACCTCTTCGCCGTTGTAGAGCATGGGGGCGTTGTCCTTCTCGCCCTCGCCGATCACCACCACACCACGCATCGACACCGAGTTGACCAGTTGCCGCATGGCGTCGACGGCGGCGCCGTCTCCGCCCTCCTTGTCGCCGCGGCCCACCCAGCGGCCGGCGGCCATTGCGCCGGCCTCGGTGACCCGGACCAGTTCCAGCGCGAGGTTGCGGTCGGGGGCTTCGCGGCGACGGCTGTCCGGCATTGGGGGATTGTCCCAGAGCCGGTTGGTTCGTCCAGACCTGGGATACTGGCGGGCGTGAGTGCACCCAGCGAGCAAGGCCCGCCGCCTGCGAGACCGCCCAAGCCGCGGATTCTTCAGGACGGCCGCGACATGTTCTGGTCGCTGATCCCCCTGGTGATCGCCTGCGTCGTGCTGGCCGGCCTCGTCGGGACGTGCTCGGTGCGCCCCGGTGGGCCCTCCGACGGGATGGTGCCGTCCTACGACGCCGCGGCCGCCCTGCAGGCCGACGCCGATGTGCTCGACATTCCGGTGCGGCTGCCGAAACTGCCCGCCGGCTGGCAGGCCAACTCCGGTGCGCGCGACGGTATCGACGGCGGGCGCACCGATCCCGCGTCAGGTCAGCGGCAGCGCGCCGTCACCGCCCGGGTCGGCTACATCGCCCCGTCGAAGATGTACGTCAGCCTCACCCAGAGCGACGCCGACGAGACCGCGCTGGTGGCCTCGATCCAGAAGTCGCTGTATCCGACCGGCGTCGAGGACATCGACGGTGTTCGCTGGGTGGTCTACCAGGGCGGAGAGGACACCGAGCCGGTGTGGACCACGCGGCTGAACGGTCCCGGGGGCTCGGTTCAGCTGGCCATCACAGGAGCCGGTTCCGCCGAGGACTTCCGCGCTCTGGCGATCGCAACCCAGACACAGCCGCCGCTGGCGCAGAGCTGAATCGGCCAGGGTTAGATAGGCGAATGCCGAACACTGCGCCCGAAGCGGACCTCACCGGCTGGACATGCGAGCCGTTCACCGCCGCCGGGTTCACCCATGACGTGTACTACAGGGGTTCCGGCCCCGGTGTGGTGCTGATCCCCGAGATGCCGGGCGTGCATCCGGGCGTTCTGGCGCTGGGCAACCACCTCGTCGACAACGGCTTCATGGTGGCGATCCCGTCGCTGTACGGAACTCCCGGCGCGGCCGCGGTCCGGCCGGGCATGGTGCCGATACTGCTGCGCGGCTGCGTCGCCAAGGAATTCGCCGCGCTCGCCACCAACCGGGAGCGCCCGGTGGCCGATTACCTTCGAGCGCTTGCCCGTGACTTGAATGCAAAAACCCCGGGCAAGGGGGTAGGTGTCATCGGGCAGTGCTTCTCCGGTGGGTTCGCACTGGCCGCGGCGGTCGACGACAGTGTGCTGGCACCGGTGCTCAGCCAGCCGTCGGTGCCGTTGCCGCTCACCGCGGCACAGAAACGCGACCCCGGGCTGAGCGAGCGGGAGATGAAGGTGATCGAGAAGCGTGCCGCCGAGGAGGGTCTGTGCGCGCTGGCGCTGAGGTTCAGCGCGGATCCGTTGGTCCCGTCGGAACGCTTCGCCGCCCTTAAGGACCGCCTGGGTGACGCGTTCGAGGTCATCGAGATCGACTCTTCGCCCGGCAACCCGGGCGGATTCGGGAAGATGGCCCACTCGGTGCTCACCCAGGAGTTGCGCGAGATCGACGGGCAGCCCGCCTATGAGGCCCGCAAGCGCATGGTGGAGTTCCTCAAGGAGCGGCTGGTTTAACCGAGTCGGGCAGGGTGTCGTCGGCCATGGCGTCGCTCGCCGCGACCGCGACGGCCTTCTTCGGGCGCTTGCGCCGGAACAGTCTCTTGCGCTCCTCGGGAACCTCGACATCGTCGGCGTCCTCCATCTCAACGCCCTTGTAGACGGCGAGGTACACCGAGATGGTCGTGACGATGAGAATCATCAGCACCGGACCGAGCACGATCCCGAAGAAGCCGAACATCGCGATCCCCGAGAACACCGATAGCAGCATCAGTGCTGAATCCAGCCGCGCTTCCTTGGGCACCAGGATCGGCCGAAGGAAGTTGTCGACGTTGGTGATCCCGATCAGGTGGAACAGCACCACGAATGCCCCGCCGGCGACGTTGCCGAAGAACATCATCCCGATGCCGAAGGGAATGGTCACGATCCCGCTGCCCAGAGGGACGACCGACAGCGCGGTCAGCAGGATCGCAAAGATGAAGAACCCGTCGTGGAATCCGGCGATGTAGATCGAGATCGCGCCGAGCGTGCCCTGGATGATGGCGATGATGAACTGGCCCTTGACCGTTCCCTTCACCATGGCGCCCATCTTGGCCAGGTACAGGTCGGTGACCTCCTCGCCGAGCGGGTTGAGCCGGCGGATCAGGGTGATCAGTTCGGTCTTGTTGACCAGCAGCGAGACCAGCACGTAGAGGAAGATGATCGCGGAGGTGATGAAACCGATCGCCCCTCCGGCCGCTCCGCTGATGGTGCGCAGCAGCCACTCTCCGATGGTCTGCGCCACCTTGCCCAGGTTGCTGCGCAGCGACTCGACGGTGATCGTCGGGGTCTGGAAGGGAAGCTTGGCGAGCAGCTGATTGACCGCGACGATCGCCTTGTCGCCCAGCGCGTTGAGATCCGCCGTCCTGGCCCAGTCGGCGACGCCGATCAACATGTGCGATATCTGGTAGGTGGCCAACGTGATCACGCCGATGATCGGGATGACGACGGTTCCCAGTGCGGCGAGCACCGTCAATGTGGTGGCCAGCCCGCCGTTCAATTTCGATCGGAGGCGGTTGTAGAACGGGGTGAACAGGTAGGCGATGATGGCCGCGATCACCACCAGCATGAAGTAGCGGCGCAGGAAGTACGCGCCGAACAGCAGGGCGATGATGGTGACGACGGCGAGCGCCCGCTTCTGGGTGACCGTGAAATCCTTCACCCGGTTTAACCTACTGCCCCGGCAGCGTGATGGGGCCGAAGCTACTGTCCCATCAGCTTCAGAAGGTGCTGATGGATGTCCGGATACCGCTTGAGATGCGCGCCGCCGTTGAGGTCGAGGATCTCACCGGTGAGCCAGGACGACTGCGGCGAACACAGAAACGCCACCGCGGCGGCGACGTCCTCCGGGGTGCCGGCCCGGCCCAGAGCGGTGTTCTCCACGTACTCGTCGAGCACCCCGGGGATGGCGACCGCCCCCTCGGTCAGCGGGGTGTGGACGAAGCCCGGGGCGACGGCGTTGACCCGGACGCCGCGCGGCCCCAGTTCGAGCGCGGCCACCTCGGTGAGCATCGACAGACCGGCCTTCGCCGCGCAGTAGGCGCTCATCCCGATCGCGGGCTGGCGGGCATTCAGAGAGGTGAGCGAGACCAGCGTTCCACCGTCGGGAAGGTGGCGGCCCGCGTGCTTGATCACCAGGAAGGCTCCGGTGAGGCAGACGTCGATCACCGAACGGAACTGCTCGGCGTCGAGTTCCGTGATCAGCCCGAACCCGCTGAAGCCCGCGCAGTTGACTACCACATGCACTCCGCCCTCGCGTCGTGCGACGCCGTCGAACAGCGCCGCCACACTGTCCTCGTCGGTGACCTCCACTCTCGCCCAGGCGTGCGGTTCACCGAGTTCGGTGGCGCGCTGATGGGCCAGCTCCTCATTGCGGTCGGCGATGGTGACCCGGCACCCTTGCTCGGCGAGCAGTTGTGCCGTGGCCCAGCCGATTCCAGATGCACCGCCGATGATGACCGCGACTCGTGTGCTCATTCACGTCCTCCTGTCAGCTTCCGGTCCGCCCCACTTGCGACGGACCGCTTCCCAAGGGTCTGCGTAGACGCCCGGCTGCCTGTAGTAGGGCGACCGGCGTTTCAGAAATTCCCGCGCAAGCGGAGCCGCAAGCCGCAGCGGATATCGTCTCCAGCCGGTGTTTGCCGTGATCTCGCTCAGCATCTGCGGCCACGAGTGGTGTTGGTATCCCAGGAGCCGCTGTGCGATGGCGGAGTCCATCCAGTCGGTGGCGAACCAGGCATCGTCGTCCTTGGGGTTCCCGGGCCGGCCCGACGGTATGGCACCCACCAGTCCCATTGCGGCGGCCATCGCGGCGCCGATCTCGCCCTGACGCAGCCGGTGGCTGTCATCCCCGCCGATCAGCAGGACGCGCCGCGCCACGTCGGCGGTGGTGGCGGTGGCGAAGGCGTGCGCGACGTCGCGCACATCGACTGTGTGCAGTCGACCGTCGTCGGGCAGCAGGGCGCCGAAGTAAGCGAGGTCGGGGTCGCGGCCGGTTGGCGCAGTGGTGGACAGCACGCCGCCGAGGCGGAGGATCACCCACTCCAGTCCGGACTGCCGCACCAGGGCCTCCGCCTCGACTTTGTGCCCGCCGTAGACGTCGTAGGGCCGCACCGGGGTGTCCGCAGTGAGTACGTCGCTGATGTGATGCGGGTTGCGGGGGCCGTAGACGGCGATACTCGACGCCTGGATGAAGCGGGGCTGCTCGCGCAGGGCACTCGCCGCATCGATGAGGTTGGCGGTGGCGTCGACGTTGACCGCGCGCGCCAGACGGGGCCTGGAGTAGCACAACGGAGGAATGACGGCGGCGAGGTGGACGAGCGCTGCCGGTTGCACCGCGGACAGCAGTGCGGCGACCGAGGCGCTGTTGGTCAGGTCCAACCAATGCACCTCCACCCCTGGCGACAGGCCGGCGGCCGCTTTGCGGTTTGCAGGTGTGTCGAGATCGGTGACGATGACGCGGCGGCCGCGCGCGGCCAGGTTGGCGACGGTGGCGGTCCCCACCAAGCCGAAGGCGCCGGTGACCAGCACGACGTCGCTCATCGGACCCCTTTCGCTCCGGCCCCCCTGCACCATCCTGCCCGACCACCGAAGTCCGTGTTGTCGACCTGCTCGCCCGCGATATCCCCACTGGTGTGTCGCAATACTGTTACTGTCTCCAGCAATATGAGTTCGACACCGAAAATCGTTGCGGGGGTGACGGTTCCGTCGAGTCGCGTAGCTGCTCTGTCCATCGCCGTGGCGTGGTCGCGGTGGCTGGTGGCAGCAATGCTTCTGGTGTCGTGCGCGCACGTCGTCGGCCTTCCCGCCCTGACCCCGGAGGCGGTACTGATCATCTCCGGCATCGGACTGATCGCCGGGCTCCCGCACGGCGGGGTTGACCACCTGATGGCCATGCGTCTCACCGGCCAGCCCGTGGCGCTGGTGGTCGCCGGATATGCCGCGGTGGCGGCGCTGGCGTGGGCGCTTCTGCAGTGGGCCGGTCCGATCGCGCTCGCGGTGGTGGTGGCGCTCAGCGCGCTGCACTTCGGGCTCGGCGAACTCGAAGTCACCCGCGAGCTCTCCGGGTGGCGGCCCGGCCGGCTGACCACGACGGCCCTTGTCCTCGCGGGAAGCGGCGCGCTGGTATTGCCGCTGGCACGGTCCGGCGAACAGTTCAACGCTGTCGCGACCGCCGTGTCGCCGGGCCTGGCCGAGCTGATCGGTGCGGCCCCGGTGCGGACCGGCCTGCTGATCGGCTGGCTGGTGTCGGCGGCGGTCGCGGTCAGTGTCGCGCTGCTGGCCGGTCAGCGCGGCAGCGCACTGGACGTCGTCCTGATCGGCGCCCTCGGCCTGCTGGCGCCGCCGCTGGCCGCCTTCGCGGTGTGGTTCGGCGGCTGGCATTCGCTGCGCCACTCCGCGCGGATGCTCACCCGCGATCCCGGATGCGCCACCCTGCTGGCTCAAGGCTTGCGGAAGGCGGCCGGCCTGCGGCTGGCGAGGCTGGCAGCCCCGATGTCGCTGGCGGCGCTGGCCACCGTCGTCGCCCTCGGATGGCTGACCGTCACCGCACCGGATCCCGATGCGGTTCTGGCCGCGGTGCTCCGGCTGCTGCTGGCGTTGACCGTGCCGCACATGCTGGTCGTGATGTGGCTCGACATCCGGCGGGACGCCTAGCTAGGCCTGACGGGAACGGCACCGCAGGCCGCGTCAGTCGTCCTCGTCGGCGCCGGATTCAAGCGCCTCCTCGATGCGGGCCCGCGCCCCGGCCAGGTGTTCCTCGCAGCGTTTGGCGAGTGCCTCGCCGCGCTCCCACAGCGTCAGTGAGGCGTCCAGATCGAGGCCGCCCTGTTCCAGCTGGCGCACCACCTCGACGAGTTCGTCGCGGCAGGCCTCATAACCCAGTTCGGCAACGGGCGTGAATCCGTCTGCGTCGCTCATGACCGTCCATCCTCCGCCCCGGTACTGACGGCGCCCACCGCGCCGTCGGAAAGCCTGATCCGCAACCGTGCTCCCTGCGGGGCGTCGACCGTCGACCGCAACACAGCCGCGGAGCCGTCCAGGAGTTGCACCACCGCGTAGCCGCGCGCCAGAGTCGCGGCCGGACCGAGGGTGGTCAGCCTGGCGCTCAGGTGCCCGATGCGGTCGGTCTCGCCTGCCACCAGGCGGCGGACGTCGCGACGCGACGCCGACAGCGCCCGCTGAACCTCCGCGTCGCGCTCGGTCACCATCCGAAGCGGCTCGGCCAGTACCGGCCGGCTGCGTAGCTGGCCCAGCGTGTGCTGCTCGCGCGCGACCCAGTTGCGCAGCGCCCGCGCGCTGCGGTGGCGCAGGTCCCGGACGAGGGCGAGTTCGGCCGCCATATCCGGAACGACCCGTTTCGCCGCGTCGGTGGGCGTGGCCGCGCGCACGTCGGCGACGAGATCGCACAGCGGGTTATCGGGCTCATGGCCGACGGCGCTGATGACCGGCGTGCCGCAGTCGGCGATCGCCCGGCACAGCGTCTCATCGGAGAACGGCAGCAGATCCTCCACGCTGCCCCCGCCGCGGGCGATCACGATGACGTCCACTTCCGGGTCGGCGTCGAGTGCGCCGAGAGCCTCGACGATCTGCGCCACCGCAGTTGTGCCCTGCACTGCGGTGTTGCGGATCCGGAACCGCACGGCGGGCCATCGCGCGGTCGCCACCGTCGTCACGTCGTGTTCGGCGGCGCTGGACCGGCCGGTGATCAGCCCGATGAGATTCGGCAGGAAGGGCAGCGGGCGTTTGCGTCTGGGGTCGAACAGGCCCTCCGCATCGAGCGCCTTGCGCAGCATCTCGATGCGGGCCAGCAGTTCACCGAGGCCAACCGCGCGGATATCACTGATTCGCAACGAGAACGAGCCGCGCCGCGGATCGAACTGGGGTTTGGCGCACACCACCACCTGCACGCCCTCGCTGAGCTTCACCGGTGCGGCATGCACCAGATCGCTGCGGCAGTTCACCCGCAGCGACATGTCGGCGGCAGGATCACGCAGAACCATGTAGGCCGTCGCGCCGCGAACGGTGATCTCGGTGAGCTGTCCTTCGACCCAGACGACGCCGAGTCTGTCGATCCAGCCCTGCACGCGGGTGGCGACGGACCGGACGGGGTACGGGTTGTCCGCAGTGCCTAGCGCTGAACTCACTTGGCGGTCGCGCGGGTGATCCTGTTGGCCAACAGCGTCTGGAACGGAGCGCGGGCCTTGCCGGCCTCCTCGTAGGCGAGCAGTGCGCGCAGATCGGCCACGCTCAGCGAGGTCATCCGCGCGCGCAACTGCGCCAGCGTCAGCGCGTCGTAGTCCAGGTCGGCGGCGATCGGTGGTGCGTCGACGGTCGAGGACTCACGTCCGGCCGTCGGGCCGCCCGCGCGGGAGGCTGCGCGGGAGGTTTTAGCGGAGGCCTTCTTCGGCCGACGCTGACCCGGTGGGGTCTGGCCGTTGGCGCCGTCCTCGCCGACCGAATACAGCGCGAAGCGGCCCGCCGACCGCCGGTCGGCCTCGTCATCGGGCGCGGGCGCGTTCTGGTCAGGCAGGTCATCGTCGAAAGTGGCCCAGTCCGGTTTCTCGTCGGAGGGCGGGAACAGGTTCTCCAGCGCCTCGTCGCCTTTGATCGCCAGCTCGGCGAGATCCTGCTGCACCTTCATCACCATCTGCGCCACGGTGCTCGCCACCGTCACCGGGTACATCAGGACCGTCTGCGGCAGCTTGCGGGTCTCCTCGATGGCGGCCACGGCGGCGCCGACCAGCAGGCGGACCCCGTACGGTGCTGTTGCCATGCGGCCCAGCCTAGGCTGGCGAGGCCGGACGGGGGAGAACGTATCCTTAAATCCATGCCGCCGACTGTCAACATGGGGATTCCCGGCGCCGCCGGTTCGGTGGCGTATCAGGGGGGCCCACGCGTGCTCCTGGCCGAACCCCGTGGTTACTGCGCCGGTGTGGACCGCGCGGTCGAGACGGTGGAGCGCGCCCTGGACAAACACGGTGCGCCCGTCTACGTGCGGCACGAGATCGTCCACAACAAGCATGTGGTCGACACGCTGGCGAAGGCCGGCGCGATCTTTGTCGACGAGACCGACGAGGTGCCCGAGGGTTCGATCGTGGTGTTCTCCGCCCATGGCGTCGCCCCGACCGTGCGCGAGTCGGCGTCCGCGCGAAACCTTCAGGTGATCGACGCGACCTGCCCGCTGGTGACCAAGGTGCACAACGAGGCCAAGCGCTTCGCGCGGGAGGACTACGACATTCTGCTGATCGGCCACGAGGGCCACGAGGAGGTCGTCGGCACCGCCGGTGAGGCGCCCGAGCACGTGCAGCTCGTCGATGGACCCGAAGGTGTGGAGAAGGTCACCGTGCGTGACCCCGACAAGGTGGTGTGGCTCTCCCAGACCACGCTCAGCGTCGACGAGACCATGGAGATCGTCCAGCGCTTGCGTGAGCGCTTTCCCACACTGCAGGACCCGCCCAGCGACGACATCTGCTATGCCACCCAGAACCGGCAGGGTGCGGTCAAGGCGATGGCACCGGAGTGCGAGCTGGTGATCGTGGTGGGTTCGCGCAACTCGTCGAACTCGGTACGCCTGGTGGAGGTGGCGCTCGATGCGGGCGCGAAAGCCGCGCACCTGGTCGACTACGCCGACGAGGTCGACCCGTCCTGGCTGGACGGCGTCACCACGGTGGGTGTGACATCGGGTGCGTCCGTACCGGAGATCCTGGTGCGTGGCGTGCTCGAACGGTTGGCCGAACTCGGCTACAGCACAATGCAAACCGTCACGACAGCGAATGAGACCGTAGTGTTTGCCCTGCCGCGGGAGATCCGGCCGCAGCGCACTCCCCGCAACTAGCCGACGCGGGTCCTGACCGAAACTATCTACCGCGCGGCGGCGGGTAGTCGGGGTATCCGGGATCGGTGCCGCGGTAACGCACCCGCGAGACCGGATGGTGCGAATTGGCGCCACGCGGCGCGGGTTGCTGCCGCGGCGGACGCGGTTGGTACTGGGGGTAGGGATCGTACGGCGGGAACGGTGGGTACGACTCGGGCCGTTCGTATCCGCCGCCGCGCCGGGATCGCACCGGATGCGGATCACGGTCGCGGCGTTCCCTCGGCGCCCGCCGTCGCGGCTCGGGAGCCCATTCGGCCTCGCGCACCGGACGCTGACGACGACGCTCCGACGGGCCGGCTTCGCGGGACGGACGCCGGGTCGGGTGGCGTCGGGAATTGAGAGTGCTGTGCCGGTGATCGGTAGTGATTTTTTTGCGTCGCTGCTGGCGGCTGCCGGTGTCGCGGTGCCGACGGATCGTGTGCTGGATGGTGTGAATG
>VEQU01000095.1 GCA_018883075.1 Mycobacterium sp.
GGACCGGATCGGATGAACCCCAACGGCGGCACCATGGCCATGGGTCACGCCTTCGGGGCGACGGGCGCGATCCTCGTCGGCAGCTGTCTGGAGGAACTCGAACGCCGCGACGGCCGCTACGGTGTGGCCGCGGTGAGCGGCGCGGCGGGTCTCGGGGTGGCGGTTGTCGTTGAGCGGCTGACGAACTGAGGTGTGACCAAATTCCCTGTCGACCGCCGACGCTCCCACCTACCCTTGGCGGTATGAGGTGGGCGACGACGGGGGTGTCGGCTCTGGTTGCCGGGATGGTCGCGCTGCCCACGTCCGGTGCGCAGGCCGCGCCACCGCCACCGGGATCGGAGTGCGGATCCCCGGCGCCGTCGCTGAGTCCCAGTACGCCCGACGAGCAGACACTCGTCAGCTACTTCGAGGCGCTCAACGCCCGGAACTACGGCACGGCGTGGACGTTCTTCGGCGAGGACGTCCAATCCATGTACGGTTCCCCGAGGCGCTTCGCCGAGGTGATGAACGCCCACGTCGACTGCGTGCGGCTGCTCGGTGTCACGCCATACGGTGCGCACACCTACCTGGTGAACCTCGCCGCGCAGTACGTCACCCCGTTCCCGGCGGGAAGCGGTGCGCTGCAGTCCTTCTGGACCGTCGAGGACGGCGCCATCGTCGAGATCGCGACGGGGCCATGATCAGGCGGCTGGGCACATGCGCGGTGGCGGCCATCGCATCCGTCGCCGTCGCGGGGTGTGCGAACACAGCACCCACCGCCGGCGAAGGGCCCAGCCTCGCGAGCACCAGTGGCGACATGGTGATCGAGGTGTCCGTCGGGGGCGGGCTGGTGCCGCCGCACGCCCGCGTCACCGACACACTGCCGCAGATCTGGATCACCGGCGACGGCCGTTACCTGCGGCAGACCCCGGACACGCCGGCCAACCAGGCGCTGGCCACGCTGCAGCAGTGGCGCATCCCCGAGACCGCTCTGCCCGGCCTGATTGACGCCGCCCGCACCGCCGGACTGCTCGAGGACAACCCCGACTACGGCAAGACGAGCATTGTGGACGCGATGGTCACCCGCGTCGTCGTCGTCAGCGGTGGTTTCCGGCACGAAGTGCTCGTCTCGGCAGTCGGGTATCCCAACCCCGGCCTCGACGCCGCTGCCGTGGCAGCACGCGAGCGGCTGTCGGGTTTCCTCGACGTCCTGGAGCACCCGGAGCGCATCGCCGGCGTCAGCGGTCCGGCGCCCTACACGCCGACCGAACTCGCGGTGTTCGTCCTCGGCACCGCCGACGATGCGACCCCGGGCACACCGGTGGCGTGGCCGCTCGGCGATCTCGGCAGCGCCGGCGAACCGGTCGACTGGCCGACCGCTACGGCACGGTGCCTGGTGCTGTCGGGTGATGACGTCGCCGCCGTCAGCGCGGCGGCCGCCGGGGCCACCGCGGTCGGGCCGTGGCGTTCCGGTGACGGACTGTGGGCCATCGCCCTGCGGCCCCTGCTGCCCGATGAGCACAGTTGCGCGGATGTCACCGGCTAGTGCCGAGTAAGTCCGGCTACCGCAGCACCGTGTGCATCAGCATCACGTTGTAGTCCGACCACAGCGAGAGGTTGTAGTAGATCTCGCGTCCGGTCGACCACGGATGCAGGAACGGTGCGTACACCCCGCCCGGGGTGAAGAACGACGACACCAGCATCTGCTCGGGACCCCACGGGCCCTGCGGCGCGGGCGCGGTGCGCATCACCACGTCGTTCATCCGGTTGCAGTACAGCACCAGGTACTGCTTGAGGTAGCTGTTGTACTGCGCCGACATCTCGCCCACCGGGCCCGGGATCACCGGGGTCGCCGCAGCCGGGTTGGCCGGCACCCAGGAGTTGGAGTCGGCGTTCCAGTACTCGTACTTGGTCAGATCCGGCACCAGTGCGGGCGCGACGCGGGAGACGTACGCCGAACCGCTTCGCCCGCTGGGTGTTCCGTAGGAATAGAGGTAGGGATCGCCCGGGCCGGGTTTGAGGAAGGCACCCATCTGGAACTTCTCGTTACCGGCCTGCGGGGTGCGGATGGTGCCCGGGTACACGCCCCACGTCTCGCCGTTGTCACCTGAGACGGCGATCGCGGAGAAGTTGGTGGTCCACGAACCGTTGCCGTCCCAGGTCTTGATCGACATGAAGTTCATGAACTGCTTCCCGCCCGCGGCCACGCCCGCGGTGGGGATGATGCCGGTCTCCTCCGGTGCGGCCTTGATGGAGTTCACCACCTGCTTGGCGATGCCCGGCCGCCACACCGGCGCCCCGGAGTAGCGGTTGCCCATCGCGCCGTCACCGACGGCCACCGTGTTGGCGAGCGAACGGTCGGAGCTGCGCAGGATCGCGTTGTAGCGCCACTGCTCGCCGGGGATCTGGCAGAAGCCCTTGGTGTCGCCGAAGGCCATCAGCACCTGATTGTTCGCCGGATCGCCGTTGTCCCACATGATCCCGAGGTCGGTGCCGGTGATGGCGAAACGCTCGATGGTCTTGTTGGGGCTGTCCGGCCCGGTGACCCAGCCGACGACGCGGGTGCCCGGCGGCGCGGTGGAGACCGCCGCGGCGGGCGCCGGAGCCGGTTGCGCGGCGACGGGTGCCGGTGCGGCCGGTGCGACGGGCTGCGGCACGGGCAGCACGGCGGCCTGCTTGTTGGTCTGCGCCGCGGTACCGGACTGCGTACCGAGCGCCTGGGCGAGCAATTGGCCGAGGTTCGGCGGCGGCGCGGCGTCGTTGGCGCCGACGGGACGGTGCCCCATCGGCCGGGTGAACGGGGCGATCTTGCCGGGACTGGGGATCTGCACGTCCTGGCCGGGCGACGGCTGGGCCTGCGCGGCCGCACCGTTGCATCCTTCGGCGGCGGCCGGCGGTGCGGCGAGTGTCGCGCACAGCACGGGGATCAGGGCGCACGCCATCCACGACGAGGCAGTGCCTGGGCTTGGCGACACGACGCACCTTCCATTCACATCCGACAGCGGCGGCTGTCCGGTGTGACGTTAGGGGCGAAAGTGGCCTATGTGACGGCCGCGTCATCAATGGGTACTCGTTCGTGACCGTGTCGCGACCCGGGGTGGGCAGCGCCAGCCTGAAAGGCGCCGGCGACGTTCGGCGGCGCGATTTCTGTCGGTGCCCACTGATAGACATCACTCACCACAGGAGGGGGCTGTTGTGATCGAACTTTTGGTGAGCGTCATGCTCAGCGGGCCGGGGATCGGCTGCACCTATGAGCACCCGGCGCCGACCGGGATCAACGAGATCTGCACGGGCTTGGGTTATCCGGGCAGCAGCTGCAAGGTGAACGCCGTCAGCTGCAGCCCGATCCCCGGTATGCCGGGGACGTGGAACCCGAACGGCTACACACCGAAGGTCGGCTGAGCCTGCAATCCGCGTCGATGGCTGGCTGAGCGCGACAACACGCTTCGTCGGGGATGTTCCTCCTTTCCACCCCGGCTCGAGGGCGTATCGGCAAGCTAGGACGGCAACCTGGGGGCACGACTCAAACCCCGAACAGCCCACCAACTTCCGGGTGTGTGCACCGAGATCGCAGATCGGCAAAACCGCATGACAACGCGAGAATGTGATGCACAACACGTGTGAATTGCATTGCGTATCAGGCAAAGCCGATTCGGCTCGCACATCGGGTAAACAGCGGTAAACACACGAACACCGCCGTCTCAGCAACGAACCACAACATAAGAATCGCGTGAATCCGGCGAGTCGCGGTTTCATCGGCGCCAGGTGCGCCGGTTAGCGTGCTGCGCGCTATGAATAAATTCGCACTAGTTTCGATTACCGCTGGATTGATCGCATCATCGTCGGCGACGGCGAACGCGTTTCCCCTCGTCGGCACCAACGGTCTGGTTCCCAACGCCCGCGACCTGATGCACTACATCATGGACACCTACCCCGGTGTGCAGTCCATCGGCGGCGTTCGCGCCGACTCGCGGCCCGATCATCCCAGCGGCCGCGCCCTGGACATCATGATCGGTTCCGACATGGCTCTGGGTGACGCGATCAACGCCGACATCCAGTCACAGTCGGGCCGATTCGGCGTTCAGTACACGATGTGGCGAGTGGCCAACCACTTCAACCACGTCCACGTCACCGTTTCCTGACGCTGTCGTCGCCTGAACATCAGTTGAGGGTGGGATCCGGCCGCTTGCGCATCGCCCGGCCCATGGCGCTGTGGTCGAGCCGGAACGAGTCACCGTCCCAGCCCTCACCCAGCAGTCGCACCGACATCGACGCGGCCCGGGCGGCACACGAGTAGTACAGGTTCGCCAGCAACCCCTCGTGCACCAGCACGTTGGGGATGAAGCTGTTGAAGCAGATCATGTCGTCGAGGTAGACGTAGCTGCCGAATCCGTAGCCGGCCGGGTTCTCGGTGAGATCGGCCCGGTTGAACTCCAACGCCAGCCGGATGCCCGCCGCCTCATCAGGAGTGCGGTACGGGAAGCGCTGCACGATCAGCAGCCCGTTGCCGTACAGCGGGTGCGGCTGATCGCCGATGAACTCACACAGCGACGAGGCGCTGCCGTAGGGGAACTCGACGGTAAGACCCAGCCCGCCGGCGCTGGCACCCAGTGAGGGCGGCGCCATCATGTGGTCGCCGACGGCGGCCTCGAAATCGGCGTCCCGCAACCGCAGCGGCTCGGCACCCTCCACGGGGAAGACCTGCATGGCGGCGTTGATCATCTCGTCGGGTTCCATACGCACACCGAGCTGCGGGTGACCGCTCACGGCGAAGCAGCCGCCGTGGCGTTCGTCGAACTCCTCGCCGTACAGCGGCACCTCGGCCAGTTGCGCCACCGCCGCCGAGGCGAGCAGCATCGCCATCCACGGCGCGATCTCATCGTGCACCCGGGCCAGCGAGCACAGGCTCAGCGTGCGGGTGTGCGGATCGTAAACGGGTCCAGCCAGCGAGGCGCACGTCATGGCGCCGCCGTTGAGGTCGTACAGCGCGGCGTCGGTGAGGTCGATATCGGCGACCATCTCGGTGCGCACGCCGATCAGGTATCCGGTCATGCCATCGGGCGACGTTTCTTCGCGAAGGATCTCGATGGTCTGCGCGTTGTGGCCGCCCCACCAGGTGAAGCCGCTCGGGGTGCGCACCGCCCACTCGTCGTCGACCTGCAGCTGCTCGGAGTAGAGGAAGTCGATCACCTGCCGGCCGGTGTCCATGCACCGCACGCTACAACCGAGCACCGACGGCCGGGGTGGCCCGCTCCATCGGACCGTCGCCGCGGCGTTACGGTTGATGTCGTGACCGTATTCCGTAGCGGTCGGTGGGCCGCGTTGCTGGTCGTCCTCGCCCTGGCCGGGTGTCAGTCGGCAGGTCCGACCAGCCAACAGGCGGCGACTGAGGACACCTCGGCGGGCCCCGCTCCCGCGGGCGCGCCGTCGAGCGCACTGTTCTACACGAAGGCCGGGTCGCTGTACGTCAGCGCTCCCGCCGGTACACCCGGCCGCCGACTCACCGACGGACCAGCGGACGCCCAGCCGGCGCCTGCCCCCGACCTGTCCCGCGTGGCGTTCATCCGCAAGACGGCAGCCTCCGATCACGGCGGCGAATTGTGGGTGCTCGACCTGTCGGCACAACTCGAACCCGTCGGCGCGGCCCGCAGGCTGGTGGACCCGGCCGCGCTTCCGCAGCGCAGAACCGGAACGCCCACGCAGGTCATCTACCCCCGGTGGTCACCGGCCGGAGGGCAGGTGGCTTTCCTGGCCGACATGACCGGGGGAATGGTCGACGGCGGCACCCTGCTCGTCACCGACGCCGACACCGGCGCACTGGCCCCGCGGCCGACCCAGCCGCCGGAGTTCGCGTGGGCGCCGTTTGCCGCGCCCGCTTTCGACTGGGCGCCCGACGGCAGCCGGATCGCCTGGCTGGATCAGCGCAGCGATGTGCGACCGACCAACGTCAACGTCCTCACCACCGCCACCGGTCAGTCCGCGCCGCTGGCGACGAGTACCAACGCCTTATCGGCGATCTTCGCCCGGGACGGTCAGACGATCCTGTTCGCCAACGGTGACGCCCCGCCGGACTTCATCCTGAACACCGGCGGGATCTACTCCGTTCCGACCTCGGGCACACCCGGCCCGCCGACCGCGCTGTTCACCGGGAAGGGCTCGTCCTTGAGCAATCTGGCGGTCCTGGATTCCGGCGCCATGGCCTTCGTGGCCTCGGTGCCCAACAGACCCGGCACGCAGAAGATCCAGGTTCTCGACAAGGGCGCCTCGCAACCCCGCACCGTGGTCACCGACCTCGCGACCGAGCCGGTCTGTTACACCACCCCGAGGGGCGAGGGCACCTGCTACGACATCCCCACGCCGGCCTGGGACGCCGCGGGCCTGCTCGCCTACCTCGATAACTCCCCGCAGGGGTCCCTGGTGGTGACCGATCCGGACAACCGCGATCCCACGAAGGTCGACACGGGCGTGGAGAGTTTCGCCTGGGCGCCGCGGGCAGAGTGAGGCCGCGGTGAGTCGGCGCATCGCAGCGCCCTGAGCAGGGTCTGCCTGGTCCGACAAATTTCCGGGCGCTGTCGAAGTGCCCGCCTTCGAGCGACACGCATCGGTGTCGCTCGAAGGTGGGCTTTCGCAACCGCATGCGGCGCCAGAGCTGGACATCCCACCGGACGGTGTCGTCCGGTTTAGCAGACAAATGGTCAGGAGACGCCGAAAAACCAGCTAGGGTACTGGGCGGTAACTTTCACGGTTTGCAACGGCACGGGTGGTGGAGATGTCCCAACGCGGTAGGCACGCAGGTGCGGCGGCAGTGGTTCTGGGACTCTGGCTGAGCGGGCCGGCCGGCCTGGCCGTGGCCGATGCCCCCGACGACACCACCGCCCCTGCCTCGGCGGGTTCGCGCGCCGACGCAACCCGGCCCGGTGTGGAGCGCACCGACGCCTCGCCGCGGGAGCAACGGGCCGCCACCGCACCGCGGGCCGCCGCGTCCGGCGCGAAGAGCACCCAGCGCACCCGGGAGTCCTCGACGCTGCCGGTCACCCTGCCCTCGGCGTCGAGGGCCGATGACACGGCCCCGATCGTCCTCACCGACTCGACCGACTCCACCGACTTCGCCGACGTCACCGACCCCACGCCGGCCGTCACGATCGACACCCCCGACGCGACGATCACGACCACCGACGACGCCGTCCCGACGCTGTTCCAAGCGCCGACCACGCTGCCGATCGCCCCCACGGCGTCCGTCACCGACACGATCACCACCGCCGTCGTTCGCGCCGTGCAATTCGTCGACGGTGTCGGCAACTGGCTCTCGGGCCTGCCCAGCCCGCTCGGGGACTTCCTGTCCGGGGCGCTGCTGCTGGTGCGGCGCACACTGCTCCCCGGCATCCCCACCCTGCCGGTGATCAGCGTCAGCGACGTCACCGTCACCGAGGGCGGTTACGGGGATCAGGAGCGCGCCGATTTCACGATCACCCTGGGCGCGGCCTACACCGACACCGTGACCGTGCGTTACGGCACCGTCCCCACCGGCGCCGCCAACTCGGCCGTCGCCGAACTCGACTACGCACCGGTGTCGGGGACGCTGGTGTTCACCCCCGGTCAGACCACCGCACAGGTCTCGGTCGCCGTCTTCCATGACGACATCACCGACGGGTCCAAGACGTTCCGGCTGGAGATCTATCCGGGGACCACCGCCGGGCCGCTGGCGGGCGCGGTGCTTGCGGCGGGGACGGCCACCGTCACCGACGACCCGATCTTCACCTACACACCCTCGATCGCCATCCCCGAACTCGACTCGCTCACTTCACCTTTGGCGCTCCGCGTCGACCCGACCCAGGAGGCCGCCGACGGCATCAAGGCCACCCAGGGCACGGCGTTCACGCTCACGCTGCCGGGCCCCGCCAGCGGCTACACCTGGCTGGCGAACAAGCCGGCGCTGGTCGACATCGCCTCGGCCGGAAATCAGCTCACCGTCACCCCGAAGACGCCGGGCTTCCTGGGTCTGAAGCTCTCCGACGGGACCGCAGAGCGCTATCTGGGTGTCTATATCACTCATTCCACCACCGGCATCATCCCCGACACCGTCACGGATTACCTGCCGCTGGGTTCGGTGACCTCGGCTGATCCCAGCGGCGACGAATTCCTGCAGGACTTCAACTTCCGCACGGGCGTGGCGCCCATCGACTACCTCTACATCTACGACCAGGGCGGGCCGGACTACACCGACGGCAATCTGCGCGGCCTGCTCACCCAGGCCGTCCGCCATGGCCAGATACCGGTGGTGGTGTTCTACAACATCCAGGCCGTGCTCGACGCGGGCGGCAAAACCGGGATCACCG
>VEQU01000096.1 GCA_018883075.1 Mycobacterium sp.
CTCTTCACCAACCCGGCCGCCGGTTGGCGCAACCCGCTGGCCCCGCCGATGGAGATTTACCGCAACGGCGACGGGAGATGCTGGAGCGACTTCACGTTGGGCGCGGCCTACGAGGGCCCGCCCGGGATGGCGCACGGCGGTATCGCGGCACTGGTGCTCGACCAACTCCTCGGGGAGGCCGCCACCAGCGGCCTGACCGAGCCCAGATTCACCGGCACCATCAGCCTTCGCTACCTGCGCGGCACCCCGCTGGGGCGCCTGCATGCCGAGGCCCACGTGGATCGCGTGGAGGGCCACAAGACGTACGCGCGCGGATTCATCAGTGACGGGCAGGGGCCGACGGTGGAGGCCGAGGGAGTGTTCATCATGCCGGCATGGGCGAGGGAGAACCAGTGAAGTTCTACGTCAGCAGTGCGTTCGTCGACACCGGTGAGATCATCGAGATCGCAAGGGCGGCAGACGAACTCGGGTATGAGGGTATTGCGGTCGCCGACCATGTGGTGAACATCGAGAAGCTCGCCACGCCTTATCCGTACACCCCCGACGGTGAGCGCCGCTGGCAGCCCTTCACCGACTGGCCGGACCCCTGGGTGCTGATCGGTGCGCTGGCCGCGGTGACCACCCGGCTGAAGTTCATCACCACGGTGTACATCCCGGCGATGCGCGATCCCTATTCGGCGGCCAAGGCGATCGGCACCGCGGCGGTACTCTCCGGCGGCCGGGTGGAACTGGGCATCGGCGTGGGGTGGTGCGAGGAGGAGTTCACCCTGCTCGGTCAGCAGTTCGCCAGGCGCGGCAAGCGCACCGACGAGATGCTGGAGTTGTTCAAGGCGCTGTGGTCGCCGGGCTGGACCGAGTTCGACGGCGAGTTCTATACGACGCCGCGGCTGGAGATGACGCCCACGCCGCCGCGTATCCCCATCTACTCCGGCGGGTTGTCCGATATCGCGCTGCGGCGCGCGTCGCGCAACGACGGGTGGATCGGCGACCTGATCGGCCTGGACCAGGCGATCGCATCGGTGAACCGGGTGCGCGAACTGCGCGACGCAAAAGGTTTGGGCATGGACGGTTTCCGGGTCATCACCCCGCTCAACGACGCGTTCCTGCCGGAGCACTATGAGCGCGCCGAGGCCGGGGGTATCGACGCCGTCCTGACGATGCCGTGGATGTTTTACTCCGGCCCGGACGCCACGCTGGCCCAGAAGATCGACGGTATGGCGCGCTTGCGCAAGGACCTCGCGCTCGACGATTGAGGGTCGACGCTCACGGGTTGCAGTTCGGGCATTGCGCAGGATCGGCGTCCGCATCGACCACCGGCCGGTGCACGCTGTGACCGCAGGCTCCGCAGCCGTGGACCTCGGCCTGCGGCGCCGGGGTGGGTGTGCCGCAGAGCCGGCAGGGCAGGCCCGATTCGGAATCCATCCGGCCGAACCCCGGTGCGGCGCAGGCCGGGCACGCGGTGGCCAGCCGCAGCGCGAGCCTGCGCGCCAGCGTGACCAGCACCCGGCGGCGCTGCGGGTTGTGGTGTGCCCGCAGATCCGGTTCGACGATCGCCCGGCCGTCGCCGGAGATGTCCGCGGCGGCCACGATCGCAGCGTGCAGGGCGGCGGTGTCGGTGATGCCCTTCGCGATGCCGGCCTCGATGCCGGTCGGGCCCGACCCCGGCTCGGCCGGGCGCACGATCAGCGCCTGCCCGGGCAGGCCGGCCAGCAGCGGCGCCGGCAGGTCGTCACCGGGGGACAGCGCCACCGACGCCGTCGGCCCTGCGGCGCCGCGGTGGCCTTCGACCACCTCGATGCCCAGGACGTCATCGCAGAACAGCAGGATCTCCTCATGGCCGGGCCAGCCCAGTCCCGGCAGCGGCCCGTAACTGGCCTCGCTGGCCAACCCGAGCGGCAGCCCGGTGACGTCCATGGCCAGCCGGGCCTTGGCGCGCGCCGCCTCGAGGGCCGGCCCGACTCGGGGCCGCTCGCCGGTGAACGTCCCGAACCGGTCGGTGTCCAGGTCGGGCGGGGTGCTCAGCTGCGCGCCCAGCACGGCGCTGAACGCGGGGGTGAACTGCTGCTCTTTGCCGTGCCGGGTGCCGACCGCGATGCGCGCGCCGCGGTAGCGGGTGCGTTCCGGACCCTGGGCCGGCTGCTTAGCCGGCTTCCTTGTGCTCATGGAGCACATCGAGAATTTCCCCGACGTGGTGTCCGCGCTCGACGGGATGGCGCATCGGGCGGTCGGCCTTGATCCGGTAGGTGTTGCGGCGGCCTTCGCGCTCGCGGTCCAGGTAGCCGGCGTCGACCAGGTCGCTCACAATGCGCTGAGCTGCACGTTCGGTGACCCCAACCCGCTCGGCCACGTCGCGCAGCCGGATGCCCGGATCCCGCGCGATGCACAGCAGGGCATGGGCGTGGTTGGTCAGGAACGTCCATTCGGCCATCGCTGGATCGTACCGCCGACCTCGCGGTTCGGGCCCGTTTACCGCGTAGATGCGTCATACCCGCCGCAAGAATCATGATTCAAGAAGCTTGACATACGCAATCAGATACACGTAATCTAAATCGCATGTTGACGTTCATGACCGTGATCCTGATGGCCACCGTGCTGGCTCCGCTGGTCATCGCCGCCGCAGCGCTGTTCGTCGGCTCCCGCATGCCCCGCCCCGTCGGGCGCCTCGGCGCCGCCACGGCGGGTCTGGGCTTCCTGGGCGCGGCGGCACTCGCCGTCAGCGCAGCCCGGGGCGAGCCCGCCCACGCCACACTCGGGCCGCTCTCGCTGACCGCCGACCGCCTGGCCGTGGTGTTGCTCATGCTTGTCTTCGGGGTCAGCGCGATCGCCCAGGCGTTCGCGGTCCGCTACCTGGCCGGCGATCCGCGGGCGGCGTGGTTCACCGCCGGCGCCGGTGTACTGACCTCCGCCTCCGCGGGCCTGGTCACCGTCGACGGTCTGATCGGCCTGGCCGCCTTCTGGACCCTGGCCGGCGCGGCGCTGTGCGGGCTGCTCGGGATGTACTGGCATCTGCCGTCGGCCCGCGACGGGGTGCGGCGCACGGTCACCGCCTTCGTGATCGGCGATCTGGCGCTGTGGGCGGCGGTGGCACTGGCCACCGCGACCTGGGGCCGCATCGACCTGCGGGCGCTGGAGCCCGGACAGTTCAGCGGCACGGTGCTGCCGGTGGTCGCCATCCTGATCGTCATCGCCGCGCTGTCGCGCTCGGCCCAGATCCCCTTCCACCGCTGGCTGCCGGCCACCCTGGCCGCACCCACTCCGGTGTCGGCACTGCTGCACGCCGGTGTGGTCAACGCCGGCGGCATCCTGCTGATCCGGCTGGCCACGCTGACGGCCGATGACGCCGCGCGGGTGCTGACCATCCTCGCGGGCGCGGCGACGATGGCCTACGGCGCCCTCATCATGCTGGTGAAGCCGGATGTCAAAGGCGCACTGGTGAATTCGACCACCGCGCAGATGGGCTTCATGATCTTGACCTGCGGCCTGGGCCTGTGGGCCGCCGCGGTGATCCATCTGGTGGCGCACGGCTTCTACAAGGCCACCCTGTTCCTGTCCTCCGGCTCCGCGGTCGCCGCCGGGCGCCGCCACCTCGCGGCACCGCCCGTCGGGCAGGTGACCCGCGCCCAGCGACTGGTCGCCGCGGTGGCCGCGCTCGCCCTGCCGGCGCTGGCGCTGGCCGCCGCCGCAGCGGTGGTGGGCCTGCCGTCCGGTGAGCACGCCGGCGAGCAGGCGCTGCTGATCTTCGCCGCGGTCACCGGTGTCGCCGTCACCTGGGGCTGGCTGCAGCGCCGGCCCGGCACCGGCGGTGTGCTCGGCGCCGCGGCGTTCCTCATCCCGGCTGCGATCGGCTACGTGGCGATCATCGACACCGTCGGAGGCTTCCTCTACCCGGCGCTGCCGCCCTCGCCCCTGGGCTCGGCCGCCGTCTGGGTGGTCGCGGCCGCGGTGCTCATGACGCTGGGCGCACTCGCCGCCGTCCGGTGGGCACCCGGGGCGGACGGGTTGCGGCGGGTTCTCTACGCCAACGCGATCAGTGCCGGCCTCCCACCGGCCCGCCATCCGGTGTCACCGGTCCAGTTCGGCACCGCAGTTTCGACCCCCGCACAACCGACCCCCGCACAACCGACGGCCGCACAACTGACAGGAGTCCGCTCGTGACGATCGACATGACCATCCGGGACACCCGGCGGGCCCAGTTGCGCACCGCCGTCACCCTGGCCGCCCGGGTGGTGCCGACGCACTATCCGCTGGAGACCTTCATCGCGGTCAACCCGCTGGCCGGGCTGGAGGGACTTCCCTTCGAGCAGGCGATCCGGCGGGCGGGCGACCTCTACGGAATGCCCGGAACGCTTCGCGAGGCTCAGTTCCGGCAGCTGCACCGGGAGGGCCGGATCACCGACGCCGACCTGGACCGGGTGCTGGCGCGCCGGTTCCCCAACCTGACCGACGAGCCCGAGCTGCGCATCGGCGGACGCACCGTCAGCCCACTGGCGCTGCTGCGGGCGGACCTGCTGCACGGGGCGGGGGGCCCGGCGCCCAAGCGCCGCTTCCTGACCCGCGCCGAGGAGTGCGCCCCCGCGATCGCCGACACCGTCGACGCGCAGACCTCGAAGTGGTGCGCGGCTTTCTTCGGCGGCGCCGCCTGGCCGATGCCGGGCCGCGAGGACGGCTTCTACGCGGCGTGGCTGACACTGGCCGGCGCTGATCGCTCGCTGCCCCGGCCGGTGCGCCGCGATATTCGCCGTACCTCGGACCGGCCCGACGACGCGGTCGCCGAGGCGCTCAACCGGCTCGGTATCGACGATGACGCCCGCATCCCTTACCTGCAGGCCCACCTCACCCGGATGCCGGGATGGGCCGCGCATGTGCAGTGGCACGCCGCGCGCGACGGCGGGATCGACATCCTGGGATACCTCGCGATGCGGCTCACCTACGAGGCCGCGCTGCTCACCCACTCCCGCGTCGCCCTACCCGCCGGCGGTTCACTGCCGGTGGCCAAGGACGCCGCCACGGTGCCCCCGGCGCGCGAGCGCGCCGCCCGGCTGCTCGATGCGATCGGCCTGAGCACCGCCGACGAGAGCGAACTGGCCGCCGCCGCCCGGGTGCTGACCGCACTGCCCGTGACGGCGCGGGAAGTGCTCTGGCAGAACGCCTTCGAGGCGCACTACCGCGACGGCATCCTCGACGCTCTCTCGGTGCGGCGCGAGGCTGACGGCGGCCCGATCCACACCCAGCTGGTGAGCTGCATCGACACCCGCTCGGAGGGACTGCGCCGCCATCTCGAGGCGCTCGGCGGCTACGAGACACTGGGCTTCGCCGGATTCTTCGCCGTCGCCATCCGCTACACCGACATGGTGGGCGGTGCCCCGTCGGATCTTTGCCCCGTGCTGATCGCGCCCAACCACGACATCACGGAGAGTCCGCTGCCCGAGGCGGCGGGCGCGGCCGCTCGACGGGTCGCCGGCGTCACCCGGATGGCCGGCGCCGAGTCGGCGTTCCACTCCGCCAAGGAGGCGTTCGCCGCCCCGTTCGTCCTGGCCGAGGCGGCCGGCTGGGCGGCCGCGCCACTGTCGGCCGCCAAGACGCTCAGCCCGGCGATCAGCGCGGGTGTACGTCGGCGGCTGCGCGACGCGCTGGCCCCGGCGGTGCCGACAAGCATCGACCTCGAGGCCATGCCGCACGACGAGCAGGTGCTCTTCGCCCAGGTGGCGCTGACCACGATGGGTCTCACCAAGGGCTTCGGCCGGCTCGTGGTGCTGTGCGCGCACACCAGCACCACCGAGAACAACCCGTACCAGGCGTCGCTGGACTGCGGCGCCTGCGGCGGGCAGGGTGGCGCCCCCAACGCGCGCACCGCGGTGGCGATCCTGAATCGGCCGCAGGTGCGCGCCGGACTGCGCGGTGCCGGCATCGACATCCCGGCCGAGACCCTCTTCGTCGCCGCGCAGCACGACACCGCCGTCGACCGGGTCACCCTGCTGGACCGCCACCTGGTGCCGGCGGACTATCGCGCCGATCTCGACCGGCTGGACCGCGACCTCGAGCGCGCCGGTGCCGCACTGGCCGCCGAACGCTGCGAGGTGCTGCCGGGTGTCTCCGGACGGCTCTCGGCGCGCCAAGCCGCCCGGCACGTGTCGACCCGGTCCACGGACTGGGCGCAGGTTTACCCGGAGTGGGGGCTGGCCGGTAACGCCGCGTTCATCGTGGCGCCCCGCGAGGTGACCGCCGGACTGGATCTGCAGCGCCGGACGTTCCTGCATTCCTATGTCGCCGAGGTGGACGTCGACGGTTCGGCACTGGAGACGATCCTGACCGCCCCGCTGGTGGTCGCCCAGTGGATCAACTGCCAGTACTACTTCTCCACGGTGGCACCCGAGGTCTTCGGTGCCGGCACCAAGACCATCCACAACGTCGTCGGCGGTGTGGGAGTGCTCGCCGGGCACACCGGCGATCTGCAACTCGGTCTTCCGTGGCAGTCGATCTCCGACGGCCGGCGCCTGCTGCACGAGCCGATGCGGCTGCTGGCGATCGTGCAGGCGCCGTTGGATCGCATCGACGAGATCATCGAGCGCAACCCCGTCCTGCAGCAGCTGTTCGGCAACGACTGGGTGGGCCTGGCTGCCCGCGAGGACGCCGGCAAGCCATGGCAACGCTGGACGCGATCAGGCTGGCGGCCGTGGGATGAAATGCCAACCGCCGAAGAGGTTTACCACCTAAACCCTACCCAACACGAGGAGATGGTCCGATGACGACGTCAACATCATTGCCAACGCTGACCAAGATGACGAAGGTCGAAGTCGTCGTCTCCGGCGGCGATGCGCCGGCCGTGCGCGAGCTCATCCAGAGCGTCGGCGCGACCGGGTTCACCAGTGTGTCGGGTGTGTCCGGACTCGGGCACCACGGCTACCACCAGGGCCGTCTGCTGTTCAACCAGCAGGCGACGCTCGAACTCATCATCACCGTCGTGCCGGAGGGCAAGGCCGAGGCGCTGATGGCCGGTCTGCGGCCGCTGCTCGACGCCTCCTCCGGCGTCATGTTCGTGACCGAGACGTTCGTCAGCCGCCCCGAGTACTTCAGCTAGAACGAGAGGATCGCCGCACATGTCCGCACTGACACCCACCACGCCACTGACCGCCTGGCAGCGCCTGCGTGCCGGCAACGAGCGGTTCTTCGTCCCGGTGCGCGGTCACCGCGGCGGGCTCACCGAACAACGTCCCGTCGCGGCCGTGTTCCGCTGTGCCGACGCCGGTCTGGCCAGCGAGATGGTGTTCGGCCAGAGCTGGGGTTCCCTGATCGAGGTCAGCACCTGGGGCCACATGGTCGACTCGGGCGTGATCGCCTCGCTCGAGTATGCCGTGGAGACCCTGCAGGTGCCGCTGATCGTGGTTCTCGGTCACGCCGACTGCAGCGCAATGCGCACGGCGATGCGGGCCTGGAATGAGGCCGATCTGCCCGAGGGCGCGGCCCGCACGATGGCCGAGCAGGCCATGGGGTCCATCGTCCGCCGCGGGGCGCGGGCCGACTCCCTGGAGACGGTCACCTCCGCCCACATCGTCGAGACCGGACTCGGACTGCTGGAGCGGTCCCCGGTGATCGCCCGGCGGGTCGACGCCGGCCGGTGCGGGATCGTCTGCGCCACCGCGGGAGCGACAGAGGGGCGGCTGCGCGCCTACGCCACCGTGGGGTCGGTCGGCGAGGTCTCCGACGCGCTGCTCGAGTGCGTCTGAGCGGCTGGCGGTTCGGCGAGGGGTTCGGCTAGCGGTTGAAGCCCGGCTCGGCGACGATCGCCTCGGTCAGCGGCTGGCTCTCGTTCGGAATCGCATTCGGCGTGGCGACGATCGCCGGATCCGATTCGGCCGGCATCGGGCCGGCGGCGGGCGCCTCGGCCGCGGCGGGGGCCTCCGCCGGCGGAACGTACGGCGGAGGAATCTCGACGACGTAGGGCTCGTCGTAGATCGGTGCATCGGGCATCCGCGGCGCCTCGCCGGTCTTGGTCAGCGTGAACGGGATGGCCAGGCTCTGCGCTTCGGCGTCGCAGGCGCCGCTGCTGAAGATGCTGGCGTAGCCGTCGAGATCGGTCGCGTCCCAGGAGTAGTTGTTGCGCCCCGGCACCGAGGCGCCGTCGTTGCACAGAATCGCGTCGGGCTGCTCCACGAACAGGATCCAGGAACCCACGTTCCAGTAGGCGTTGGCATTCCACGGCGCGCGCTTGGAGTTACCCGCCTCGGCGACGTTCACACAGTGCAGGGT